>JAGXLV010000013.1 GCA_018334495.1 Oleiphilaceae bacterium
GCTACTGCAACGCACCTGGGATGCAGTGTTCATGCCGGGCTACTGGGTATTCCCCGGCGGCGCCCTGGACAGCGCCGATGGCGAATGCGGACCCTGGCTCGACGGCCACGACAATGCCTCTGCCAGCGCCATGCTGGATGTGGAATCGGGCGGTGCCGCCTATCTGGTAGCCGCCCTGAGAGAATGCTTTGAGGAATCCGGCATACTCCTGGCCACAGACCAGCAAGGCAAACTCCTGAATGACGGCAACGGTGAGATCGACCGGGAACGGGAAGATGTATGCCGTGGCGAAATCACCATGGCGGACCTGTGTCGCCGTCATCACCTGAGATTGCCGCTGGACCGACTGGCCTACGTGAGCCGCTGGGTCACCCCTCCGGGCGCGTCCCGGCGTTTCGATACCCGTTTTTTCGTGGCTGATTGCCCTTCCGGCCAGAAAGCCGGCCACGATGGCGTGGAAACCATTGATCATGCCTGGCTATCGCCCCGGCAGGCGCTGGCGGACCATCGTGAGGGCAAACGCCTGTTCGGCGTGCCCACGCTCAAAACCCTGCGAATGCTGGCGAACTTTAACACCACCGATGCCTTGCTTGCGCACAGCCACGCTCAGCCCCCCGAACCTTTTCCCAGCGACCCCTGGCCCGCTCTGGACATCAACCATCGAAGCCAGTGGATCGAACCCGGCGCCGGTGCCTATGACGAAATTCGCAAGCTTGACCCTGATCGCACCGGCACAGCGGTAGCCGCTATTGTACCCGGTAAGGCGGTCACCCTGACGCCCGGCGTCCGGCGCCTGACCGCCCCCAACGCCGGCATGATGACCGGCTCGGGCACCAACACCTATTTGCTTGGCACCGACCAGGTCACCGTTATTGATCCAGGCCCGGCCAACAATCAGCATCTCGAGCAGATACTGAGGCTTACCGGGGGACGGATCAGCCAGATTCTTGTCACCCATACCCACCGCGACCATTCGCCCGGCGCCATCGCGCTTAAAAAACAGACCGGCGCACCAATAATGGGTATGCCAGCGCCGGAAGATCCCAGCCAGGACCCGGATTTTGAGGCTGACGAGACATTGCGGGACGGTGACAGCCTTTCTACCGAAGCTGGCACGCTCAAGGTTCTGCATACGCCCGGGCACGCGTCCAATCATTTATGCTACCTGCTGGAGGAAGAAAAAATCCTGTTCTCCGGCGATCACCTCATGCAAGGCTCCACGGTAGTGATAAACCCGCCGGATGGCGACATGACAGCCTATCTCACCTCTCTCAGCCAGCTCTCGCACGAGGACATCCAGTTTATTGCGCCGGGCCATGGTTTCCTCATGGCGCACGCCCATGCGGTCGTTGATTATGTGTTCACCCACCGCCTGGTTCGCGAGCACAAGGTGCTTGCCACGCTCAGGACCCATGGCGCCGGCCGCTTGCCAGACCTGACGCCCCGGGTTTACGACGACGTGCCGCCGGTCGTCCAGGGTATTGCCAGCCGATCATTGCTCGCGCATTTGATCAAGCTGGAACAGGACGGGCTGGTGACCCTGATCGGCGATGTCTGGCATTCGGCAAAACCCGCCGGGGCCTGAATCTCGCGAGAAACCCCAAGGCCCGGTAGAGTGAGCTCTGCCTGTCGTAATCCTGTATTCTTGCTACGGTTTTTTCGCCCAGAGTTCCCGAGGAGGTTTCTTGTCCGGCAACAACACATCCCGTGCCATCTGGCTGGCTTACGCCGGGCTGGTCCTGACCCCTCTGTTCTGGGCCGGCAATGCCGTATTAGCGCGGGGCGTGGTGGATACGGTGCCGCCGGTGTCGCTGTCGTTCTGGCGCTGGTGCCTTGCCCTGGCGATTCTGCTGCCTTTCGGCCTGCCCGGTGTGCGCAGGCAATGGTCTACCATCTGGCGACACAAGGGCTCCATGCTGGCACTGGCGGCTTTTAGTGTGGGCGCGTTCAACACCTTGCTGTATCTCTCGGCGGTGACCACGACAGCCCTGAACATCACGTTGGTCAACGCCACAAATCCGATCATGGTGGCCCTGCTGGCATTGCTGATTCTCGGCGACCGGGTGCGCCCCCTTCAGGTCGCCGGCATTGGTATCGCTCTAGTGGGCATGTTGATCGTGGTGACCCGCGGCTCACTGCAAAGCCTGACGGCCATGGCCTTTCAGCCAGGGGACCTGCTCATGGTGGTGGCCGTGTTCAGCTGGGGCTTGTTTTCGGTATTACTGCGCCGCCAGGCAGTCCCCCTGGCACCGGTCACCTTTCTGACCGTTCAGGTGGCTCTGGGCGTGCTGGTGATATTGCCCTTTTATCTGATCGATCTGCTGTTTTTCTCCGGTGGTTTCGAAATGACCACGAACCTGGTGCCGGCCTTCCTCTACGTGGCTATTTTTCCGGGCATCCTGGCCTACGCCTTCTGGAATAACGGGGTCCGGCAACTGGGCCCGCCCAAAGCCGCGGTGTTCATGTACCTGACACCGGTTTACGGCGCCCTGCTGGCCGGCTTCTTCCTGGGCGAGCGCCTGAGCCTGTTTCATCTGGTCGGCGGCGTTCTCATTCTGGTTGGCCTGATCATGACCACCCGATCGGGCCGCTCTCCACGAATTCCCGCGGTGGCCCCGCAGGGTTATAAGTGATTTCAGGCGCCTGTGATTTCGGCGCCGGGCGGGGCTCGAACCGGCCCGCCTCTTGCCTGTACACTAAACAGCCTATGGACTGAGACTGGGAGCGACACGATGATTGATCTTTATTACTGGACGACGCCCAACGGTCACAAAATCACTATTTTTCTGGAAGAAACAGGGCTGGACTACACCATCAAGCCCGTCAACATCGGTGCCGGCGAGCAATTTGACGATGCGTTCCTCAAGATATCGCCCAATAACAAGATTCCCGCCATTGTCGACCGCCGCCCGGATGACGGGGGCCAACCGCTGGCCATGTTCGAATCCGGCGCCATTCTGGAATATCTGTCGGAGAAAACCGGCCAGCTGGTGCCGCCAAACCTGCGCGAACGCTGGCAGACAATCCAGTGGCTGCACTGGCAGATGGGCGGCTTCGGTCCGATGCTGGGCCAGAACCATCACTTCAAGCAATACGCGCCGGAAAAATTGCCCTACGCCATTGAACGCTATGACAAAGAGGCCGAGCGCCTGTATGGCGTGATGGACGACCGCCTTAAGGATCACGATTTCCTTGCCGGCGAATACTCGATTGCCGACATCGCCTGCTATCCCTGGGCCAAGCTGCATGAACGCCATGGCGTGGATATAAATGAATTGCCCCACGTCAAGCGCTGGCTCGAGGCCATCGGTGAGCGCCCGGCGGTCAAAAGGGCGTATGAAAAAGCGGAGGACATCAACACCGACCCTGTCGTGAGCGAAGAGAGCAAATCGATCCTGTTTGGTCAGGGGCGGCGTAAATAAGATGACTTCCAGAGCCAATGAGGCTGCCCTTGCCCGCTAATACCGCCACTGACAGCGACACCGCTGACAAGGACAGTGACCGCCGCAAAGCCTTCAGGCTGGCGGCCGATTTCATTGCGCCCTATCGCAAAGCCGTTGCCGGTGCGCTGGCGGCCCTCATCTTCACCGCAGGCATCACCCTCTCCCTGGGTCAGGGCATTCGCCTGCTGGTGGATCAGGGGTTTGTCACCGGCTCCCCAGCCCTGCTGAACCAGTCGGTCGGGCTTTTCTTTGTGCTGGTTGCCGGTCTTGCGGTCGGCACCTTCGTGCGTTTCTACCTGGTCTCCTGGATTGGCGAACGGGTAGTAGCGGACATCCGCAAGCAGGTATTCAATCACCTGATCGAGCTTCACCCCGGCTTTTTCGAGACCAATCGCGGCCTGGAAATACAATCGCGCCTGACCACGGACACTACCGTTCTGCAGTCTGTCATCGGTTCCACCGTATCGGTCGCCCTGCGCAACCTGGTGATGTTGATCGGCGGCATCATTCTGCTCTTCATCACCAACGTTAAACTGACTCTGATTGTGATGCTGGCGGTACCCCTGGTGGTGGCGCCCATTCTCATTTTTGGCCGGCGGGTACGGCGGCTGTCCCGTCTCAGCCAGGACCGGATCGCGGATGTCGGCACCTATGTCGGTGAGATTCTGGGCCAGATCAAGACAGTTCAGGCCTATAACCATCAAAAAGAGGACGAAAACCGCTTTGCCGGGGTGGTGGAGCAGGCGTTTGATGTGGCGCGGCATCGTATTCGCCAGCGGGCCTGGCTGATCGCCGTGGTGATTCTTCTGATTCTGGGCGCTGTCGGCGTGATGCTCTGGGTGGGTGGCCTGGATGTGATGGCTGGCCGGATTACCGGCGGCGAACTGGCGGCCTTTGTGTTCTACAGCCTGATCGTGGGTTCTTCCGTGGGGTCGTTGAGCGAGGTTATCGGCGAGTTGCAGCGGGCGGCGGGCGCAGCGGCGAGAATTGTGGAGCTGCTTCAGACCGACAGCGAAATCAAGGCTCCCGAACAGGGCCAGTTGCATCTGCCCGCCCGTGTTGCCGGAACTATTCATTTCAACAATGTGACCTTTGCCTATCCGGGGCGGCCGGATGTGACCGTGATCGACCGTTTTGAGCTGGAGGTCAAACCGGGCGAGACTCTGGCCCTGGTGGGCCCTTCCGGCGCAGGCAAATCCACGCTCTTCGATTTACTGCTGCGGTTTTTCGACCCCCAGAGTGGCACCATCGCCATTGATGGCTATGACATAAGCCGGCTGGAGCCGGCAGAGTTACGACGGTGTTTCGCCCTGGTCTCGCAAACGCCGGCCCTGTTCTACGGCACCATTGCCGACAATATTCGCTATGGTCGCCCGGAAGCCTCGATGCAGGCGGTGGCGGAGGCGGCCCAGGCCGCCCATGCGGAGGAATTTATCCGCCAGCTGCCTGATGGCTATCAGACCCGGCTGGGCGATGCCGGTCAGGGGCTATCCGGGGGCCAGAAACAGCGGTTGGCCATCGCCCGGGCGTTGCTGGTGGATGCGCCCATATTGCTCCTGGATGAAGCCACCAGCGCGCTCGATGCCCAAAGCGAATACCTGGTTCAGCAGGCCATGCCGGTTCTGATGGCCAACCGCACCACCCTGGTGATCGCGCATCGATTGGCCACGGTCAACAATGCCGACCGCATCGCGGTCATTGACCAGGGCCGGTTAAAGGCCCTGGGAACCCATGGCGAACTGGTTCAGACCGACCCGCTCTATGCCCGGCTCGCGGACCTGCAATTTCGCTCCCCGGAAAACGCCTGATACTGTTTTCCAGCCGCGGGCGGTCAGTCAGGAGGCCTTAGTGGCGAAATTGCTCCAGAAACCAGTCACCGGCCCGGGCAGAGACCTCTTCCAGCTTGCCGGGCTCTTCGAACAGATGAGTTGCCCCGGGCACTATGTCAATCTTCACCTCGCACTTCATGCGATCAGCGGCTTTTTCGTTCATGCCGATTACCGGCGTGTCGAGACCCCCGACGATCAATAGGGTAGGCGCGAAGACCCGGGTCAGGGCTTCACCCGCCAGATCGGGCCGGCCGCCACGGGAGACGACCGCATTGACAGGGGCCGGTCTCTCGGCCGCGGCGATCAGGGCAGCGGCGGCGCCGGTACTGGAGCCAAACAGACCGACCGGATAACCTTTCAATTCTGCTTGATCGCCGATCCAGTCCAGAGCGCCCACCAGCCGACCGGCCAGCATGGGAATATTGAACCGCAGCTCGGCGGACATCATGTCTTCGCGCTCTTCATCCTCGGTGAGCAGGTCGAGCAGAACCGTCGCCAGGCCGCGCCGGACCAAATCCCCGGCGACCTGTTGATTGCGGGGGCTGAGCCGGCTGCTGCCGCTGCCATGAGCAAACAGGATGACCCCTTTTACCTCGCCGTCGGGCAGAGTCAGGTCACCATTGAGGCGAACCTGATCCGCACCGATTACCACCGGGCGGGAATCACCGCCCTCTCTGTCTTGCGTAGCCATAGTCACCTCACGTTCCGTTTCATGACAAACATCGCCTTTGATGCCCGTGATCACGAATGCTTAGTGGGCTTTAACGCTTACGAGGGGCTCAGTGGGTCAGCGAACTAACCAGACGGGCCACCACCAGCCCCGACAAGGGTCGTTATCTTTCGCCAATGATACCGCAGGCCACCCGCGAACCGCCGCCGCCCAGTGGTTTGGGATCATCAGAGTAATTATCGCCATTCTGATGAATGATCAGAGCGCGGCCGTGCAAGTCTCTTGCCATCAGGCGCGGCGCCAGAACCGGCACACTGACCTCGCCGTCTTGATTGGCATAAAGCGCGGGCAAATCACCTTTATGGCCTTCCTGGTAGGGGCCATTATGACCCCCGCCCCCCGGATTATAATGGCCGCCAGCAGCGCCACCGGGAACGGTGTCGCCATCTTTTTCCGAGGGGCCGCAATCCGGATTTTCATGGAGATGAAAACCGTGGACGCCGGGTGTCAATCCGGAAAGCTCCGGGACAAACAAGACACCGTGGGGATTGGCTCTGACCTTGACAGAGCCCATGACATCGCCGGTGCCCTCTTCCGTCAATTCATAGATCTCAGTGTCCATACCCCTTTTTTTGTTTTCCTGGGCTTTTCCCGTCATTTCCATCGTGTCCTGGCTGCCGTCGCCAGGCACCGCCTGCTGTGCCATTGCGACGGCCGGGAAGCTCCCGATAAAAGCGAGTGCCACCAGATATTCGGTGAATCGGTACATTATTGCTCTCCTCTAATTGTTACGTCCTGTCTCGAGATTAGAGAGACCCACCATGACTATCACAAGCTTCCATCCGGCTCAAATAGACCTTCTTTTTACATGACCCCGCAGGCAACCCGGGGTCCGCCGCCGCCCAGAGGCTCGGGCTTGTCGGAGTAATTGTCGCCGTGGCGATGGATAATCAGCGAATGCCCCCTGATATCTTCGGCCGTCAGGCGGGGGGCCAGAACAGGCAGGGTGACATTGCCCTGTTCATCCGCAGTGAGCGCAGGCAGGTCGCCCTTGTGGCCTTTGGCATAGGGGCCGTTATGGCCACCGCCGCCAGGATTATAATGGCCGCCAGCGGCCCCGGCCGCGATCGCCTCGCCATCTTTCTCGGTGGGGCCGCAGGCGGCATTTTCGTGCATGTGAAAGCCGTGCAGGCCGGGGGTGAGGCCGGTGAGATCCGGATCAAAGACAACCCCATAATCAGTGTACCTGATACGGATACTGCCAATGGAATCACCGACGCTGTCTTTGGTGACGGCATGCATGGTGACTTCCGCCGGCTTGTATTTATCCGCTGTGCCGGCCCCCGGAACCGTTTCCTTGGCCTTCTCCATTACCCTGGCGCCTTTCGCCTTGGGCTCCAGTGCTTCCTCGTCCTCGTCGCTGGCCGTCTGGGGAACCGTTTCCTTGGCCTCCTCCATCTTTTCGGCGCCTTTCGTCTTGGGCTCCAGGCCTTCCTGGCGCAGATCCTCCGAAGCCGCAGAGTCATCGTGGCGGTCCGCTATGGCGAACGCAGGAACGAAACTGATCAAAGCCAGAACGGCCGTTTGTCGAATCAAGCGATGCATGGGTGTTCTCCCCCTTCAAGTGATGTCCTATCCCACCGCAAAAGAGACTGTTCCTATACATCTACCACAGGGCGTCTGATGGCTTCAATCGGCAAACAGTATGGCTTTGTTTATTATCCCGGAATCAGGCCCTGGCTGCGCAGGTAATCGTCGTAACTGCCACTGAAATCGGTCACGCCACCCGCGCTCATGTCGATAATGCGGGTGGCCAGCGAGGACACAAACTCCCGGTCATGGCTGACAAAAATCAGGGTGCCCGGGTAATTGTCCAGCGCCAGGTTCAACGCCTCAATGGACTCCATGTCCAGGTGGTTGGTGGGCTCATCCATCAGCAGAACGTTGGGCTTTTGCAGGATCAACTTGCCAAACAACATGCGGCCCTGCTCGCCACCGGAAATCACCCGCACCGACTTGGCAATATCATCGCCAGAGAACAGCATACGGCCCAAAGTGCCTCGAACGACCTGCTCGCCGCCGGTGGTCCACTGGGCCATCCAGTCGCTGAGATTGTCGTCGTCAGCGAAATCCTCGGTATGATCCTGGGCGAAGTAGCCTACGTCGGCGGCGTCGGTCCATTTAACCTCGCCGGCATCCGGTTCCAGTTTGCCCATCAGGCACTGCAGCAGCGTGGTCTTGCCGATACCGTTCGGCCCGATGATCGCAACCCGCTCACCGGCGTCAATCTGCAGGTTCATCTTTGACAGAACCCGCTCCTCACCGAAGCCCTTGTAAAGGTCCTTGAGGGTCACGGCCTGGCGGTGCAGTTTTTTATTCTGCTCGAAACGGATGAACGGGCTGATACGGCTGGAAGGCTTGACCTCTTCCAACTCGATCTTGTCGATCTGACGCGCTCGTGACGTCGCCTGCTTGGCCTTGGAGGCGTTGGCGGAGAAGCGGCTGACAAACTGCTGCAGCTCGGCAATCTGGGCCTTCTTCTTGGCATTGTCCGACATCATGCGCTCGCGGGCCTGGGTCGCCGCTGTCATGTATTGGTCGTAGTTGCCGGTAAACAGGCGCAGCTCGCGATAGTCCAGGTCCGCCATGTGCGTGCAGACGCTGTTCAGAAAGTGGCGGTCGTGGGAGATGATCACCATGGTGCTGCTTCGCGCGGTCAGGATGCCTTCCAGCCAGCGGATGGTATTGATGTCCAGGTGGTTGGTGGGCTCGTCCAGCAAAAGCACGTCAGGGTCGGAAAAGAGCGCCTGGGCCAGCAGCACCCGCAACTTCCAGCCCGGCGCCAGCGCACTCATAGGGCCGTTGTGCTGCTCCAACGGAATCTCCAGGCCCAGAAGCAATTCGCCGGCGCGGGAATCCGCAGTATAGCCATCCATTTCGGCAAACTGGACTTCCAGGTCCGCCACCGCCATGCCATCTTCTTCGGTCATCTCAGCCTTGGAGTAGATGCGGTCGCGCTCGGCTTTTACCTTTGCCAGTTCCTCATGGCCCATGATCACCGTATCGATCACGCTGAACTCTTCGAAGGCAAACTGGTCCTGCCGCAGCTTGCCCAGACGGATATTGGGCTCCAGCATGACCTGCCCGCTTGAGGGCTCGAGATCGCCCCCCATGATTTTCATGAAGGTGGATTTGCCGCTGCCGTTGGCACCGATCAAACCGTAACGGTTGCCGTTGCCGAATTTAACGGACACGTTTTCAAACAGGGGCTTGGCCCCGAACTGCATGGTAATATTGGCGGTGGAAATCAATGAAGGGAACCTGTCAACGTCAGGCGCCAGCGATGTGCCGGCGCGGAAAAACCGTGATTGTACAGATTTTCGACAGCTTGTGGCATAAGTGAAAGTTTACAGATGGGCGTTTTACGACTAGTAATATAAGATTCGACGTTGATCGCATTCAGCAAACCCAATAAAAACAGCTCAGGAGATTAAAAACGCCCATGCCTGAATCCAGGGCGCCCGCCACGAAAACCGGCCGCCGGCGTTCCGTGCAAGCGGCTCACCGCCGCCCCCAGTTCTGGCGGCTGGCCCAACGCAGCTGCCTGATTGCCGCCTCCGTCGACGTCGCTTTTTTCTTTATTTTCCTGCACCTTGATTCGCCGATTCTGGCCTGGGTCAACGTCCTGAGCGTCACCATGTACCTGGTAGCCTATCAGGCCCTCGCCCGCCGACAGAACCGTCTGGCCATCACCCTCATCTGGACCGAAGTGATCGGCCACGCCACACTGGGCATCGTGATGATCGGCTGGGACAGTGGCTTCCATTACTACCTGTTGATGTTCATCCCGGCCATATTCGCCACCATGCCCGGCCGCAAAGCCTGCCTTGCGGCGACTCTGCTGTGGCTTTTCTATATCGTTCTGAATTTCGGGTTATGGCTCGACGAACCCTTGCAACCCATCTCAGAACAGGCCCTGAACGGTCTCAACATTTTCAATTTGACGATCCTGTTCGGGATGTTTGGGTATCTCTCTTTTTTCTACATAAAGACTGTCACCAGTGCCCATCGGAAACTTCAGGAGATGGCTTCCACCGACCCGCTGACCAAGTTGTTCAACCGCAGGCACATGGTGGAGCTGGCGGAACGGGAAATGGCGAGGGTTGCCCGTAACGGGCGGCCCCTGACCTTCTTACTCCTGGATCTGGATTTTTTCAAGGAAGTCAACGATGAGCACGGCCATGAAACCGGCGATCTCATGCTGCAACATACCGCCGATACCCTGCGCGCGGAACTCAGGGATCAGGACCTGGTAGCGCGCTGGGGTGGTGAGGAGTTCCTGGTTATTTTGCCCGAGACCGACCAGGATCAGGGACTGATCACGGCCGAACGGCTGAGGACCAGCATAATGCATAGATCCCGGGAGTTGGGACCGGAGTCATTAGCCCTGACCACCAGTATCGGTCTGAGCCAGCATTATGAAGGCTCCAGCCTGAATGATTGCATTGCACGGGCCGACAACGCCCTTTATATCAGCAAGGCGAACGGCCGCAACAGAGTTGAAATAACCCCCATCCCGACACAGAAAGACCGCCCGGGAGCTCGCAAAAATGCTCTCTCAGTCAACTGATTGTTGTCACCGATAACAGACAATCCCCATACTCGTTTTGTTGCCCCCTTGGCTGGCCCGCATGCGAGACTTGAAACCGCGTCTCAATTGCCGGAAGGTAATCCTTTAATTTTTCAGAATGCAACGCCCACCCGAAAAGGAGGTCTTTTGATGAGTGTTCTTTTGCTCCTGCTCAGTGCCCTGGTGCTGATCTACCTTGGCAGCAGCGGTTCTGTTGCCGCTATCGTGCTTACCCTGGCCACCATTATTGGTGCTGGCCTGGACGGCTGGCACCTGGCCAGTATTGTGTTCGGTGGCGCCTTGCTCGGCGTCAGCCTGGTGCTGGTGCTGCCCGGCAAGTTGCGGCGGAATCGACTCAGCGCGCCGCTTCTCGGGTGGGTCAGGGGCCGCTTGCCAACTCTGTCTTCCACTGAAGAAGAGGCCCTCAGGTCCGGCAGCGTGGACTGGGACGGCGAGCTGTTTTCCGGCCAACCCAATTGGTCCCGGTTATTGAGTTACACGCCGGCACACCTGACCGAAGAAGAGCAGGCCTTCATCGACGGCCCGGTGGATACCCTCTGTAAAATGCTTGATGACTGGGCCATTACCCATGAGCATTTCGACCTGCCCAAGGACGTCTGGGCTTATATTAAAGACGAGGGCTTCTTCGGGCTGGTCATTCCCAAGGCCCATGGCGGGAAGGGTTTTTCCGCCATGGCCCACTCTGAAATCGTCATGAAGATCTCCACCCGCAGCGTGTCCACCGCAGTGACGGTCATGGTGCCCAATTCACTCGGCCCCGGCGAGTTGCTGACCGAATACGGCACCGAGGCCCAGAAAGCCTATTACCTGCCGCGCCTGAGCAAAGGCGAGGACGTTCCCTGTTTTGCCCTGACTTCGCCAGTGGCCGGTTCCGACGCCGGCGCCATTCCCGATCGTGGTGTTGTCTGTGAAGGCGAATGGGAAGGCGAAAAAGTCCTTGGCATGAAAGTCACCTGGAACAAGCGTTACATTACCCTGGCACCAGTGGCCACGGTCATTGGCCTGGCCATCAAGGTCCACGACCCGGACCGCCTGCTGGGCGAGGACGACGAAGTCGGCACCACCTGTGTCCTGGTGCCCCATGATCTGGAGGGCGTTCACAGCGGCGCCCGACACCTGCCCATGAACACCGTCTTCATGAACGGCCCGACCTGGGGCTCCGATGTGTTTATTCCCATGGACAAAGTCATCGGCGGCCAGGCCATGGTGGGTAAGGGCTGGAAAATGCTGCTGGAATGCCTGTCCATTGGTCGTTCCATTTCATTGCCCGCCCTGGGCACCGGCGCCGGCAAACTGACCTGCCTGACCACAGGCTCTTATGCCCTGGCCCGGGAACAGTTCGGTCGCTCCATCAGCGATTTTGAGGGCGTTCAGGAAGCCATGGAGCCCATGGCAGGCTACACCTATATGATGGATGCCGCCCGTCGCCTGACGGCCGGCATGCTGGACCGAGGCGTGCGCCCCTCGGTGCCCTCCGCCTTGCTCAAGTACCGTAACACCGATTTGATGCGGGACGTGATCAACCACGGTATGGACGTGGTCGCCGGGCGCGGTGTCATCACCGGGCCCCGAAACTTTATGGCGCGGGCCTATCAGGCTGTGCCCATCGCCATCACGGTGGAAGGTGCCAACATCCTGACCCGCAGCCTGATGGTGTTTGGCCAGGGCGCGATCCGCTGCCATCCGTTTATCGTTCAGGAGATAGAAGCGGCCGGCCTGGAAGACAACCGCAAGGCAGTGAAGCTGTTTGATGGTGTGTTTTACCGCCACATCGCCCACACCACTCGCAACAGTCTCAAAAGTTTCGTGCTGGGTTTAACGGGCGGGCTGCTGGCGAAAACGCCCTCAAAAGGCAAGATTCAGCGTTATTACCGCCAGCTTGACCGTTTTGCCGCCGCTTTTGCGGTCATGACCGACATCACCCTGCTGACGGTGGGCGGTGGCCTCAAGGCGCGCCAGCGTCTGTCAGGCCGCATGGCGGACTGCCTCGTGCATCTTTACTACGCATCCGCCGTGATCAAACAATGGCACGATGAGGGATACCCCGAAGATCAGCGATGCCTGGTGGAGTGGAGTCTGCAGACGTCACTTCATGATTTTCAGACCCAGATGAAACGGGCTATCGACAACTTCCCTGTCCCGGCCATGCGCTGGCCGATGCGCCTGCTGGTGTTCCCGCTCGGGGCCAGTGGATTGCGCGCTCCCGACGATCGCCTGGGTGCCGAAGTGGCCAGCACCATCGTGAAAGATAAGCCGATACGCCAGCGCATCGCCAGCGGCGCCTACTACAATCAGAATCCGGATGACCCGGTGGGTCGCGTACTTAACGCCTATCGACTGGCCAACGAAACCAAGACTGTGCGAGACCGCCTGCACAGGGCCATCCGCAAACGCGATCCGGATGAACTGGGCGGCATCGACATGCTCATGGGGCACGAACGCAAGGAACTCGTTGATTGGGCGGTGGAACAGAAAATCGTCCGGGAAGACGAGCGCGATCACCTGCTGGAAGCCCTGACTGCTCTGTATGACGTGATCCGGGTCGATGCCTTTGACGCCGACGGTATCAAGGCACTGGCCAAATGCGCCAAAGGTAAACGCAAGGTGGTGGAACGGCCGGCGGACCTCAAGACCGGCGGTTAAGGTTATGGGGCTAGTGGCGCGGCCGGCATGGCCAATTTGGCCTATTGCCCGCCGCGCCAGTTCCTCTCCGGCCCATTGGGGGGGTCAGCCTTTATCCCGCAGTCGACGCGATAAAGCCTGCAATCCCGGTTAACACAATCTCGGCCGCCATGGCTGAGAGAACCAGGCCGCTGATTTTCGACATGATGTTGAGGCCGGTTTCGCCCATCACCCGCTCCAGATAGCCTGACAGATAAAGCAGTGCCGCCATCGCCAGGAGCGCCGTCACCAATCCCAGAAGACCACCTGTAACCGAAGAAAAGGTTTTCAGTTCAGCACCATAGACCATGATCGCACCAATCGTCGCGGGGCCGATCATCATTGGAATGGCCAATGGAACGACCGCGATATCGTCCCGCTCCGCCATGGGCAAGCTGGTGGCGCTGTTACGGGCGCCGCTGGTGACAAGGCTGATAGCCGTCAGGAAGAGCAAAGCGCCGGCACCGATCCGGAAGGAATTGAGCGTAATGCCAATCACCGAAAACAGCATTGGCCCGACGAAGAACAGCACTACGCCAAGAATCAGGGCAGCGGTGCAGGCGCGGCGGATAATTCTGTTCTTTTCGGAAGCGGCCTGGCCCCTGGTCAGCGCCAGAAACATAGTCACTACGAAAAACGGGGCCAAAAGGAATAAAAAACGAATCGAACTGCTTAGATAAGTCGCGAAAAAAGCCGATAACATAAATCTGTCCAGAGGTTGGAGGGGTCATGAGCGCCCGCTTCGGCGGCGAGCTTGTCCAAATGGCCGCTCTCAGCCGAATGCGAAAATCAACAGGGGCACGCTGATCACCAGTCCCCATGCCAATAGTGCCACAATTCCATCTTTTGCCATCATTGCGAGCCCGAACAACATCAAGGCAAAGCCCAGGATACTGGAGCTGAAGGGTACGAGTTCGGTCGCCGGCATGAAAACCGCAATGATTACGCAGGTCAAAGCCATTAAGTCCAGCCCCGGTCCTTTCAGCAGTATGGTCGCCCGCGGCCCGGTCAGGCTGTCCAGTACGCGCGCCGCCGGGCGCACCAGAGAAAAGCCACGGACCAGTTTGGATCGCGGGATCCTGCGGCCAACCAGCCAGACCGGCAGCCATATATGTTGCCGCCCGATAATGCGCTGGCCCAGCGTCAGCAAGACCAGCAGGCCCATGGTGGTCGGCATTCCGGGTACCCCGCTTAGAGGCGTAACCAGAATAATGCCCACAAACATAAGCACCGGACCAAAGGAGCGCCGTCCGACCGAATCCATGATTTCATCAATGGACACGAGGTTTTGTCCTTCCGAGGCCCGTTCTATGCGGTCAAGCAACTTCTCCATGTTATCTGGCTCGTTTCGTGACGCCGTCATTCGCCGGGATCCTCGTTGTTCCTGAGTGGATACTGATGGAATCTGATAACAAGCACTGGTTATAAATCTTACCATGATCAAATCTTCCGATTGGCGACAGGTTCCAGAAAACCGCCTTGGGCGCCAATTTTCACTAAAGATAAAGGAGGCCAGCCCCATGGACAAAGCGGAAATAACCGTTTTCGGCGGAACCGGATTCCTGGGCAGCGCCATCGTTCGGGATCTGATTGATCAGGGCTACCACGTCCGTATCGCCTGCCGCCATCCTGATAAGGCTGGGTTTCCGGCATCGGATAACCTGGAAAAAATGGCCTGTGACATCCAGGACGATGACTCGGTGAAACAGGCGGTCAGGGGCGCCAGATCAGTGGTCAATGCGGTCAGTCTTTATTACGAAAAGCCCGGCCTGACTTTTGATGCCGTTCACGTCAAAGGCGCCGGGCGCGCTGCCCGCCTCGCCAAAGAAGCAGGTGTGACGCGTTTTGTGCAGATTTCAGGTATTGGCGCCAGTGTCGATTCCGCTTCCGCCTATGTCAGGGCCCGTGCCCGTGGTGAGCAGGTAGTGCGGGCCGAATTCGAGGAGGCCACGATTCTTCGGCCGAGCGTGATCAGTGATCGCAATGATGGCTTTGCCGACAACCTCAACAGGGTGACAAAGCTGCCGGTTGTGCCGCTGTTCGGCCGGGGTGAGACCCGATTGCAGCCGGTGTACGTGGGCGACGTGGCTGCAGCCGTTCGCCGTGCCATCGAAATGCCCGAAGGCGGCGGACGGGATCTTGAGCTGGGCGGTGATCGAATTTATTCCTACCGGGAATGTCTGCGAATGATAATGCAACGCGAGGGCCGCAGAAGGCCGATGGTGCCGGTGCCTTTCCTGTGCTGGCGTATGCTGGCCGCCATCCTGGGCAGATTGCCCAGACCCCCACTGACCCGGGATCAGGTCATCCTCATGGAGGCAGACAATGTGGTGGGCTCCCAAGTGGGCAGGTTCGCCGACCTTGGCATCCAGCCTTTAAGCCTTGAGGAAATTCTAAGGCTCTGAATGTTCACAGTGGTACACGGTCGCGTCGAAGGTTTGCATCTGCTGGCGAAACTTCCAGGAAAAGTCCGGCCAAAGAACCGTGTTTCGACCTTTGCCGTTAAAATACCAGCTGTTGCAGCCGCCGGTCTGCCAGACCGAATGTTTCAGCCGGGCATGAATGGCGCTGGTGTAGCGGCGCTGGGCGTCTGCCTTGACTTCCAGGCTGCGCCAGCCCCCGCTGTGCATTTCGTGCAGAGCGCCCATGACGTAATTGATCTGGCATTCGATCATGTAGACCATGGAATTATGGCCCAGGCCGGTATTGGGCCCCATCAGCAAGAAGAAGTTGGGAAAGCCGGCCACGGTGGTGCCCTTGTAAGCCTCGGCGCCGTTCTGCCAGACATCCATCAGATCAAGGCCCTGGCGACCGAAGACTGTGCCCCGGGCAATGGGATTCTGGGCCTGGAACCCAGTGCCATAAATAATGCAATCCACCTCCCGCTCATTGCCTGCCTTGTCCAGAATCGCATTATCCCGAACCTCGTCAGCGCCATCCGTGAGCAGGTTCACATGAGGTCGGGTCAGGGCCGGATAATAGTTGTTTGAAAGCAGCACCCGCTTGCAGCCGAATTCATAGGAAGGTGTGACTTTGCGGCGCAGGGCGCGATCGGAAATCTGGCTACGGATATGACGCCGGCTCTGCAGTTCGCCCAATTTGAGCAGGCGGCGGTCAAGTACAAAACCCGCGCCCCGGGCTTCCAGCATCCAGTAGATCCGGTTGCGCAAGGCCTTCAGAACAGGTGGCAGGCGCCGGAACAAGGCTCGCTCCAGAGTGCTGATGGCCCGGTCCGGCTTGGGCAGAATCCAGGGCGGCGTGCGCTGGTATACATCCAGCCGGGCAGCTTTTTTCGCCACTTCCGGCACAAACTGGATGGCGCTGGCGCCGGTACCAATGACAGCCACCCGCTTGCCTTTCAAATCGTAGCTGTGGTCCCAGTGCTGGGAGTGAAAGGCTTTGCCGGTAAAACTGTTGAGGCCGGCGATAGCCGGGTAGGCGGGCTTGCTCAGAGCACCCACCGCGGAAATAAAAATGTCCGCTTCAACAGATTCAAAAGGCGGCAAGGCCGCATCGGAACGGTCGAACTCATCACCGGGTTTCAAACCCTTGCGCTGCATGAATTCGCGAAATGTGACACTGTTCGCCGTCTCCAGTGTCCAGGTCTGGCGGTTTTCATCAAAACGGGCGCCGGCTACATGGGTGTCAAAGCGTATGTGCCGGTTCAGATCGTACTTGCCAGCACAGTATTTGAGGTAGGCCTTGATTTCCCCCTGACTCGCGAACGCCCGTGACCAATCCGGGTTGGGTTCAAACGAAAAGCAGTAAAGCGCCGACTGAACATCACAGGCGCATCCCGGATAATGGTTCTGGTGCCAGGCACCGCCAATGTCGTCACCCTGCTCGAGCAGAACGAAATCCGAGTACCCCGCTTTTTTTAACCGGATGGCCATACCAAGGCCGGAAAAACCCGCCCCGATAATGACAATGCGCGTTCTTGTTGTCATTGTGAAATCGATAGCACTTATTCAGTGGTGTTGTAGACATAAGACGATACGGTGCCGTCGTCGTTGAACCGTATCACCAAGTCCTTGGTTTCGGCGTCGCCAAAAGCGGACCAGCGATACTTGCCGTAAGTCCAGGTACGCTTGCCATCTTCTACGCCGGTGCGCCAGGGTTCGCCGAACATCTCGCGAATGTCGTCACGGGTGGTATCACCAATCTCGATCTGACTCACACCCTGGCTAGCGAAATCCTCGCCCACAGTGGCACAACCGGCCACCCCTAACATGGCCGCGCACAGAATCGCAGCCAATACCGATTTAACCGATGCCATGAATCTTCTCCCTGTGTTGTCAAAACTCCCGACCATCATACCGAATTTGCTGTGTTTATGGAGGCGCAGCCGGGCCTGAACATGGTTGATTATGCACATACGGCGATTGCGCGTTTCTGGCAAAAATTGCTCAACATGCTAGTGTCCTGTTTCATTAAGCGCTTTGCCCTATGCGGTGGCCCCGGCAGCCGGCTTAAAAACCAACACTATCACCGGAGAAAAGCCCATGAGCCCGAAACCCATCACCGTTCTTGGTTCTTTCATGGCCGACCTGGTCTGTCGCGCGGATCGCATGCCGGCGTGGGGTGAAACCCTGCGCGGCAATGCCTTCGCCGTGGGCCCCGGCGGCAAGGGTTCAAATCAGGCCATAGCGGCTGCCCGTCAGGGCGCGACAGTCAACCTGATCAGCCGCCTGGGGCGCGACGCCTTTGGCGACATGGCCCGCAACATCTATCGGGATGAAGGTATGAATACCGCCTTCATCTCCGACGACCCGGACCGCTCAACAGGCACCGCCAGCATCGTGGTCGACGATGCTCGTGGCGAAAATGCCATCATCATTGTACCCGGGGCCTGTGACGGTATTACCGAAGACCATGTCACCGCCGCCGCTGACGCCATTGCCGGCTCGGCGCTATTCATATCCCAGCTGGAACTGCCCCTGGCGGTTTGCCGGCGCGGCATGGCCCTGGCGCGAGAGAATGGCGTGCCCGTGCTGCTCAACCCGGCACCGGGCGGCGAACTGCCTCGCGACATGTTCCAGAGCATCGATTATCTGACCCCCAATGAATCCGAAGCCAGCGCGCTGGTAGGCCAGCCGGTAAACACCATGGCAGAGACTGTTGCCGCCGCCGCCATACTGCACGGCTGGGGGGTACCTAACGTGTTGATCACTCTGGGTGAAAAAGGTGTCTACGTCAGCAGTGCAGACTTCGAGGGCGTGATACCCGCGGTTAAAGCGGGCCCCGTGGTCGAAACCACGGGTGCTGGCGACGCATTCAATGGCGGGCTTGCCACGGCATTGGCGGAAGGCCGGTCCCTGGCCGACGCAGCACGCTTCGGTAATGCCGTCGCCGGGATCTCGGTGACCCGCCCCGGTGCGGCTCTGGCGATGCCCCGCCGGCAAGAAGTCGATCGGTTGCTGGCCGCTGGCACATAAATCAGTTCCGCCAGACAAGACAACTGTCCTGCGGCAACCCTGAATAGCAGGCACAAAAAAACCGCCTCCATCCCTGGGGCGGCTTTTTGTTTCAGCCGTACTTACGCCGTTTCGCGCCGCTGTGTCGGCCGGCGCGACTGGGCGTTGTTGCCGCTGTTGTTGCCACGCGGATTGCCGCCGTTACCACTACGGCCACGGTTCTGACCGCCACCGGGGCCACGACCGCCATTGGCGGACGGCCCGGGTTTGGGGCGCGCAGAAATGCTGACACTGGGCTCAAAGCCTTCCACTGTCTTGCGTGGCAACTCCTTTTTGATCAGGCGTTCGATACCGGCCAGGAACTTGCCTTCGTCGGCACTGACCAGCGACAGGGCGTGACCGCTTTCACCGGCACGACCGGTGCGGCCAATCCGGTGCACGTAGTCTTCCGGAATATTGGGCAGTTCAAAATTGACGACCTGAGGCAGCTGCTTGATATCCAGCCCCCGGGCTGCGATATCAGTGGCCACCAGAACTCGCACTTCGCCCTGCTTGAAATCGTTCAGGGCACGGGTGCGTGCGCCCTGGGACTTGTTGCCGTGAATCGCGGCGGCAGTGATGCCGTCTTTTTCCAGTTTCTGCGTGAGACGGTTGGCACCGTGCTTGGTGCGGGTGAACACGAGCACCTGCTGCCAGTCGTTATGCTTGACCAATTGGCTCAGCAATGCCGATTTCTGGCTCTGGTCAACCGGGTACACCGACTGCTCGACATTGTCGGCGGTGGTGTTGCGGGTGGCCACTTCAATCTGGACAGGATCGTTCAGCATGCCTTCGGCCAGCTTGCGGATATCGCCGGAGAAAGTCGCCGAGAACATCAGGTTCTGGCGCTGAGTCGGCAGCAGGCCGATAATCTTGCGAATATCGCGAATAAAGCCCATATCAAGCATGCGATCGGCTTCGTCCAGAATCAGGGTTTCGACACCGTCAAAACGCACGGCGCCCTGCTGGTACAGATCCATCAGGCGGCCTGGTGTCGCCACCAGAACGTCGACGCCGCGGCGCAACTTGGCGATCTGGGGGTTGATCTTGACGCCACCGAATACCACGGCGGACGACGTCGGCATGTATCTGGCGTAAAGCTCAACGCTTGCCGCGACCTGCGCCGCCAATTCGCGGGTGGGCGCCAGAATCAGGGCGCGAATGCCCTTGCCCTTGCGGGGCGTTTCCGCCAGGCGCTGCAGCAAAGGCAGGGTAAAGCCTGCGGTTTTGCCGGTGCCGGTCTGGGCCGCCGCCATCACGTCCTTGCCGGATAACACAGCCGGGATGGCTTTTTCCTGGATGGGTGATGGGGTTGTGTAACCCTGGTCTGCGGTGGCACGAACCAGTTTCTCGGACAAACCGAGTGAAGAAAAATCCATAAGTTAAATCTCTTGCGGTTCCAGCCCACAAAAACGCGGGGAGGACCGTGAACAAGTCATCGAATAAAAAACGACTGCGGTCACGCGATGCTGCTGGTGCCGCCCTCTGAAAGGTCGTATCGGAGAGGGTCGTGCTGTCATTCAAGCCAACAGCCACGGAATCCTTCGAGGTAGGAAGACCGACACTGTAACAGAACAACGCCATTATAACGATCGTTATTGGTACTTCTGCTGACAAGTGTGCTGATCAGGCACAGGAAAAGCCCGCTCAGCTGACAGGCACCAGATCCGGTTGACAGAAATAGACGACCGGTCTATTCTACCTGGCATGGCACGCACCGACACTCGCAAACACATAATTGATATTGGCGCTGATCTCATTGCCCGGAACGGCTTTGGCTGCACTGGCATCAGCGCTGTATTGACGGCTGCAGCCGTTCCAAAAGGGTCTTTCTATCACTATTTCAGTAGCAAAGACGATTTTGGCCTGGCGGTCATTGAGAGCTTTGCCGCAGACTACGAGATCGGCCTTGTGGCTATTCTCAACGACGACAGTCAGCCCCCCTTGCAGAGACTCCAAGCCTACTTTGACACCGGCCTTACGGCCATGCGGGAGTGCAATTTCTCCCAGGGCTGCCTCATCGGCAACCTGGGCCAGGAACTGGCCGGCCGGAACGAACTGTTCCGAAGCCGTCTGGACACCGTGTTTTCCCGTTGGGAAACCCATTTTGAACACTGCCTGGCGGAAGCACTGGCCCAGGGCGAGATAGCCCCTTCCATTGACCCCGCGGACATGGCCAGTTTTCTCCTGGCCGGCTGGGAAGGCGCGATTTTGCGGGCCAAGGTGGTGAAATCTCTGGATCCCATGCACCGATTCATTCGAGTCTTCTTCAACCAGTGCCTGCCGGACTCCCGGCCCTGACAATCGGCCCGGTTCAGAGAACGAGGTTCAACGCTCACTGTTTGCCAGTCATCAATTAGTAGACTGGTCTATTTAAAACCTGAAAAACCAAGGAAATGCAAAATGATTGATAAAACCGGGACAGACCCACTGTTTCAACCGTTAAAACTGGGTAACACCGAGCTTGCCAACCGAGTGCTCATGTCGCCACTGACCCGATCACGCGCCAGCCAGCACGGCGATGTGCCCAATGCCATGAATCTTGAGTATTACCGCCAACGGGCAAGCGCCGGGCTGATTATCAGTGAGGCCACCCAGGTTTCACCACAAGGCAAGGGTTACGCCTTTACCCCGGGCATCCATTCCGAAGCGCAAATTGCCGGCTGGAAAGCCATCACCGACGCTGTCCATGAGGCTGGCGGGCGTATCCACATGCAGCTGTGGCACGTGGGCCGGATTTCCCACCCGGATCTGCAACCGAATGGCGAAACACCGGTAGCGCCTTCCGCCATTCGCCCCGAGGGCGCCATGACCTTTATCAGCGCCGACTCGGGAATGGTCGAGATTACTGAGCCCCGGGCCCTGGATGCCGATGAAATGCCCGACATTGTGGAGCAGTTCCGCATCGGTGCAATCAACGCGAAAAAGGCGGGGTTCGATGGCGTGGAAGTTCATGCCGCCAACGGCTATCTGCTCGACCAGTTCATCAAGAGCGGCAGTAACCAGCGCACCGACGATTTCGGTGGCTCGCTGGCCAATCGTTTGCGCCTGCCTTTGATGGTCACCGAGGCGGTCATTGATGTCTGGGGCAAAGACAATGTGGGCGTTCGCATCAGCCCGACAGGCAGCTTCAACGCCATGTACGATGAAGATCCGCTCGCCACCTTTGGCGAATTCGCCAAACAGCTCAACGCGCTTGGCGTTGCTTACATCGAAGTGGTGGAAGACTCCTTCCAGGGCAATCACGCCGAAGGCCGTCCCGAGTCCGTGATCGACGCGGTTAAGAACAACTTTGAAGGGGTTTACATCGCCAACGGTAACTATCTGGCCGAAGAAGCCCGCGACCGGATCAGCAAAGGCCGCTGCGACCTGGTGACCTTCGGCCGGCCGTTTATTGCCAATCCGGATTTGCCGGAACGCTTCCGAGATGATGCGCCCCTTAACGAATGGGATTCCGGCAGCTTCTACGGCGGCGACGAGCGCGGCTACACCGACTATCCGTTTCTGGAAAAAACGGAAGCCTGACATCAGGCCGGTTAGCCGGCCATACTAAAGACACGTCAATTAAAGAGCAGGCATCGCCGTATAAGGGGTGCCTGCTTTTTTATGGCCTTCTTTTCAAGAGACGTTTCAGCTTTCCTTGCGGCGATAATCCGGGTCGGTCCAGCACTGGGGCAGAGCCTCGCCGGAGGGAAAACTCAACTCGGATTTCGGGAAGTGTTCCGGGTCCTGGGCTTCCTGCCCATAGTGCATACTGCCTTTGACGGTGCTTTTGAGGGGATCGAACAGCTCGTGAATGTCGAGTACTTCAATCACGTGACCGGTGGATTTTTCAGCAAGTAGCATCGTGCTCTCCTTGAGTTTGTTTTCATCAAAGTGTCTCAGTTGACCATAAAACCCGTGGGTTCTGTAAAGTGGCTGCTGCAGAGACGCCGATTACCAGGCCAGCCAGATTACGTGCCGGGCGCCCTTACCCGGGCGTGCTCTTACCGTGACCGCTTCAACGGCGAAACCCAGCTTGCGAATCCGCTCCGTGAAGGCCGGGTCCTGGCCGGCAGACCAGATAGCCAGAATGCCATCCGGTCGCAACGCCGACTGGGCCGCCATAAGCCCGGCCGGTGAATAGAGCCAGTCGTTGTCTTTACGGGTCAGGCCCTCCGGTCCATTATCCACATCCAGAAGAATGGCGTCATAAGCGGCCGCTTGCTGTTTCAACAGGCGGCCTACATCGCCAATGTGGACCTGAGTCCTCGGATCATTAAGGGGGTAGCCGGCAGCCGCCCCCAGCGGGCCCCGGTTCCACTCCTCCACTTCCGGCACCAGCTCCGCCACAATTACTTCAGCGTCTTCGCCCAGTGAGTTCAGCGCGGCCGCCAGGGTGAACCCCATACCCAGTCCGCCGATCAGCACCTTTGGTTTCGGCCGGTCGACGATTCGCTCGCACGCCAGGGTGGCCAGGGCGTCTTCCGAGCCGTGCAGGCGGCTGTTCATCAGTTCGCCGGTACTGCCGGCAATCTTGATGGAAAACTCGTCGTTACGCTGGAGGAGGCGCAATTCCGAGCCCTTGCCGGGGATCTCTGCCGTGCCGATCAGGCTAAAGCGGGCCATGGATGTCCTTAAAGATTCAATGAAAGCGGCGATTCTAACCTGCACCAGGGTTGGCGCGCTATTCGCCCCCGGCTGTTGACTTATTTTTGGCACCGGCCACACTCCTTGGCCTGTACTTTAATCTGAACAGCCTGCGCTTGTCGTATCGTAAGGAACAAAGTAGCAGGTCGTTTGTCGTATTCGACAACGCCTCCCACTCGACCTCCAACGCCTTTAAGGGTCATACATGAGAATTGTTATCCGCTATTTTTTTCGAACACTCAGACTGGTTCTGACGCCTTTCATGCTGATCAGCGAAAAGCTGAGCACCCCGAAAGCCGTGGAACGGTTGCCGGAAGAGCAAGCCAGAGTGGACGAGGCCAGCCGCGACCTGGCCCTCTATCAGTTCAGTGCCTGCCCTTTCTGCATCAAGGTACGCAAGGAAATGGCCAGACTCGGCCTCAACGTGGAAACCCGCGACGCCCAGCATAATGCGGCGCACCGGGCCGAGCTGGAAGCGGGCGGTGGCCGCATCAAAGTGCCGTGCCTTCTGATTCGCCAGGACAACGGCGAGGACGAATGGCTGTACGAATCCGACCAGATCAGAAGCTGGTTGCAGAAGCGGTTTGAGCCGGCAACGGCCGCCTGATCAGTCGGGGGAACGCCCGGCAAGGCTTTGGATCGCCCAAAAAAACCGGCGTCCGATGCCGTCACAGCACCGGACATCAGGGTTTCCGTACACTTTTGGTCAGGTAGTGCCGGGCAGCGGTTTGACTCCAACCGGCGCGATTTCGTTGTCGAGGGCCGATTCCGCTTCAAAGACCAGCTCGAACTCTTCCTCTGCGGTCTTGGCCACCAGCCGGCTCTTGCTGTAGGCGAAGTAGTAAACCGCCCCCACCACGAACAGAACAACCGTGTAGTTGAAGGCTCTGGGGTCAAAGGCGTAAACCCCTGTCATTGCCACCAGGGACAGTGCCAGCGCAAGGCCGGAGGTGAAGACACCACCCGGTGTCCGGTAGGGACGGACCAGTTCCGGCCGCCTGATCCGCAGCAGGATGTGGCTCACCGCCATCAGTGCGTAAGACAGGGTCGCACCCACCACCGCCATGCCCAGAATCAGGTCGCCTTCACCGGTCAGAGACACCAGGAAGCCGAATACGCCCGGCACGATCAGGGCCAGAGACGGCGCCTTACGCTTGCTGGTCAGGGACAGCACCTTGGGCAGGTAGCCGGCGCGGGACAGGGCGAACACCAGACGACTGTAGCCGTAGATGATGGAAAAGAAAGAGGCGATCAGACCGGCCAGGCCCAGGACGTTAACCACCATAGCCAGCGTGGTGTTGCCGGATATCTTCAGGGCATCCACCAGGGGTACGGCACTCTTGCCTATGGCATCGGCGCCGGCCGCACCGGCCAGCAGGAAAACCACCAGCAGAGCCGTGAACAGCAGGAAAATCATGGCGGCAATGATGCCCTTGGGCATGTCGCGAGCCGGGTCTTTCGCTTCTTCCGCCGCCAGGGGCACGCCTTCGACCGCGAGGAACAGCCACATGCCAAAAGGCAAGGCCGCCCAGACGCCGTACCAGCCAAACGGCATGAATGCGTTTGCGCCAGCGGCGTCGGTGGGCGCGATGTCAAACAGATTGGAGGTGTCGAAGTCGCCGATCAGGGCAACGGCGGTGGCGATTATGGCGAAGACCGCCAGGCCGCTGATGACCATCATGATTTTCAGGGCTTCGCCGACGCCGGCCAGGTGAATGGCAATGAAAACGCCATAGAAAGCCGCGTAGACCCAGGGTCCGTTGATGCCAAGCAGTTCTTCAACCGCCGCGCCAATGAATATCACGATGGCGGCGGGCGCCAGGGCGTACTCGATCAGCACCGCCAACCCGGTCAGATAGCCGCCGGTCGGACCCATGGCCTGACGGGCGAAACTGTAACCGCCACCGGCGGCGGGTATAGCCGCGGACATTTCCGCCAGGGACAGCACCAGCGCAAAATACATCACCGCCATCAGGCCGGCCGCAATGGCAAAGCCGCCCCAACCCGCCTCGGCGATGCCGAAGTTCCAGCCGGCGAAGTCGCCGGAGATCACATATGAAACACCAAGGCCCGCCAGCAGCAGCCAGCCGGCCGTGCCTTTGCGCAGCTGGCGCTTGGCCAGGTATTCCTTGTCCACATGAAGTTCAGACATCACAAATCCTCTCAGTTACGACTGCTATGGTGGTTAGTCAGGAAATCAGGAAATTCCTGGCTTCGCCCTGGTGTTCAATCAGGTTATCGTCGGTACGGTCTTTCAGGGCCACGCCGGACAGCTTCTGGCGCCTGGACTCCCGCAGCAGGTACATCAGCCGCCTGGCAGCGTCCGGATAGGACAGGCCGCCGGGCCTCACATTGGAAATACAGTTTCGGCTGGCGTCGTTGAGGTTCAGGCGCGGGCCCCAGGTCAGGTAAAGGCCGAGGCTGTCCGGCGAACTCAGGCCCGGCCGCTCGCCGATCAGCACCAGCACGGCCCTGGCGTTCAGCCGCTCGCCGATTTCGTCACCGATGGCCACGCGGCCCTGCTCGACCAGGGTCAGGGGCCCCAGGCGCCAGCTCTGGTCTTTGTCCAGTGACAGTTCTTCAAGCAGGGTTTCGATGAATGCCGTGGCGTTGTTCTGCACCGCCAGTGACGACAGGCCATCCACCACCACAATGGCCAGATCACAGGCCTGCCTCGGCGCTGATGCCGCATCGGGTGCCGGTGCATTCAGGCGTTGCGCTGATTCGTCATCCAGCCGTCGCCCCAGGTCCGGCCGTTGCAGATAGGTGATCCGGTCCGCGGCCTGGCTGTGCAGGCGTATCGGCGTCAAGGCGGCGGCGCCTTCAAGGGTGGCAAGCTGTTGACAAAGGGCGTTCACATCCAGGGGCAGGTGAACGGCGTCCTGGGCCTGGGCGTGGGCCAACTGGAATTCCAGCAACTGGCGCGTGGGCAGGCTGATGCCGGCGCGGCCCAGGCCTATCCGGGCATCGGTAAATTGCCGCAGCCGGCTCCAGGCGTTGGCTGTCACACCGTTGGAGAGCTCTTTGTCAGTCATTGTCCAGACCCCGCTGGCAGGTTTTTCAGCGCCCTGGCAAAAGCCGGTGGCACCTCTGTGCTGAGCTGGTGGTCGTCCAGGTTACGGAAAATGTTCATGTCGCTGAGCCAACGCTCGAATTCCGGCGCCGCCCGCAGGCCCAGCACTCTTCGGGCGTAGAGGGCATCGTGGAAAGAGGTGGTTTGGTAGTTGAGCATGATGTCATCAGAGCCCGGTATGCCCATGATGAAGTTGCAGCCCGCCACACCTAAAAGTGTCAGCAGGTTGTCCATGTCGTTCTGGTCCGCCTCGGCATGATTGGTGTAACAGATGTCGCACCCCATGGGCAGGCCCAGCAACTTGCCGCAGAAATGATCTTCAAGCCCCGCCCGGGCGATTTCCTTGCCGTCGAACAGGTACTCCGGGCCGATAAAGCCGACCACTGTATTGACCAGTAAGGGACTGAATTTGCGGGCAACGGCGTAGGCGCGGGCTTCGCAGGTTTGCTGATCAAGGCCGTGGTTGGCGTTCGCCGACAGGGAGCTGCCCTGGCCGGTCTCGAAATACATGACGTTATTGCCCACTGTGCCCCGCTTCAGGGACCGGGCGGCGTCCTCCGCTTCAGCCAACACCTTGAGATCGAAGCCGAAACTGCTGTTGGTGGCCTCGGTGCCACCAATGGATTGAAACACCAGATCCACCGGCGCGCCCTGCTCGATGGCTTCCAGGGTATTGGTGACATGGGTCAGCACGCAGGACTGGGTCGGGATTTCATACTTGCGGATCACGTCGTCCATCAGGCGCATCAGCTTGACGCTCTGGGCGACATTATCCGTGGCCGGATTGATGCCGATTACCGCATCGCCGCTGCCATACAACAGGCCGTCAAGAATGCTGGCGGCAATGCCGGTGACGTCATCGGTGGGATGATTGGGCTGAAGCCTTGTGGACAGCCGGCCGGGAAGGCCGATGGTATTGCGAAAGGCGGTGACCACCCGGCACTTTTTCGCCACCAGAATCAGGTCCTGGTTGCGCATGAGCTTGCTCACCGCCGCCACCATTTCCGGCGTCAGGCCAGCGCGAACAGTCTGCAGCATCTCGGTGGTGGCGCTGTCGCTCAGCAGCCAGTTGCGAAAATCGCCCACCGTGAAATGGGCAATGGCCGCAAAAGCCCCGGCGTCGTGATCATCAATGATCAGGCGGCTGATTTCATCTTTCTCATAGGGGATCAGCAGATCGTTAAGAAAGGTCTTCAGCGGCAGATCCGCCAGCGCCATCTGGGCCACGACCCGTTCTTCGGCAGATTGTGCAATCACGCCCGCGAGACGGTCTCCGGAACGGGACGGCGTGGCCTTCGCCATCAGATCCGCCAGATTGGCGAACTGGTAGGTCCGATTGCCCAGGGTGTGGCGGTATTTTCCGGTCATTCTGAACACCTCGATCTGGCGTTTCCGGGGCAACTCATGACAAATCACCGCCGTAAAAAGGAACTGACTACCTTCAGCGTACAAGAGCTGGCTGAACTGGGTTATCGAGTTTCGGCAAATCTCAGATGCGCATTAAGTATTAACGGAATAATGCATAAGTAGGGATAGTTATGGATCTTAAAATGGCGCAGTCTTAGCCGACGCAGGGCAATTCGCCGGAGAATTTTATGCGGGAGCTGCAACAAAACGCCGTCGCCAAGCGGCACACAATGACGGAAGCGAATGACGCCAATGAACATGCGGGGAATCTGACCGACTGGCAGCAGGAGTATGACCAGATCAGCGGCGGACGCTTTTACGGAAAGATCAACGAAGTCGCCCTGAGCCACATGCAGGTGTTCAGGGAACACACCAGCCAGGCCTTGCGGCAACAATGCAATGTCTGGCCCGGCTCGCTCTGGCTGGGCATTCCTGTCCGCAAACAGGATTGCCGAATCAACGGCCAGCAGCTAAAGCACAACGACGTCATGTGCCGTCCCGGCCATTGCGACTTTGAGCTAATAACACCCTCCGCTTTTGATATTTATGGCCTGGTGGTCGATCACAAAAAACTCAAAATAACGGCTGCAGCCCAAGGCATAGAATTGAACCAAAAGTCCTTGCAGGAACATATTCGGCTTGAAGTACCGGCAGCAACCCTCAACGCCGTAAAATTTCTACTGGACCGGTTGCTCAGTAATGACACCCTCGATATCGCCACAGGAGTGCATCAGGATATCCTGATAACTGCTCTACTCGGCTTACTGCGTGACGAAGTGCCCAACACAAAGGTCGCGCCCAGCTACGGGCACAGGCGAGCCGTTGTCGACCAGGTAAAGCAGTATATCGACCAGAGTAAGGACGCTCCGGTTACCATGACCGAGCTTTGCGCCCTGGCCAATGTCAGCAGGCGGACGCTGCAATACAGTTTTGACACCATCCTCGGCATCAGTCCATTACAATTTCTTCGCCTGACACGACTCAATCGGGTCCGGCGCCAGCTGGCTCAGCCGGGTAGCAACCATTCGGTCGCTGACATAGCCGCTTACTGGGGCTTCTGGCACCTCAGCCAGTTTGCCAAGGACTACAAGCAGCTCTTCGGCGAATCGCCTTCCGACACCCTGCATCATCGAGTCCAGGTACCAACCGATGAATAATCAACACCACAAGAAGAGAAAGTGTCTCTGAAGCTGCGAGACTCACCGCTTACAAATGCTCCGCTCGTTCCACCCGGCATTCATAAGACCCCATCTCGAACTCACGACACACCCAGGGGCGCTTTTCATAGATAGTGCAAAGCATGGTGCTACGGTCGAGCGCTGCACACCAGCCATCATCCAACCGCGCCATAACAAGGCCGCCGGCTTCGGATTGCTCGATAAAGCGGTCGGGAACACCGGTATCGGTGATGAGAAAGACCTCAAGGCGGCAACAACAGGCCTCGCAGCTCGAGCAGGTTATGCTTTCCACAGGCTGGCTGGGAATCTCAGTCATCATTGCTGGCCTTTATTTCCTGGATCCGGTGACGGTCATTACGGTGACCTTCGCGATGTTGCAGCGCATGATCAAGTGCTTGAGTATGGCCGTGATCGCCGCCCGGTGCTTCATTCATCGCGGACCTTCCTCGATCTTCAGCCAATGGGGGAACTTTATCAGAGCCAGAAGGGCGATCAGGTCATAAACGCTGTGCCAGACCATGACCAGCAGAATACTGTCGGACAGCGCATAGGCGGTGCCCAGAAGCGCGCCCATCAGCGTGGCCACCAGGAAATAGGCAAAGGATAAAAAGTGGGCAAGCCCGAAGATGATCGAGGCCACCAATACAGCGGTTATGTTGTTGGTAAACCCGGCAAGCCCGCCCTGGATGAACGCCCTGAAAAAGAGCTCTTCGCCCACCCCCGCCAGAACGGCGAGAGCGACAATGCCGGCGATCGGGAAACCCGAGACAAAGTCGTACAGGTCTTTGGCGTGGCGTTTGAGCCTGGAAGGAAAGAGCCCCGGCAGCCGACTGAGGCCGAAGAGCAATACAAACATGCCCAGGGCTGCCAGCGACCCGAGGGCCAGTGCGCGTAACGGCGATTGGCCGCCGGTCTTGACCTCGACGCCAAAGACAGCAATGGCGACCAGCGCAACCACGACAATCCCGCCCTGAAACAACAGGGCCGGCCGTAACAGACTCTTGGAACGCTGGATATAGGGCATAAACGCCTGGTCCTCTCCTTCCGCATGACACAACCGCATCCTTGGTATCATATCTGACTGCCGTGCCTGTGTGGTGCAATCATGTTCAGTTTAATCCATGGGTTCATCCAGTAGGAGCACCCCCAATGACAGTCACCGCCTCGAAAACCCTGAGAGACATCGTCGGCCTCGGGCAACAACAGCCTGCACCGTTGACGCAATCCGCATTGATCATGATCGATCTGCAGAACACCTACCGGCGCGGCGTTATGCAGCTCACCGGGGTGGAAGAAGCGGTCCAGGAAGCCAAAAATCTGCTGGAAATTGCCCGGCAAAACAATGTCCCGATCTTTCACATCCGGCATGACGGCGGCGAAGGCAGCCCTTATGATCTTAATGACGACATCGGCGCCATCTCCGCCGAGATCGCACCGATTGAAGGCGAACCGGTGATCACCAAACAGGTACCCAATTCTTTCGTGGGCACGGATCTGGACGAACAGCTTAAAGCCCTGGGCATCAACAACCTCGTGCTGGCGGGCTTCATGACCCATATGTGCGTGAATTCCACAGCTCACGGCGCCTTCAATCTGGGTTACGCCCCCACCGTCGTGGCCAGTGCCACCGCGTCACGGCCTCTGGAAGCCGCCAACGGCAAAGTGGTCAGCGCTCAGGATGTGCATGATGCGGCACTGGCCTCCACCCGCGACTTGTACGCCGCGGTGGTGGATACCGTGGCTGACCTCAAGATCTAGTGTCCCGTCTGTCGCAAACTGCATCGGCACTCATCCGGATCTGTGGGGCAAAGATAGCGCTTCGACAGCTCCGGGTCGTCACAGAGGTTCAATCCAGCAGCCGTGCTTTGGCCTCGTTAATGCGAGCGGCCAAATAATTACTGCCGCCTCGATCCGGATGGAGCTTCTGCATCATGCGACGGTGGGCCTTGATGATCTCGGCCCGGCTGGCGTCTGGCTCCACACCAAGGATATCCCGCGCTTCCTCTTCGGTTAATGGACCGCCACTGCCCTTTTGCGAAGCTTTCGATTCAGCCTCGCCCTCAGCGCCCGGATCGTCATCACGCCAGGAGTCACCGAAGCGCCGATCAAGGTAAGTTTCCAGCAGGCGGGCTGAATCGGTGTCATTCTGGCGGCAATACTGCAACAGATCGATGAATTCCGTTTCCCCCAGATCCGCCAGCATGCGGCCCTGGAAAGGGCCTTTTACAATGCTGCCATCCATTTCCCCCGAGTCGTGATCCAGGGTCATCTCGAGAATGTCGCTGCTGACGTGAGACCGGTTGCCGGAACTGGCTTTATCACCACCGCCACCCATGCCGCGGGCCACTCGCCCCATGAGCAGGCCGGGGAGCAACCTCCGCAGGAAGGGCAACATTCCCGCCAGCAGACCGGCCACCAGATACAGGCGCCCGGTCACGGCAAGAACCGCCAGCACGATAGCCAGCGCTGCCACCACCAGCTTGATGATGGCGGGCTTGCGTTGTGACGCCGGCTGGTTGCGCAGCCAGAGGTAGGCGACCACAGCCATAACCATTATAAGTAGAGTCAGGAGCACTGGGACAGCGAATATCCTTCTGTGGACAGTTAGCGAAGCTGCCGGGTCAGTCGTTTAACCTCGGCCGAACTCCGGCTGGAATAATCTTTCAGCGCTTTCGCGCCCCCGGAAGCATAGACAGCAACCGCGCCCATGAGTTCTTTCAGCAGGCGCGGGCTGCTGCGATCAAAAGGTGCATAAGCGCCACCGGAAAGCTTGCTGACCTGCTGGAAAACGGCCCTGGCGTGCGGGTCCCGGCCTTCGTGAAACATGAACACCGGTGTGCGCAGCATACCCAGCTCACCGGCGCTGTGGCAGAGTTCGTCCACCGGCTCCTCGCAACAATCGCCGATAAAAACCACCGCCTTGACCGGCTCTGCCCGGGTTTCTTTCAGGGCATGACGCAGCACTCGGCCGATCTGGGTAATGCCGCCACGGCAGGAAACCTCGTTCATCAGGGTCAGAAGTTGTTTGGTCTGGCTCACAAACCGGGTGGACTTGAACTCACCGAAGCCCCGGTAATAACACAGCTGTATCGATAGCCCGCCCAGATCCTCGGCGGCCAGAAAAAGCTCGCTTTGCAGGTCACAGGCCTGATCCCAGGTGGCTTCACGGCTGGCGGTCGCATCCAGCGCAAAAATCAGCCGGCCCTGCCCGGCTTTTGTGGCCGGCAGCTTACGGGCCTGATCAATAAATGAGTCAATGGACTGCTTGTCGGATTTTGGACGTAGGGACTTATCAGACATGGGCTTTCAAGGACCCTCGCGGTAAATTTTACTGTCATCGATAAGATTAGAGGAAAGCCCCGGCCATTCACAGGGTTGAAGTCGATCAGTCAACAGCATCAGGGCCGGAGGCTGACCCTGGCACAACAATTCAGTTACTTATGCATCATTGGCTCTTTGCGCACTTTCAAGCCGTCGTTCTACCTGCCGGTACCAGCGGTAACTGACCCAGATTCCTGCGCCAACTCCAGTGTAAAACCAAAAAGAGCGCGCCGCCAAAGCCCACGAGCGCTACAGGGTAGGCACGCACCAACAGGCTGATGCAAAGCACCGTCAGAAAGAGCGCAGCAAACAACGGTAGCCAGCTGTTGGTAGGCAGATGCACCACTTCCCTGACCTGCCCCGTGATAGCGTCCGAGCCGAAGGTTTCCCGCCGGCCGTGGTCGATGTCGCTCAAGCCGTGTTCGCCGGCGGCCAGGCTGTCGGCCAGGCTCGGGTTCCGCCAGAGCGGGTGACGGCTGTCCACATCCGGCAGACTGGCAAAGTTGAATGTACTTCGCGGCTCATCGACAGCCCAGGCCCGGCAGGTTGGCCCAGACCCGGTGAAAACTCTCTTGCAGGCTCTCTGATTCCGTCTCTCGCCCTTCGCTTTTCCGAGTCTGGTCAGTCATCGTCCTGCGCCTCCTGCAGCCATTTTTCGAAGCCTTCCCGGTCATGTGCTTCCACCGTAAAGACCATCCCGGCATGGACCAGGCCGCAAAATTCTGCGCATAGCCCCCGATAGGTTCCCGGCTTATCGGCCCTGAGTCGCAAGACATTGGTGTGGCCGGGAATCATGTCAATTTTCCCGCCCAGCCGCGGCACCCAAAAAGAGTGGATAACGTCCGCAGAGGTTACGTGCAAATCCACTGGTACGCCGGCAGGCATATGCAGAGTGTCCCTGAGACTGATATTCGTGTCCGGGTAGTTCACTTCCCACCACCACTGATGGCCGATCACCTCAATGCGCACGGCCTCCTCGTCCGCTAATGGCAGCGGCAGCATCTTGTGACCGATGGGAATACCAAAAAACAGCAATACCGAGATCGCGCTCAATGGCAGCACCAGGCCACCGCCGACAATCCAGCGTCGGTGAATTTTTCGGTTTTCCTTATCGTTGGCCGAACCCGGATCCCGGTAAAGGGCATAGAGCCATAAAGCGATAACGGCCGCCGCCACGACCAGCGCAAAAGCAAACATGGCCCACCACAACAGAGCAGCACCGCGGGCGGAAGGCCCCGCCGGGTCCAGTACCAGTCTTCCGGACCCACTCCTGGTTAATGATCACGGGGTGGGCGAAGCTATGGATAGAGCCTCAGAACGCGAGGGGAGAAGGACCCGGATGCCACGCCGGGTCTGGCCATTTCAGTCCAGCCGGACTTTCTGCCAAAAATCACTTGCGGAACGCAAGGCCAGAGCCTGAGCGAGAGAGACAGGGAAATAATATGACAAACCAGAAACCAGATCATGTCCTGCACTCCCTCATTCATCCATGTGAGACCGGTCGATGTCCCGGCAGAGTACACCTGAAGTCAGGCCTCCCTTGCACTGGCTTTGTATCAGTATAAAAACGATTTCGTCATGGTTTCAACGATGCGCGTCCTTCGGGCTCAGGATTCAGGGAGGCCTCGGCGGCTTGTTTTTCGACGTCCCAGCCTGAGGCTCCGAGCATTTGCGCACGCATCCGGGGGAGGTATTGCGGATAGTTCTCCTGCACAAACGACACCAGCCCTTCCCGGATGGCACAACGGAGATCCCAGGCCTGACTGGAATCGGGGGCGCTCATCAGGAAACGGATTTGCAGTGCTCGCTCAGCGGCCTCCGTAACCTGGACTGACTCGGTTTTACCGTCCCATTGCGGGGCCTCTTTCAGCAAGCGGGAAAATTCTTTGCGCAGCGGCTCCACCGGCATTGCATAGTCCACCCAGACGGCCACACTGCCCATCATATCGGCCGTATTTCGCGACCAATTCTGGAAGGGGTTTTCTATAAACCACTGCAGCGGCACAACCAGGCGCCGCAGGTCCCAGACCCTCAGCACCACATAGGTGGCGGTGACTTCTTCCACCCAACACCATTCGTCCTGCACGTTAAGCACGTCGTCGATCCGGAAAGGCTGGGTGAGCGCAATCTGCATGCCCGCCAACAGGTTGGTCAGCACCGGTCGGGCGGCAAAGCCGAGGATGATGCCACCGATGCCGGCCGAGGCCAGCAGGCTGGCGCCCAGTTGCTGAACGGACTCAAACGTCATCAGGGCCGCCCCGAACCCCAGAATGACGATGATGATGTTCAGGGCCCGAACCAGAAAGCGGGTCTGGGTCTCGACTTTGCGGGCACGGCGCCATTCGCCTTCCAGTACAGGGTTAAGCCTTACAATCACATCGCCGATGGCCGATGTGCAGCGCACCGCCGCCCAGGTCAGTGCAAGGATAAGAAGCAGCGAAGCGATGCGTTGTAGCCAGGGCAGCAACGGCAAAGCATCCGGCGCTGCCTCCAGTACTGCGTTCAAGGCCAGCAGACTCACAGCGACCCCCAGAGCGCGGGCCGCGGCTTCCAGAAAGATCCGGGCGACTGCATCGGATTCAGTAAACCGACGCGCCGCCGCCAGTGCGAGCCGATAAATGATGTAGGTTGCCAGTACCACGAGCAGCGCGGAAAAGGCCGGCGCCAACCACGCCCTGAGCCCCGATTCGATCGATTCCAACATCACCCGCTCCTGGCAAATTTCCCGAAGCCGCTAATTTAGCTCAGGCCGCCGATGGTTGAAAGGCTGAGCGCTACTCCAAGAGCGCGCTCCGGGTTTGGTTACCGTCCAGAGTCGTCCTGACAGGGCCAGGCAAGGGGGGGTATTGCCGGCGTCGAGTCCGACTGCATTCTTCGTTGAATGTATTGTTACATTGCAATCGCTAAATATGCTTTACTGAGGCGACGCTGAAGAGCGATTGATTCCGCAGTTCATACATAACAAGCAATAGGAATTTGATTATGCAGGCAATTCGCAAACATTTGAGACACGTATCCTTTTTCATGGCCATGCTGATGTCGCTGGCGACCGTTTGGGCTTCCCCCGCCGTTGCCGGCGTTGTGGGAACCGGCGAAGTGCTGAGCGAACAGCGTGTGGAAGTAGACCGCGCGTCTCTTCTGAGCATGCTTGAGCAACAGGAAGTGAAAGACAAACTGGCCGCCATGGGCGTGAGCCAGGACGATGTGGAAAAACGCATCGCCAATCTGACCCCGGCAGAACTTTCATCTTTTGAGCAACAGCTCGCCGAAGCGCCGGTGGGTCAAAACAGCGTGGTCGGTATTATCGTACTCTTTCTGTTGGTGTTCGTAGTGACGGACATATTATGCGCCACTGACATCTACCCTTTCATTAACTGTATACGGTAACCAATCCAACCCATGCCCAAAGTGCTTCTATCACACTTCAGGCAGGCATCCGCAATCACCATCAGCCTCGTGCTGGTGGTGATTCTCGGCGGCTGCGCCAACCGGCCGCAATGGCCTGACGACACTCTCCCGGCAGTAACAGGCAACGCCGGAACATCCGGTACTGAGCTCAACCAGCGCCTCGTACTCGACCAAATTCCCTTTTACGCCCAGGAACTCTACCAGTGTGGCCCGGCCTCTCTGGCCATGATGCTTAATAGCCAGGGTTTGACGACCCAACCGGACGAGCTCAAGGACCTGGTCTACCTCCCCGGCCGTGAAGGCAGCCTGCAAGTTGAACTGGTCGCCGCCGCCCGCAGTCATGGCATGGTGGTCTATCCGCTTGACGGCACCTTAAAAAGTTTACTGACCGAAGTCGCCGCCGGCAATCCGGTGATGGTGATGCAGAACCTGGCTTTTGACTGGTGGCCCCAATGGCACTTTGCGGTGGTCATGGGTTTTGACGACGCTGAACGGAACATCATCCTCCACACCAGTACCCACGAAGCTCGTGAAGACGCCGTGGAAACCTTTTTTGCGACCTGGAGCCGCACCGACAACTGGGCCGTGGTGATGCTCCCGCCCGAGCAATTGCCGGCCACGGCCGAGCCTCTGGACTATCTGACCGCCGTTAACGACCTGGAAACCACCGGCAACAGCCAGACCGCACTACGTGCTTACGAAACCGCCGAGAAAAACTGGCCCGACCAGCCTGCGGCAGTTATGGGGCAGGGCAACCTGGCTTATCAAAGAGGCGACTGGGCTGCGGCCACCGACCATTATCTGCGACTGACGGACCGATTTCCGGAGCTGGCGGCCGGCTGGAACAACCTTGCCCATGCCCTGGCCCAGAGCGGCTGCGAATCAGGCTCACAGCAAGCGGCCCAGTGCGCCCACCAACGCCAACCGGAAAGGTTCAGCCCGACCCTGGATCTCAAGGCCGAGGGCAGATCTGAACGCTGCCCTGCCATCTCCTGTCCGGCCGCTGTTTCAACGCCGTAATGCCGACCTGACCGGCGTTAAATGCCTTGTGATCAAAGCATTTGCCCACAGCCACCCTGTGAACCGGCGCGAAAACCTTTAACATCGGCTCATTCCGTTGATGGGAGACACTGACTTGAAAAAACTCGTGATCCTGAAAACCGGCGCCACCTACGATAATGTCAGAGCGCGTTTCGGCGATTTTGAAGACTGGTTCAGGGCCGGTCTGGGCACCGACCTTGAGATTCATGTAGTCGATGTCTCCGCCGGCGAAGATCCGGGTTCACCGGAGGAATGGGATGGCATCGCTATTACCGGCTCTCCGGCCATGGTCTCGGACCGGGAGCAGTGGAGTGAATTGACGGCCGCCTGGCTGCTCAAAGCCGTAAGACAATCGGTGCCCGTGCTGGGTGTGTGCTATGGCCATCAACTCCTGGCCGACGCGTTGGGCGGAGTAGCGGGTGATCGTGCTCAGGGCCGCGAGTCGGGGACCTTTGATGTGGTTTTATTACCCGAAGCCAAAAGCGACCCGCTGTTCCGCGACCTGCCTGAGCAGTTTCCCGCGCACCTGACCCACCAGCAGTCCGCGCTTCGACTGCCGGAAGATGCCGTACGCCTGGCCTATTCGGACAATGAGCCACACCAGGCTTTCCGGGTTGGCACCTGTACCTGGGGCGTGCAATTCCATCCCGAATTCACCGCCGAGGTCATGCGCGCTTACCTGGAAACCCAGGCGCCCATTCTGAGAGAGGCCGGGCAATTTCCGGAATACCTGCTGACCAAGGTTCGCGAAGCCAAAGCCTCGGCCGGCCTGTTAGGCCGCTTCGCCGAGTTTGTGCGCACTCGGGACTAACCCACCCGATACCCGGTGAATCCGGGTTACAGACAAGATCGTAAGGTCGAGGATGTGAGCGAGATGTCACCCCCCCCGGAGTCAAGCATGACTGACACCAGATCGCCTTTGTGCCGCTGTCTGGCTTTAATGACCATTGCCTTGATGTTTCCCTGGGCTCAAGCCCGGGAAAGTGGTGTGCCGGTGGCCACCGACAAAGCGGCGTTGGCGCCGGTGATTCAGGAGGTTCCGCTTAGCGGCACTGTAACGTCACCTCAAACCTCTCTGATATCCACCTCTGTGGCCGGGCTTGTCGAGCGTGTTCACATTGAAGCCGGCGACAGAATCAAAAAAGGCTCCGTTCTGGTCAGTCTGGACCCGGAGCTGGTCCGTCATGAGCTGAGCCGTATCGAAGCTGCCACCCGCCAGGCCCGAGTGTCGCTGGCGGACGCTCGCCGCCGGCTGTCGGAGGCCCAGGCTCTGGAAAATCGCCGGAGCATCGCTGAAAGCGAAGTGGAAAGCAGGCGTACGGAGGTGCAGGCGGCCCTAGCGAACCTGGCGCAACGTCAGGCCGAGCAGGATCTGCAATCCGTGCTTCTGGACAGACACGAAATCTCAGCGCCTTTCGATGGTGCCGTCGCCCGCAAGGTGACTGCCGCCGGCGAATGGGTTGATCCGGGCAGTCCCCTGCTGGAACTGGTGAACCTCACCAATATACGCATTGATTTCGCGGCGCCGCAGGAGGTCTTTGCGCAACTGACCACCGACACAGCCATCGACATCCAGCCCGCCGGTCACCCGGAGCCGGTGGTCGGAAAAATTACTCGCATAGTGCCTGTGACCGACCCGCAAGACCGCAGCTTCATTATCCATGCCCAACCGCAAGGTGACATTGCAATGACTCCGGGCATGTCCGCCAAGGGCCTTCTGCGCCTGAGTACCGGTGACGACGCCGTGGTGATTCCCCGTGATGCCCTGATCCGCTCACCCACCGGCCGTACCACCGCCTGGGTGGTTGATCGCTCCGGCGAGGCCCCGGTGGCCCGGGAACGTAAAGTCTCGGTCAGGGCGACGTTCGGTGACCGCGTGGCACTGAGCGAAGGCCTCGACGCGGGCACAGAAGTCGTGGTGCGGGGCAATTCACGCTTGCAGGACGGCCAGCAGGTGCGGATTGATGAATAGGCATCTGCCCGCTCCGGTCGCGCTCCTGATCTCTCCGGGGCCAGGCCATGTTTGAGGGCATAGTCCGCCACGGCATTCTCGTTACAGTGGCCACTTTGCTGCTGTGCATCCTCGGTATTGCCGCAGCCCTGAAAATCCCTGTGCAGATGATCCCCAATCTGGAAGTGCAAACCATTACTGTGGTCACCACCTGGCCCGGTGCCACGCCCCAGGACATCGAAAAAGAGATTCTGATCGAGCAGGAAGAGTACCTGCGCAACATACCCAGCCTGTCCCGCATGATTTCCAATGCCACCAGCGGCGAAGCGGAAATCGAAATGGAGTTTCCCTTCAGCGCGGACATGACGGAGATCCTCATCCGGGTCAACAACGCCCTGAGTCAGGTGCCCTCTTACCCTCAGAACGTCGATCAGCCCCAGGTTATCGCCGCGTCTTTCTCGGCCAATGCCTTCATGTATTTTGCCATCGCGCCGCTGCCTGGAAATCCCCGTGACCTGGACATGAACCTGATGGAGGATTTCGTCGACGACCGGGTTCGCACTCCCATGGAAACCGTGCCCGGCGTGTCCCAGGTGGACCTGGGCGGTGGTGCCGAGCGCCAGATTCGCCTGCTTCTGGACCCTGCCAAACTGGCCCAGAACGGCCTCACCGTGGCGGATGTGCGGGACCGGCTGCGGGCCCGCAACCAGGACGTGTCCGGCGGCGAGCTGGAATCCGGCAAACGGCGCTACCTGCTGCGTACCCTGGGCCGCTTTGAAGAGCCGTCGGATCTGGAAGACCTGATTCTGGACCGGCGGGGCGACCGCATCCTGCGACTGTCGGACGTGGCCCGGGTGGATCAGGATCATTACGAAATCCGGGAAAAGTCCTTCGTCGACGCCCAGCCGGTGCTAAGCCTGTCGGTGCGCCGCGTCGGCGGCTCCAATGTGATCGACATCAAGCAACGCATGATGGAGACCGTGGCCCAGCTTAATGAGGAGGTGCTGAAACCGGCGGGCATGGAAATGACGCTGACGGCCGATGACGTGGTTTACGTGCAGGCCTCCATCGTCAATGTCTGGACCAACCTGGCCATAGGCGCTGTTTTTGCCACCCTGGTGATGTTTCTGTTCCTGCGTTCGGTGCGGGGTACGGCTGTGGGCGTGGTCGGCATTCCCGTCTGTACCATTGCCGCGTTCCTCGGGCTGCTGATGACCGGTCGCACCATCAACGTGATTTCCCTGGCGGGTGTCGCTTTCGCCATCGGCATGACCATCGACAACAGCATCGTGGTGCTGGAGAGCATCGAACGGGAACGGCGCCGCGGCCTGGACCGCGTGCGGGCGGCCATCGAGGGCGTCAGTCAGGTCTGGCCTGCCGTTCTGGCCTCCACACTGACCACCGTGTTGGTGTTCCTGCCTATCGTCTTTCTTGAAGTGGAAGCCGGTCAGCTCTATGGCGACATTGCCATCGCCATTTCCGCCTCGATTCTGGCTTCCATGTTGGTGGCCATCACCCTTATACCCACCCTGAGCGCCAATCTGGATATTCAGGGCGCGATCAAGGATCAACACAGCGGCTGGTTCCGGGCGGTCACCACCAGCGTGAGTTGGCTCACCGCCCACTGGAGCCGGCGCCTGACCTGTATTCTGGTGACCGTCTTCGGTGCCGGTTTTATCCTGGTGGTACTGACGCCCCCGGCCGCCTACCTGCCGGAAGGCGAGGAGGCCAAAACCTTCGCTTCGATGAACGCGCCACCGGGCTACAACCTGGAAACCATGACCGACATCGGTGAGGACATTCAGGGCTACTTCATGGACTACGTCGGCGACGACCCGGAAAAATTCGAACGCGGCGAAACCGACGTGCCGGCCATGCAATACCTCAACCTGCAGTTCAGCGCCCAGAGCCTGCGCATCATCACCGAATCCGTGGACCCGTCCCATATCGATGAGCTTATGCTGGCCATCACCCGCAAGTACGAGGAATACCCGGGCATGCGCGCTTTCGCCTCCCGCGGGTCCATTATCACGGGCAACCAGGGCGGCACCCGCAGCGTCAGCCTGGATATTTCAGGACCCGAGCTGCAGCCCATTTACCAGGCCGCATTGGCGATCTACCGGCGCTCGCAAGAGGTGTTCGAGCAACCCAGAATACAATCGCAGCCGAGCACACTGACGCTGTCACAACCCCTGGTGGAAATCCGGCCGGATTGGGAGCGGGCCGCGGAACTGGGACTGGATGCCGGCGCCATCGGCCTGACCGTCGCGGCCCTGACCGACGGTGCCTTTCTCGACGAGTTCTTTCTGGGAGACGACAAGGTCGATATTTTCGCCTACGGCCCCGCCGGCCCCAACGCTGATCTCGACACTTTGAACAGCCTGCCGGTCCATACCCCGCAGGGCAGTAACCTGCCACTGTCAAGCATGGCCAGCGTGGTGGAAACCGTTGATACCAGCAACGTGCGTCGGGTCAACAGCCAGCGCACAGTCACCCTCAACATCATTCCGCCGGCTCAGGTGCCCCTGGAAACCGGCGTCGAGCGGGTCCAGACCGATGTCCTGGAGTATTTGCGTAACCGGGGCGAGGTTCCCGCCAGCACCAACATCGAACTGACCGGCGCCAGCGACAAACTCACCGAGACCCGTGAGTCACTGATGGGCAACTATGCGGTCGCCCTGCTGATTGTTTACCTGCTGTTGACCGCCATCTTCAAACATTGGGGCCTGCCCCTGCTGATCATGACCACCATCCCCACCGGCATCGCCAGCGGCATTGTCGGTTTGTTGCTGATGAACGGCGTCGGCAAGCTGTTACCGGCCATCGGCCTTGAGGAGATCTACCAGCCCTTTGACATGATCTCCATGCTCGGCTTCCTGATTCTTCTGGGCACAGTGGTCAATAACCCCATACTGATCGTCCACCGGGCGGTGGAAAACCTTCGCGAAGGGGGCAAGGATGTGGTGGAAGCCGTAAACGAAGCCGTCGAGGCGCGCCTGCGGCCAATTGTCATGTCCACCCTCACCACCCTGTGCGGGCTCTCGCCGCTGGTGTTCTTCCCCGGCGAGGGCACGGAGCTTTACCGCGGTGTGGGCGCCATTGTGCTGTTCGGCCTTCTGGGCACCGCAGTGGTGACTTTGACTTTCCTGCCCTCGCTGACCGTCTTTGCGATGCGATTCCTGCGCGTCGCAAAATAAACCAAAGCGCCCCCGTCACAGGCGTCCTTTCGCCTCACAAGCTATGATTATGGGCACGGAGGCAATACCCTACGGATGACCAACCAAGTTGGGTTCCAAGCGAAACAGACTCGGAGAGGATTGGATGAAGACTCAATGAAAAACCAGATTTACCTGATTCCCGGGCTTTTCGGTTTCACAGAACTCGGGGCTTTCAATTATTTCCACCAGGTCGCGGAGATTCTGAGAAAGCAGCTGTATGAACAAGGCGTTGATGCCGAAATTATCGAGGTGGAAACCATTCCCACCGGCTCGGTCAAGCGCCGCGCCGAACGACTGATCGGAGCCGTTTGCGAGCACGGCGGGCTGGATGCGGACAACCTGCATTTCATCGGACACTCCACGGGCGGGCTCGATATTCGCCTGATGCTGACCTCGGGCGTGAGGCTCATGGCCGATAATGCGGAGACCGAAATAGCCAGCCGTACCCGAACCGCCATCAGCCTGGCCACGCCCCATTACGGCACTAATCTGGCTAATGTGTTTACCAGCCTGAACGGTCGGAACCTGCTGCTTCTGCTTAGCTTGATGGCGACCAGCTGGCCGGGGCGTTACTCGGTCTACACGATTGCCAAGCTTCTTCGTCATTATTCACAACTGGACCACTTGCTAGGGCAAAAAGACAATATTCTGGATTCTCTGGGCAACAATCTGTTTGACCAGATTCGCATTGAGGAAGGCGATGCCATCTGGCAGTACCTCCGGCAAATATCGAGAGACCAGGGCGCCCTGATCCAGCTTACACCCGAGGGCATGGATCTGTTCAATGCCGCTGTTACTGATCGGCCCACTGTGGACTATGTGAGCTTTATTACCGCGTCTCCGCCACCCAGTACAAAGCTGTTGCTGCCGCAACTCGGTAATCTCTACCAACCCTTCACCCATCTGATCTATAAGCTCTGCTATCAACTGGCACAAAAAGAACACCCCCATTACCCCTATCCGCGTGCTGTCGCGGACATGCTGACGGCGGTCGCCGACACAGTGGAGTTGCCCATCGATGCCAACAGCAATGACGGGATCGTGCCAACGCTGAGTCAAGTCTGGGGAAAGGTCGGTGGCGTCTACCAGGCCGACCACATGGACGTCGTGGGCCACTTCCAGCATGTCAACGATGGCCGCTCCTATCACACCTGGATGATGAGTGGTTCGGGCTTTAATGGAGACCGCTTCGCCACCATCTGGCGAGACATCAGCGAGGTGGTGGTACGCAACCAGGCAGGTGGACTACAAGGCCGCTGAGCGCGACCCGGCCCTGTTCCTTACAGGCCAGCGGCCCAGCTGTTGGTGCCCAGCTCAATCACATGAGCCACATCCTCGGCCGGCACGGCCTCCATGTCGCCAAGTTCCAGAGTGTCATAATGGAAAACGTAAAGCCGCGACACGAATTCGGCAAACGGCAGCGAGGCCTCGCCGGGCAGTTCGCCATGGCCTTCAATTTCACAGGTGATGCCCTGACCCCAGTCCTGACCGCTGTCATTGTTGGGGTTGAAGAAATACACCCGCATATCACCATCGGGATCCAGCGCAACCCGTAAAATGGTGATGGCGTGCCGGCCCACGAAACGGGCAGCGCTGTCAGTGACGGCGATACCCGCCGGCTGGGGATGGATCAGAGGCATGTTGCCGTTGTAAAAGGGATGATAGGCGGCGTAAAAATTACGGATAAAATCTTCGTAGCGGTCAAGCTTGCCGGTTTGAACATCCGTTACCACGCGGAAGCCGTGGCTGACCCACCAGCCGTAGAATTCCGGGTTGATCCAGCGATGCAGGTCGTCGGTACGCACGCCGCACATGCGGCCCATCTCCATGTAGATACGGTCCAGATGCGGCACCAGAATCAGGGACACCGGATCCACATCCAGGGGCGCCTCTTTTGCCAGCCCCGCATCCAATCCCTTCGAAGACACAGCCTGACCCTCAAAACGGGTCAGTACTTCGTCGTCACGGGCCGCCCAGGCCACCAGCTGTAATAGATAATCGGCGTCGTTAAAGGCCCACATGGACAGACCGATCACCGACTGACAGGTCGGATTATTGCCTTGTCCCACGCCCAGTGGCTGACCCAGCAGGCTCAGGACGCCGGCGAGCAGAAACACCCGGGGCGGATGTGCTGTACCAAACACCGCGCTCAGGTTTAGAGACGTTTCATCAGACAGTTTCAGGGCTATTTGGCGCCAAAGGCCTGCCGCCACCGGCGGCGTAAAGAGCGTGCCACGCTCCAGCAGCATCCTCAGGCCATACACAGCCTGACTGGTTTCCGGGTAAATGGCCTCATCGATCAGAGCGTTCACCAAAAGACTGTAGCACTGAAACACGTCATTGCCGGTCGTGCTCAGACCCAGTGCGGACGGGATCAGATCGTCTCGATTACCCCGCAGGTACCTCAATAATACCGGGTGGTAAGGGGAAACCAGGCCGGTGGCATGCATCGCCTTGGCAAAGTCAAAGGCTTCCTCCAGCAGTGCCACCTCGTCCATGCCCGCGAGCCGCTCGGAATACACCGCCAGACCCGGATCTTCGCGGCAGCCTTTGGTCGGGCCAAAAAGGGCACTGACCAGGCGCGCGGCTTTATCCATGCCGTCGGTTTCGATCCTGGGATCAAACAGGCATTTGGCAATCTGGACAATCATCTGTTTGATGCTGTCGGTCTGAACAGGCCGCTGAGCCAGAAGGCGCCTGACTTCGCTGACCAGGCTGTCGAGAATACTCTCGTAACCCAAGCGGGCGAGAAGATACTGGTAAAGCGAATGGACAATAGGGCCCAGGGCTTTCGGCCGCTCACGGTCGGCCTCGGTCATTTGGCCGGACAGCAAGTCCAGGTTCAGTGCCATGACCTGAGTCAGGAAATTTCGCGCCTGTTCCGCCGACATGGTGGGATGGAAGTAATCGCCCGAGGCCACCGCGAGCAGACGGATCTCGCTCAAGGCCTCAATCACCGTGTAGCTCCACTCGCCCTGGCGCAGGGACCGAACCGCCAAGGCCGGCTGCAGGATGGCTGGTTGCGCCCAGTCGCTGCCCTTGAAAACGCCGGCCGTTTCGATTGAGCGTACGCGGCTATAAAGCGCATCCATCCCGCCAGGTTCGGCCATCAGAAGCCTTGCCGCCTCAAGCACCAGGGCACGGGGGGCTTTCGGGTCTGTCCCCCGGGCCTGAGCAAAATTCATCACAGCGGTGTCAAATTGCTTGGTTAACTGCGCAATTTTGCCAGTAGGGTTTGAGAGGGTCATGACGTGGACTTCCTTACATTGCGGCTACCCTGCAGCGCTGTTCGGCACTGAAAGCCAGAATGCCTTTGTTTTATATACAAGCGTTTTATACACAAGGGTTTCCAGTTCGGTATGGCATTCTACCCTGCCCTCTAAAGCTTCGACACTGCTTCTTGAACCGGTTCGCCGTTGGCCAGCAAATCAAAGCTCCGGTTTTCCGTATTGTCCGAATCGAGCACGGCCAAAAGCACCTTCGCTACATCCTGTCGCGGAATCTCGCCGAACCTGTCCAGTTTTTCACTCACCTCCACCCTGCCGGTGCCTGGAGCGTTCGTCAGCTTTCCGGGCCGCACAATCGTGTAACTCAGGCCGCTGGCACGCAGATGCTCATCGGCCGCATGCTTGGCGCGAAGGTAATGACGAATTTTTTCCGGGCCTTTTTCCGGCTCTTCAGCGCGCATACTGCTCACCATCACAAAACGCCTCACGCCCAGAGCTTTGGCCGTATCCATAAGCCGAATGGCGCCATTCTGGTCCACATCAACTGTCTTTTCAGGTCCGGTGTGAGGGCCCGAGCCGGCCGTAAAGATAACGGCGTCACAGCCTTTCATGGCTTCGCTGCAATCCTTCTCCAGATCGCCCACCACGGTCTCGGTGGCGCCCAGTTGCTGCAATTCGGGTCCCTGATCCGGATCACGGATCAAGGCGCGGGCCTCATGGGCGCTATCAGCCATTTCCGCCAGCAGGTGACGACCGATTTGACCATTGGCGCCGGCAATCAGAACATGCATTGATTCATCTCCCAACTTTTATCCATAACGGTGTGACTGTCATTGGCCTGATTGGCAGCAGTTTCAAGTCATCCACGGGACTCATCAGCGCTGCCCGGCTCGGGCTTTTCTTCATTAAGCCAAGTGCCACAATATTTACAGTAGTATGCGTCGGTTTCATGTCGGTGTTTACCGCATCCCGGGCAGGCTTCGTCGGAATACCGCTCGGCGCGAATGGAGCGAATAACTTCGGCAGAGAATACGCCAACAGGAAGCGCAATGATTGAATAGCCAATCAACATGATCATCATGGAGATGAATTGCCCCAGCGAGGTCACCGGTGTTATGTCACCGTAACCCACAGTCGTGAGTGTCACGACCCCCCAGTAAATGGACTTGGGAATGCTGGTGAAGCCCGCTTCCGCCGGCTCGATCAGATAAAGCAGAGAGGAAAAAATGGTCACCAGCATCAGGACCGTGAACAGAAACAGCAGAATCTGATCACGACTGCGAAGCAAAGCGTCCAGCAACAGACGCCCCTCGCCCACAAGCGCCATCATCTCAAGCACCCGGAAAAGCCGTAATGTACGGAGCAGACGCAGAACCACCAGAGTCTGAACACCGGGAAATACCAATGCCAGCCAGGTTGGCATGACGGCCAGCACATCAATGATGCCGTAGAAACTTTTGAGATATAACCGGGGCTTTTCCAGGCAATAAATCCGCAGGCCGAGCTCCAGCGTGAACAGCAGGGTAATGCCCCACTCGAGGCGGTAAAAGACGTCTCCAAAGCGTTCGTGATAGTCCGGAACACTGTCGGCGAGAATGACTCCGACGCTGGCAAATATCAAAACCGCGAGAAAGATATCAAAGCCCTTGGCAAGGGGAGTGTCCGATTCGAAAATGATTTGAAACAGGCGTGTTTTCATTCCCACGCTACCTGGTTTTATGCCCGCCATCTGATCCGCCTCTCCCTAACCATGCCTTGAAAATCCTCCGGTGGCCCCGACTACATACCGTATCCTCCACTGATTTGGCCGACAATGAAACTCACCTTCCTGGGCACTCGTGGCTACATCGATCATGCCACCACCAAACACGCAAGGCATACCTCAACGCTGGTGAGCTACCGGGGCCGCCAGTTGATGATCGATTGTGGCGAAGACTGGGGCAACCAGGTCCATGACGTTCGGCCGGATGCCATTCTGGTGACCCATGCGCATCCCGATCACGCCTTCGGTCTCAAAGCGGGAGCGCCCTGCCCGGTCTGGGCCAGTGCCGAATCCTGGCAAGCCATGAATGACTGGGCCATCGAGCCGGCTTACCGTCACACCATCGAGAAACGCAAACCTTGCAACATTGAAGGCATTCAGGTGGAGGCCTTTGCGGTCATTCATTCCACCCGGGCGCCGGCGGTGGGTTACCGCATCAGCGCCGGGAAAGCGTCCATCTTCTACGTCCCGGATGTGGTCTGGATCGAAGACCGGACCGCAGCTTTCGCCGATATCGACTGCTATATCGGCGACGGCGCATCGCTCGATCAGAACCTGGTGCGAAAAGACAAAGACGGCAACCTGGTAGGCCATACACCGGTTCGCACCCAGCTGACCTGGTGCCAGAAAGAAGGCGTCCACCGCATGATCGTGACTCATTGTGGCAATCAGATCGTGGCCGGCGATGCTCAGGAGATCGACGTCAAACTGCGTCGTTATGCGGACGAACGCGGCGTTCAGGCGGGCATTGCCTACGACGGCATGGAAGTGGTTTTGCGCTGAAAACCGGCTAACAGCCGGCCGGACTTCGCGCCAGGGACCGGTAAGCCGCCCCGGATGCGCATGCGGCAAGCCTCAAGCTCGGTGAAAGCGTCGGTGCAATTCCCGAACCGCCTCCGCGAGAACCGGAAACGGGCCTTCCACCGGCAGCCCTGGTACAACTTCGTGTATCGACAGGGGCGCCACCGGCGGGGCAGGCACATGCATTTCGTCCATCCAGGTCATCAACTGCTTCGAAGAGCTGGCATACACGATCCGGCCCAGGCCCACCCAGCCATGAGCGGCGGCGCACATGGGACAATGCTCCCCGGAAGTATAAACGGTCGCGGCCGCACGCTCGTCCGGCGTCAAATTGGCCGCTGACCAGCGTGCCAGTTCGAATTCCGGATGCCGGGTGTTGTCTCCGGCGACCGTATGGTTATGATCTTCGAATCTTACCGCCCCTTTCTCATCCACCAGTACCGAGCCAAACGGCGGGTTGCCGGTTTCAAGGGCCAGGGTGGCCAGTTCAATGCAGCGATCCAGATGTTTCATCTCAGTTTCGTAGATCATGCTTGCCTCCGGTTTAATCGGGTCACTTTCAAGGCTACGCCTTTTTCCCTCGTTGCAAAAACCGCGCGTCTGAACACTGCTGAGGCACGGCACTGCTCAAATCCCACCACCCTGGAGGCCGGCTCCGTCGTTGACAGCGTCTTTCAGAAACGGTGTTATCGATACAGGGACACCGACCATCAGGAGGATGACATGGAGACGCTTGGCCATTTCCTTTCCGACATCAACTGGCACAGCCTGGTGGCAACCAGCCTTCGCATAGTCCTGGTCCTGGCGGCGGCCTGGGTGGCCATGCACCTGATCCGACGCGGGTTGCGACGCCTGGAACAGCAACTCGTGCTGCGCACCCGCAAGGAAGGCGAACCGCCATCCGAAGCCGCCAAACGGGTCGACACGCTGGTTCGGCTCCTGCGTCAGGGCATCTACCTGTTTTTGTGGGTCATTGTGGTGCTGGTGATCCTCAGGCAGACCGGGGTGGATATAGCGCCGGTGCTGGCAGGCGCCGGCATCATTGGTCTTGCCGTGGGTTTTGGCGCCCAGAACCTGGTGAAAGACCTGATTGCCGGCTTTTTCTTTATACTGGAAAATCAAATTCGGGTCGGCGACGTCGCCATGGTGAACGGCACCGGCGGCCTGGTTGAGGCCATCAACTTCCGGACCATTGTTCTGCGTGATTTAGCCGGAACCGTGCATATTTTCCCCAACGGTAATGTCGCCACCATGGCGAACATGACCCGGGAATGGTCGGCCTATGTGTTCGATCTGGGCGTGGCCTACAAGGAAGACACAGACAAGGTGATTGGAATCATCAACCAGGTGGGCGCGGAAATGAAAGCCGAGCCGGCCTATGGCCGCTTCATGCTGGATGAACTGCCTGAGCTGTTCGGAGTGGATAAGCTCGGAGACTCGGCAGTGGTCATCAAGGGCCGCTTGAAAACCACACCGATCAAGCAATGGGAACTCGGCCGCGAGTTCCTGCGTCGGATCAAGAAGGCATTCGATAGTCAGGGTGTTGAGATTCCCTTTCCCCACCGCACCCTCTACATGGGCGATGCCAGCAAACCTTTTGAGATAAGAGCCCTGCAGGCCCTGGACGAAAAAGGTGAAATTCCTGACGAGAAGAAGCCGTCGGCGAACCAATAAAGCCATCCTACTCTATCTGACTGCATGCCAGGCGCCCTTCCCGCGCCTTACTTAACGCGTCTTCACCAGAGACTCCCTAAACCTTATGCTCGGGTCCCACCTCAGACTAAAAATGTTGGCCGGTCATCGGGTACAAAACTTTATCCCTGCCCGATGTTGTTTTCCGCCAGCCTCACCCAAAGACATTTTTTTAATGGGGTGATATTTCCAGTATCTGATCGCCGCGATACCTGACTGCGTAATGGAAGCCCTGTTTTTGTCTACGATCTGTGCTCGCGGGCTCCGGCCCCGTGCATCATGAGTGCTTATGCAAAGGAGACATGCAAACATGAGTAATCCCTCTTTGCCGATGGCGGACATGGAGTTGGCAGTGCTCCTGGCCGACCCGCGGCTGAATAATCCGTACCACGGCAGTGAGGCCCAAAAGGAGCACGACCGGCGCGATGTGGAGCAACTGCAACAAGCATTGAAGCGCTTACTGGGAGAACAGCGGGTCACGTATCTGGACGATCACCACCGCCTGCTCGACGAGCTGCGTCGTATTGATCCCGACCTGGTGCTCAATTTCTGCAATGCCGGCTTCCGCAACAAGCCTGAGCTCCAGATGCACGTACCGGCACTGTTGGAGATGTTCGGCTTGAATTTCGCCGGGGCAGACCCGAGTTGCCTGGCGATCTGTCACGACAAGGCCTCCGTCAATGCGACGGCAGCAAACTTGCACGTGCCGGTTCCCCGCATGGAGCTTTTGCGCCTGGGGACCGGCAATCTGCCTCGGCACTATCCCGTTTTCCTGAAACCCAATGAGGGTAGCGGCAGCCTGGGTATTTCAACGGGCTCGGTAGTCACAAACGAACAGCAGGCCTCTCGGCGGCTCGCCGAACTGGGGCAGGAAAGCCAGGCTACCCGCTGGGTTGTGGCTGAAGAGTATCTTGAGGGCCCCGAGTTCAGCATGGCCGTTCTGGGAAGCGCCGAACCGGGCACTCCGGCAAACTGTCTGCCGCCCGTCGCGATCGACTTCAGTCAACTGCCCGAAGATTTCCCCCGGATTCTGACTCACGACGCAAAGGCGAATCAGGAATCGGTTGCCTGGCAACGCGTGGCTCTGGTGCCTGCCAAATTGTCGAACCAGATTCGGGAAGAAGTGGAGAACCACTGTGTCCGGATGTTCGAACGTCTTGGATGCCGCGATTACGCCCGCTTCGACTTCCGCTTTGATGCTCAGGGCACGCCCCGGTTGATTGATGCCAATGCGCATCCGGAATGGGGCGCGGAAAGCATGATGGCCCGGATGACCGGGTTCGCCGGCCTGCAATACGAGGATTTTCTTGTGCGCATCATCCGCAGCGCCCTCTCCCGGGCTTCACCCGGCGCCCGACAGAAGGAGCGGCAGGGTTCCGCGCCGGTGGCCGAAGCTCGGGGCATTTGCCTGCGCGCGACACGGCCGGAGGATATTGACTTTGTCCGGGCGACAGAGTCGGCGCCGGGCAACCGGGAGCAAATCGAGCAATGGTCTTCGGACGAGCATTTGCGTGCGCTCTACAAGGATGACTGCAAGCACCTGATCATTGCGGACGAACAGGCAACACCAGTTGGTTACGCCATTCTGGAAGGCCTGAACCAGGTCGATCAAGCCTTATTCCTGCGCCGTATTGCAGTGGCGCACAAAGGTCGGGGTATAGGCGGCCGGGCGCTTGAAGCCGTGGAGCGCTATGCTTTCGAGAAGCTGGGATCCCCTTGCCTCAGGCTCGAAGTGCATGATGACAACGATCGGGCTCTGGGCCTGTATCGGCGCCACGGCTTTGAAGAAGAAGGCCGGTATTGCATGGTCAAAATGGCATTGCAAGCCGGAAAATCCAGTCATCGGTCCTAGTGGTCCGTCTGGTTGAAAAAGGAGGTCCCATGTGTCGAATGCTCGGTTTTGTTGCCACCCATCCAACCCGGCTTGATTGTGCGCTGGTTGACGCGCCCCACTCACTCCTGGCACAGAGCCGCGAGGATCTGGAAGGCT
>JAGXLV010000142.1 GCA_018334495.1 Oleiphilaceae bacterium
TGTTTAAATTGGAGTTGGCCCAGGTGTCGTAGCAGCTCAAGACCATCCATGCCGGGCATCTGCAGATCGCACAACAGGATGTCAAAAGCGCGGCTGGACTGCTTTATCCGGGAGATCGCCTCAGCGCCGCTGGACGCGACCTGAACCTGGCCAACATTTAGCTGCTCCAGTGTCATTTTGACCAGATCACGCATAAAACGGTCATCGTCAACGACCAGAACACGCATAAGGGGGAAGTCTGTGGAAATCATGAGCCAGCCGCTGTTGAGAGCCAATCTTTGAGTTCAAGTGCGAGGCGATCGAACTCTTTTTTCAGCTCAGTATACACGATCCCGGCCTGACTCGATTGGGGATGTTGTTGCAGGTGCTCCTCAAGGCGGGCGCAGGCATTGGCGACGAAGTCGGCGCCGAGCACTCGTGATGCTGACTTCAGGCTGTGAGCCAGCAGCAGAGCATTGCTCTGATCCTGCGCTTTCAAAGACTCGCCGATATCGTCAAGTTGCTCGGGCGCATCGGCAAGGTAACCTGTCACTATCTCGACGTGCAGCGCCGGGTTGGCGCCGACAATGGCGTCAAGCTGTGTCAGGTCCATCGCAGCGGTGGAAGGGATGCCGCCTTCCTGTTGCTTCGGTCGCCATTTCAGTAGCGTTTCTCGCAATCCGGCGATACTGCTCGGTTTTGCCAGGTAGTCATTCATGCCGGCATCCCGGCAGCGTTTGTCTTCGCCCCGGGTTGCATTGGCGGTCAAGGCCACGATGGCCAGAGTCGGCGAGCCCTCGGCCAATTCCCGCTCGCGAATCCTGCGGGTCAGCTCAAAGCCATCCATGTCCGGCATGTGGCAGTCGGTCAACAGGACATCAAAGTCTTCCTTCACCAGGCGGGCCAGGGCGGAGCGCCCGTCAGACACAATGCAGGGCTCGACATCCAGGTGTGTCAACTGCATACGCACCACATCCTGGTTTACCGGGTTGTCTTCGGCTACCAGTACCCTGAGTTTACGGCCCTGAATGGCGAATACTGGCTTTATGGCCGCTGTTTCCTGTTGCGCCTGTGCCTTGATGTCCGACTCTGGGTCATCGTCTGGAGTTGAAAACCACAGGCTGATTCTGAATACGGCACCCTCCCCAAGGCGGCTTTCCAGCTCTATGTTTCCGCCCATTGCATCGACCAGATGTTTGCAGATGGACAGGCCCAACCCCGTGCCACCGTATTGCCGGGCCGTTGACGTTTGAGCCTGGCTAAAGGGTTTGAAAAGGTGCGTCTGGCTTTGCCCGGATATGCCAATGCCGGTGTCGCGAACACAAAAGATAATTTGTACGGCCTTGTCCCGGGTCTCCGAACATTCGGCGTCAATCTGTATTTCACCGGTTCTGGACGCTGTGGTTTCAGTGAACTTCACGGCATTGCTGCCCAGATTAAACAGGATTTGCCGAAGACGAATGGCATCGCCCAGAAGCACGTCGGGAATCGCCTTGTCGGTATTGCAGTGGATGACAAGGCCCTTCTGTTGGGCAAGGGGTTCCAGCATGTCCCCCAAACCCTTCATGAGGGACGGGATGGATAGAGGCGCCTGCTCTATGTCCATGCGACCGGCTTCGATTTTTGATAAATCCAGCACATCGTTGAGAATGTTCAAGAGCGAGCGCGCTGACTCGTGAGCGACTCCCAGCATTCGTTGCTGGTCCGGCGCCAGCTCGCCGGTGGTGAGCAACTCCAGCATGCCGATAATCCCGTTCATCGGGGTGCGGATTTCGTGGCTCATGGTCGCCAGGAAAAGGGTTTTCGATGCATTCGCGGACTCGGCCGTTTCTTTGGCTTCGAGCAGTTCCCTGTTAGCGCTCGCCAGCGCTGCCGTGCGTTCTTCGACCCGATCCTCCAGATCCTGATTCAGCTGCAATATCTCCCTCTGCGCATCGGTCAGATCGTGAACTTTCCTGTGCAGGCGGCTATTAACTCTTTGGTAGTCGGTGTGAACGTAGTCCAGATCGCGACTGACTCGCGCCAGCTTTCGGTCCAGCTCAGTACGCTCATCGGTCAGGCGCAGCGTGGCTGCCAGCAGATCCAGTATTGGCGCGGCGACCTCCCGCAGATGGGGCAGCCAACTGGCAGGACTTCCAATATGCCAGACCAGCGGCCCCAGCTTCGCAGTGGAAAAGGTCGCCGCCGGGCAGACGATTATTCCGGTCATGCGCTCAAATCGCTGGTCAATCAGGTCGCCAACACGGCCGATATCATCCGTCAGCACCAATACGGGCCCACCCAATAACTCGGCCTTGTTCTGCAAGGCGCTGGAGCAGAATCCCGGCGGGGCGGGTTCAATAGTGCTGATCAGCTTTAGTTTCATTAACAGGCCACAAGGTTGTTTTTAAGGGGCTTTTTGGTCAGGTCTTTCCGATCAGCAGGAGAATATAGGTCATGTTGTGAAACAGGTTTTTGGAGTAACCGGTGGCCGTTCTCATAGGGCCTATCTCACCAAAAGAAGGGCAGCCCGCCAGTGGGAGAGTTTTGCCAAAGCTGTCCGAAACCGCGCCCACTTCCTGGTCAACCTGATCGCCCAGCACAACTTTACGCCCCACACAACTGATCAGAAGGGCTGCCGCAGGCTGGAACCCTGAGACTTTGATGTCTGCGGTCAGTTTGTGAAGTTCCTCAATGAGCCGGTGCGGTTCGGCCAGGCAGACCTGGACTTTGCAGCCCACTTCGATTCCGCCATACAAACCCAGAGAGCCTTCATCGACGGAATATTTTGGCACGATGGAGCGCAGGCGTTTAACGTCCGGTTCGTCGGAGTTGATAATCGCCAGGGAGGCTATGCCGCGATCGGAATGCAGAACCGGTTTGCCTGTTTCCGCCACGATATAGTCCATGGCGGGCACATCGTTGATCTGGTGGATATGCGAGCCTTCTGCCGCATTAATGATGCCGGCATGACCGATGGGTGAGAGGGCGTTCGCCACATGAATCTGGAAACTGACCGGACCCTCAGCGGCCAGGAGCGCTATGCCATCCTCCAGGATCTCCCGGTTGGCATAAACGGCGCAGCTGATCATCTGGTTGTCATCCGCGGCCAGTGCGCCCACGACAGGAACATGGGTTTCCTTGCCGAGGACTTTTTCAATGTCGCTGGCATCCACGCGAAAATCCGAGGCCATGTACATGAAAGCTGCTTTTTTGTTACCCAGCTTTGATTGCATCTGGTTCAGAACCGCCCTTGTGGTGGCTTCAGAATCCTGACCAAGTCCTTTGGCGTAGGTCAAATGCCAGCGCACCTGTTGATCGGAGTTCAGCGCCAGGGCCGAGGCCCCCATTTCACCGACTTCCCCGCTGCCGTAAAACCCGTCACCGGTGCTACCAATCACAATCAGGTCGTCTCGCCCTATGCCGTCGTAGAGGCCTTCCAGGAGGTCGCCGTTGCCTGCGTAATGAATGGATGAGAACAGGAATACCACCTCTGGCCCAGTGTCCCGGAGGGCTTCACCAAGATCGAGTCCTGCCCGATAGGGGGTAGAAGCGATGGTGGTCGCAGAATTTGCTCGCATGAACGTGCCTCAAAAAAACCAGACGGAATCCGGCTTAGTTTAGCGCATTATTGGCGGATGTCAGTTTGAGAGGTTGGGCAGGCTGATTTACAGGAGGTTGGATGCGAGTGGGCTTCGGTCGAACCCGCGAGGGTTCTTCCTGGCCTCTCTCTCCGCCAATAAAAAACCCGGGGGTCCGGCGTGAGTTGGGAGTTTTTTTGGCCTGGGGTCGGGATTATTCGGCGCTTTGCGCCTCAC
>JAGXLV010000076.1 GCA_018334495.1 Oleiphilaceae bacterium
GGCCTCGCCGTGGCCGTATCCCTGCTTGCCATCCAGCATTCGAGGGTCAAGGCCTTCAGTATCTCCCTGCTCACCGGTCTCGTGGAGCCTATCGGCGGTCTGTTTGGCGCCACCATGGTGTGGCTGGCCCAGCCGCTTATGCCCTGGACACTGGGTTTCGCGGCGGGCGCCATGCTGTTCATCATCAGCGATGAAATCATCCCCGAGACCCACCGCACCAAATACAAAACCATTGCCACCTTCTCACTGCTCGGCGGCTTTGTGGTGATGATGTTTCTGGACGCGACCCTGGGCTGAGCGTTTACGGTTCAGGTAAAACCATGGGCGCGGCCACTTCATCCCGCTTCGCCCGACCCTGAACCTGCTCCACCAGAGTCAGGGCGAATTCGAGCGCCGTTCCCGGCCCCTGGCTGGTGATGCAGTTGCGATCCACAACCACCCGCTCGTGAACGCGGGACTTGTCCGGCAAGGCCTGCTGAAAATTGGGGTGCGCTGTGGCGGCATAGCCATCCAGGAAGCCCCGAGGCGCAAGAGCAACCCCTGGCGCCGCACATATCGCCGCAAACCAGCGATCCGCCGTTTTGTGCTCCTTGAGCATCGCCATCAGAGGCTCGCAGTCACCCAGGTTGGCCGCGCCCGGCATGCCGCCGGGGAGCGCGATCAGGTCATAATGCTTACCCACACATTCGGTCACCAAAGCATCGGCAACAATGCGGGTGGCCCGAGCCGCCTTAATTTCCAGTCGGTCATGGGCGCTTGCAACCGTTACCTCAACCCCGGCGCGCCGGAGAACGTCGATGAGGGTAACCGCTTCGATGTCTTCGCTTCCGTCGGCAATGGGTACCAGGGCCGTAGGTGTCATAAGAACACTCCTTTTGCAAAAGTTTTCCGTAAGTCACTCTATTTCCAAGAGTCAGGGGTTCAGCGCGCTGCCTGCCAGCACATTTTGGTTTGGAGCGATGCTTATAGACTGCCGTAAAGGCCGGTCGGCCCACAACTGTCGTTGCAGGAGGGCCCCACCCACAGGGCACGGCTTTAAACGAAAGGGTGTTAACTGGACGGTCGTCCGGTTTGGTGGTTACCTTCGTATACGACACTGAACGCACCTAAACGAGGAGGACCCAATGTCCATCATTCAGGACGTGGTTGAATCAATGCAGCAGTTGCCGGAAGCCCACCAGCGTGAAGTGCTGGCTCTGGCCCAGGACCTTCGTCGTCATGCTGAAGAGCAGAAAGGCCGGCAGGATAGCCCTGCTTGGCACAATCCGGCCGATGCGCCTGATCCGGAAATCTTAGACCGGGAAGTGGCGCTGGGCCATTCTTGAAAATCTCCAAAGCAATTGACCAGGCAACCACAGAGAGTTTTATGAAGCCCGCAGACGTCCTAAACGGTATTTTGGAAAACTGCCAACCCAGGCGGCTATTGGCCTGTGGCGAACGGGCGCAGGAGCTCAGTTGGCAGTGGCATGAAACCCACCCCGAAACCCTGGTAACGGACATTGTCTCGGACGAACCCGCCAGAGACCCGAGTCTGAAACAACCCTACGACCTCGCGCTGATCACCGACACGGTCGAGAAACTTTCACCGGCTGAGGCCTCATTGCTGCTCGGTCAGCTGCGCAACCTGGGCAGCCAGCAAATTGCGGTGCTGACCGTTGACGAACAGGGGCTCAGCTTCAACGACTTTATCGGCCTGGGGTTTGTGCGCCACGCCAGAATTGAATCAGCCCCCCCAAAAACGCTCTTCACCTACAATATTGCCACCTACAATCGTAAGCGCGACTGGAATAACGCCAAAAACTGGGCCAATCCGGAGATGTGGGACAAGGCCCGCTGGTAACCACAGCCTCTGCACTGAAAATGGCGCGGATTATGCTTAGCCTTTATCAAAGCGTAATTTATTCGTCGGCACAGGAGGGCTTTTTGTGTCATTACTTACCTCTCTGGCTCGTGCCAGCGCCGGTTTTCTGCAGGGCCCGGAGGCGCGCCCGGAATCTCAAAAAGCCAGCCAGTCAGCGGCCGCCAAGACTTCAGCGTCACAGCAGGCGCCTCAGGAAGATGGCGTCACGCTCAGAGGCGGTGAGCGCCCCGCCGCGTCATCAAAACTGGCGGTGCGGCAATACAAATCGGATGTGGGGCAGGACGCTGCCTTTGTGCGAGAGACCCTGCGGCACAAACTTGCCGAGTACAACCTGAATCCCGGTACGCGTCTGGCCATTGAAAAAACCGATGGCGGCTCGCTAGCCTTGAGCGCGCGCCTGCCTGAACCCAGCCGTCAGCAAGTGGAGCAGGACCTGAATAACAACAAGCCGTTCAAGGAAGCTTTTGGCCGGCTCAGCGTCAATGAACCGACCCTCGGATTTGTCGACAATGCCCTCAAACTGAACAAGGCCTATGGCGTCAATAACTCCCTGCTGGACACCATTGTCAGTGAAAACCAGCAGTTTAACGGCCTTCAGGACCTTGTCCACCGGTATGACACTATGCGGCGGACTGCCGGTTCTGACCAGTTGGAAGCGGCCGGCGACCGGCCTTCGTATGCCTTCGGTTTTAACACCCGAGCCTAAGCCCCCTCCAGAAAAGGCGCGGGGTCGCCCTTGCCCTCGCGAACGATCTCCGGGGCCCCATTGCACAGATTGACGACTGTGGTCGCCTCGGTGCCGCAGAAGCCACCATCGATGATCAGATCCAGGTCCTGCCCCACCCGCTCACGAATAGCCTCTGGGTCCGTCATGGGCTCCTCTTCGCCGGGCAATATCATGGTGCTGCTCATGATTGGCTCGCCCAAAGCCTCCAGTAAGGCCTGGACAATGGCGTTGTCCGGCACCCGCAGCCCAATCGAGCGACGTTTCGGGTGCATCAGGCGACGCGGCACTTCGCTGGTGGCGTCGAGAATGAAGGTATAAGGACCGGGTGTGAAGGCTTTCAGCAACCGGTACTGAACGTTATCCACCTTGGCGTAAGTACCGATATCAGAAAGGTCCCGGCAGACAAGGGTGAAGTTGTGCTTGTCATCCAGACGGCGGATACGCTTGATCCGATCCGCGGCCCGCTTATCCCCCAGATGGCAACCGATAGCATAGGCCGAATCCGTGGGGTAGACGATGACGCCACCCTGGCGCAGTATATCCACGGCCTGGTTGATCAGCCGCTTCTGCGGGGTAACGGGGTGAACCTGGAACAACTGGCTCATAATACCTCCAGTTCAGGCCTGGCTGGCCTTATCGTGTTTGGAACCACCCATACACTGCGGTGAATCCGGGGCTGTGGCTTGTCGCGCCGTCCACTCGTCCGGGCAATATACGTGCAGCGCCAGGGCGTGTACTTCACCGGCCAATTCTTCAGACAGTGCCTTGTAAATCGCCTGATGGCGCTTGACCTTGCCCATGCCGACAAAGTCGTCGGCAACCAGCGTGACCTTGAAATGGGTTTCCGAATTCGCCGGCACGCTGTGCATGTGGCTTTCGTTCTCGACACTGAGATGGGAAGCGCTGAAACCCTCCGCCAGTTTTTGCTCAATGTCCTGCTTGATTGACATAAACTGATGCCTCCGAACTGTTAGTGAGTATCCTGTCGCCGGCGAAACCGACCAGCCGCCTTTCCTGCAAGTGTACTACAGCCCTGCTCCCGCTGCTTGACAGCAACCCGCTGATTCGACATCTTGCTGCCCCGTTCATCAAGAAACCGATCACATCACATGCGCCTGTACATCGCCGAAAAACCCAGCCTTGGCCGGGCCATTGCAGCCGCCTTGCCCGGCCCTCTGGAAAAAGGGCCGGGCTGGTTGAGATGCGGCACGGGTGCCGACGCGGTGATCGTCAGCTGGTGCATCGGGCATCTGCTGGAACCGGCGGAACCGGCTCACTACGATCCGCGCTGGCAGCGCTGGCAACTGCAGGATTTACCTGTTTTCCCCGTGCGCTGGGCGTTAACGCCGCGAGACAGCGCCCGCAAGCAGCTTAATGTGCTGGAAGCGCTGATACGCAAGGCCAGTGCCATCGTCCACGCCGGCGATCCGGACCGGGAAGGCCAGTTGCTGGTGGATGAGGTCATCCGCTATTTCGGTGCCACCTGCGCCGTGGAGCGGGTCCTGATCAACGACCTCACACCCAAGGCGGTCGCCAAGGCACTGTCTGCCACCACCGACAACAAACACTTTCGCCGCCTGTCAAACTCCGCCCTGGCTCGCCAACGCGCCGACTGGCTGTTTGGCATCAACCTGACCCGCCTCTACACGCTGACCTACCGGAAACCCGGCGAAAAAGGCGTTTACTCGGTGGGCCGCGTGCAGACTCCGGTGCTTGGCCTGGTCGTCGGCCGGGACAAAGCCATAAACGAATTTGAACCCAGGCCCTTTTTCCGCATCACGGCAAACTGTCATGCGACCGATTCCGAGTCAGACGCCGTTTTCAGCGCGCGGTGGTTGCCGGACGACGAGCACCAGGCCCATCTGGACGAGGAAAACCGCCTGCTGGATCAAACCGTGGCGCAGCGGATTGCCGCAGAAGTGGAGGGACGGCCAGGCCGAATTACCGAAGCCAGATTTCGGGACCGAAAGGAATCGCCGCCCCTGCCTTTATCCCTGTCGGTGCTGCAGATCGAGGCCGGTAAGCTTTTTCACATGGGCGCGAAGGATGTTCTGGATGTGGCCCAGAGCCTTTATGAAAAACACCAGCTGATTACCTATCCGCGCTCCGACTGCCGCTATCTGCCGGAAGGGCACTTTGATCAGCGGGAGAGTGTGGCCCGCGCCATTGAGCGTGTGGCGCCGGAACTCGCCGCAGCCGCGGCGGCGGCCGATCTTGACCGGCGTTCGGCCGCCTGGAATGACAAAAAGGTAGACGCCCACCACGGCATCATCCCTACCGCCCGCACAAAGCCGGCGAGTGCCCTGAGTCCGGCTGAAACGCGCATTTACGATCTGATCAGCCGCTATTACCTGATGCAGTTTTACCCCGATGCAATTCACCGGGAAGGTCGATTGTCGCTTGCCATCGGCCGGCATAATTTCCGGGCCTCGGAAACCGCTGTCTTTGACGCAGGCTGGAAAGCTCTGGAAATTCGGCAACGGGAAAGCCGTGGCGAGAAAACGGCGAAACCCTTGCCCCGCCTTGAAAAAGACACGCCGATCCTTTGCGACAGTGCCGAAGTTCAGGAGCGGGTCACTCAGCCGCCAAAGCATTTCACCGACGCCACTCTCCTGTCGGCCATGACCAACATCGCCCGGTTTGTCAGCGACCCTGAGCTGCGCAAGACCCTGCGGGAAACCGACGGCCTGGGCACGGAAGCCACTCGCGCCAATATCATTGAAACCCTGTTCAAGCGCGACTACCTTCAAAGGGATGGGCGCTTGATCAAGGCGACCGGCAAGGGTCAGGCGTTAATCGAAGCGCTGCCTGAATCCGTAAGCCAACCCGACATGACCGCGCTTTGGGAGGCCACCCTGGAACAGATCCGCCAGGGCGAAGCTGACCCGAAACAGTTCATGGCCGAGCTCGAGTCACAAATCAGCGGATTTCTTGCAGAGTCCGCAAAGCCGGCGGCCATTGAGCAGCCAGGTGCGAGCGGACCGCACTGCCCGAAATGCCGGGCCCCGATGCGCCAACGGGCGGGGAAATTCGGAGACTTCCATGCCTGCAGCCGTTTTCCGAACTGCAACGGCACACGGCCGCTGGAAGACACCCAGCCGACCGACGGCAGCAGTCAAAAGCCAGTGCCCTGCCCCCACTGTTATGCGCCACTGGTTAGACGCCAAGGCAAAAAAGGCTGGTTCTGGGGCTGCAGTAAGTACCCTGGCTGCCGTCAAACAGTGGATGACAAGGATGGCCAGCCGGTGCTGGCAAAGCCGACTGGCCGGCGGCGATAACGCCGCGCGCAATCTGCGCGGTTACGCAAGTCTACATAAGAGTACTGATCCGCGAAGGCCAATTTGTCATACTGTTCTATGAAATCGGTGCAACCAGTTGAGCCTCCCCCTCAATCAGGCGTCACTTTGGTAGTCTCAGGAGACTCCTCTCATGCGAATAGCGCTGCTTGAAGACGAACAAGAACAAGCGGAACACATTCAGGCCGTTCTGGCTGAGTCCGAGCATACGTGCGATGCGTTTAGCACCGGTCAGGCCTTTTTGAGCGCCGTCCGGCACAACAGCTACGACCTTCTCATAATGGACTGGCAGATTCCCGACATGACCGGCATCGACGTGCTGCGCATTGCCCGGGTAGAACTGGACTGGCCAATACCGGTGGTATTCCTGACTCAGCGGGACAGCGAAAAAGACGTAGTTGAAGCATTGGACGCCGGCGCTGATGATTTTTTGGCCAAGCCTGCACGCCCGGCGGAGCTTTTGGCTCGCATCAATGCCCTGGTGCGCAGAAGTCTTCCGGAAAAAGACAAAGAAGTCCTGTCTTTTGGGCCTTTTAACGTTGATACCCAACGCCGCGTTATCAAATTGCACGGCGAAATCATGAACTTGACAGACAAGGACTTTGATCTGACTCTCTTTCTGTTCAAAAACCAGGACAGGCTGCTAACCCGCGATATGCTTTTGGAGCGGGTCTGGGGCGTCAGTTGTGACATAAATACCCGCACGGTGGACACTCACATGAGCCGGCTAAGGCGGAGGCTCGGGCTCAATCCGGACAATGGTTTCCGGATAAAAACGATCTATCAGCGCGGCTATCGTCTTGAAGCCATGAAAACATCGCCCGATTCAGCGGTGAATCGGGCGCAGGTCCATTGAACCTGTGACGGTTGTTCCCCGGCCTCATTCCAGGTGCTTGCCCTGCCAGCGCTGTCGGCGGCCGTCGTTTTTGCTCGTGGCGGTGTTCTTGACAGTCATGGCAGCGACTGCCCAGGCCCAACTCTCCGTAGCCACAGGCTCCGGCGCCGGCAAAGGCGCGACCGCAACAGACCGCATCCCGGAATGGCGATACCGACTCAAGCCCGGCGAGACCCTTGAAGCCGCAGCCGCCGACCTTCTGGCATCCGGCTATGACAGCCAGCAACTCGTCCAATATAACCGCCTCGACGACCCCGACCTGCTGACAGACGGCGATGCCATTGCCATTCCCATGAAATGGCTCAAACGCCAGCCGGAGCCGGCCGTCATAACGGCTGCCTCCGGCCAGGGCCATGTCCGGCGAAACGGCACTGGCAGGACTGAACCGGCAAGAAAAGACCTGCGCCTGCGGGTCGGTGACCAGATAGTGACCCAGGCCGGCGAAGCCACTGTGACGCTCGGTAACGGCTCAGTGATTCGGGTGCACCCCAACTCCAAGCTGATTTTCGACCGGCTGACCCAGTACGGCAAAACCGGCATGGTGGACACCCGCCTTCGCCTGGAACGGGGCAAAGCCAGCAATGCCGTCGCGCCACTGGTTGAAGATGGCTCACGCTATGAAATCGAAACGCCCTCCGCGGTGGCGGCAGTGCGGGGCACCCGCTTTTCACTGGAAAGCGAACGGGACCTGACCCGCCTTCGGGTAACCGAGGGCAACGTCGCGTTCGGGCAGCGTGACAGCATGCGCCAGATCCGCGAAGGTTACAGCGCCGAAATCGGATCCCGCTCTCGCGGCGAGCTCCAGCTCCGACGCCTGCCCGCAGCACCCGATACCAGCGAGTTACCGGCCCGCCTCACCCTGTTTCCGGTTGAATTGAACTGGGACGACAGTGGCGCCCCGGAGCACCAGCTGAACATTTTCGATGCAGACACAGGCGAGAATGTTATCAGCCGTAAAATAGACAAGCCGCCAGCCGCCCTGGAGCAGCTGGACAACGGCCGCTATCGGATCCAATTGGCGGCCCTGACCTCTAACGGCCTGGAAGGCATGCCCAGCTCTCAGACTGTCGATGTGGACCTGCAAGCGCGCGCTGCCGAACTTATCGCGCCCGATTCCGATGTCCGGGTTGATACCGACAGGCCGGAATTCCAATGGCAATATCGGGGCGAGAACGAGGTAAGCCGACTGGAAATGGCAGAAACGAAGCAGTTTGAGGCGCTTTTGGCGAACACTGACTGGAATGCCAAAACCTCCGCCTTGCCGTCTCAGGCGCTGGCTCCGGGCCAATATTACTGGCGCGTGGTGACAAAGACCGGCGGCGATTCCATTGCCCGCACCGAACCGAGAAAAATAATCATCAATGGCACCTTACCGCCTGCCCGAATTATCAACGTCAACTACGTTGACAAACAGGTCCGCATCGTCTGGGAGAAAGTCGATACGGCGGGCGATTACCAGCTTCAGCTGGCCGAAGACCCGGCCTTCGACAACATCATCAAGGAAGCGTCCGTGGCCGACACCACCGCTGCCTTGCGTCTGATTCCCGGAAGGCGGTACTTTGTCCGGATAAAGGCGCTTTCAGAGGGGCCATTGGCAAGCCGATGGGGACCCGCACGCGAGCTGTTCATCGAATAATCACTGGCAGTCCGGTAGATTGCAGTCAAAAAACATCGGCAGCAGAGTTCATGAAACGGGATTGGCTTTTTCTTCATTACATTTCCTGGCCTCTGGCCCTGCCTCTTATCGCAGCGCTACTAATACTTCACCAGACCCCGATACCCCGGCAGATAGATGCCTGGATGTACGACGCTCTGATCACGGCTTTTCCGGCAAAGCCCGCGCAGGATACCGTGCTGGTGGCTATTGACGAGCAAAGCCTGGCCGCGCTTGGTAAGTGGCCCTGGCCACGCTCCAGGCACGCCGACCTGGTTCGCAAACTGCATCAGGCGGGCGCTGACACCATTGTCTTCGACGTACTCTTTCCGGAAGCATCCGCGGACGATACGGACTTCGCAGCGGCGATGACCAACCACGGCCAGGTTGTGCTTGCGCTTCATCTCTGGCCCGGGGCTTCCGATCGCCTGATCGCAGAAGTCTGGCCCGCAGAGGCACTCAGAGCTGCAGCCGCTCTCGGCCACGCCCACGTAGAACTGGACACAGATGGTCTGGCTCGAGGCTTGTATCTATACAATGGCCTTGGCGACCGGCTCTGGCCCGGCCTGGCGCTGGCGGCCCATCAGGTTTCCCAAACGGGCAGCGCGCCAGTCACCCGGGGCAACGCGGAAGCGGCCGCTTTCGTGAATGTGCGCCGGGATTTTGTCGCCGTGCCATTCGCCGGCCCCTCTGGCAGCATTCCTGCTTATTCGTTCTCTGATATCCTTGAGTCAGAACCGGCGCCCGAGCTTTTTTCCGGTAAAACCGTCTTCATCGGAGCCACCGCAAGAGGTTTTGCAGAGGCTCTGCCAACACCCTTTTCAGGCCAGGCGCACGCCATGTCAGGTGCGGAATTCCACGCTAACGCCTATTCGGCCATCCGCTTCGATCAGGTCGTGACCCGCTTAGACGGCGCCATAAACTGGTGGCTACCCATAGCCATCATTCTGCTCCTGGCGCCCAGCCTCCCCAGGCTTTACCCGTTTCAGACACTCATTCTCTGCGCTGGCCTCGCGGGAGCGCTGGCCCTTGCGCTGGTATCAGGCTTGTTCATCTGGCGCCTGCACCTTCCGGTCGCAGCCGCCCTGTTGATGCCAGTCATCGCATTTCCGCTCTGGACCGCGCAGCGGCTGGCGCTGACCAACCGGTTTCTCGACCGACAACTGGATGACCTGGGCCGAAGCCGGCAGCTCAACCTCTCACAGCCTGCACAGCAACACCCCCTGCAACTGGTTGAGCATTTACGCTCGCTTTTGCAGGCGCAGGGCTGGTTTCTTTCAGAGGAAACCCACGTGTTGACAGCGGACGGCTTGTCAGCCGACGACATCCCCTTTTTACCCGGCTCCGGCCGCTGGGTGCATAGTCATACCCAGAGCTGGGTCCGCCTGTTCACACACCAGAAAGAATACCTGCTCGGACTAAACCTGACCAAAGACAGTGTGAACCAGGCCGCCAATCAACGTTACCTTGAGCATCTGGCCCTGGATTCACCGCCAGAGGCCACAAGACCAGCAGCAATCCGGGAAAAGATTCGCGCCCGCATTGAGCGGGTAAGACAGGCAACGCAGCGCATGAACAGTATGCATGCGTTCATCGACCGCAGCTTTGAGCGCATGCCCGATGGAATCATTGTTACGAATGCCCTGGGCATCATCCAGTTTACCAACAGTCATGTGGAAGAATGGCTTGGCGCTCCCCGGTCGAGCGTCAACGGAATGCCACTGACCCGCCTGCTCCATGGTCACGATCCCCGTGACACGCCCCCTTGGCATGAAACCATCGCGGAAACCCTGACTCTGAATCAGAGCCGCACAGTGGACCTGCGCCTGCAAGGCAAAGATTTTCTGATTCACTTCGCTCCCTTTGACCTCCCGGAAAGCCGGCAAAGCGGCATCATCGCCAACATCTCCGACATTTCCGAGCTGAAAAGCCAGCAGCGCCAGCACCGCGAAGCCATCGACTTCATTTCCCACGACGTGCGATCGCCTTTGGTATCGCAACTGGCACTGATCGCCCAACTCAAGCGCAGCCCCCAGGCCATAGAACCCGCCCAACTCGACCAACTGGGCCGGCTGGCTCGCCGGAGCTATAACCTGGCCGAGGAGTTTGTGCAGCTCGCGCGTGCGGAACAACTGACCGAAACCCGTTTTTACGAATGCGAGTTTCTGGCCATTGCGGAGAATGCCCGCGACAGCGTCAGCGAACAAGCGGCGGAAAAAGGCATAGCAATCCAGCTACAGGGGGACAACGACGTCTGGGTGAACGGCAATGCCGAACTACTCGAGCGGGCAATTATCAACCTGCTCACCAACGCCGTCCAGTACAGCGGAGGCGGCTCAACAGTAACCATGCAGATGTTCGAGGCGGGCCACCAGGTCTGCCTGACCGTCACTGACGAGGGCAACGGCATCATTCCCGATGAATTGCCCTACCTGTTTGACAGGTACCAGCGGCAAAAAAGTAGCGAACTGGACGGCAGCCATGGTGCCGGACTTGGGCTTAGTTTTGTCAATGTTGTGGTAGAAAAACATCGGGGGGAGATTAGCGTCGACTCAACTCCCGGGGTGGGCTCAACATTTATGGTGAAATTGCCACTGGCGAATCCACTCTGAAAAGACTTTGAGCGGAATTGGCCGGATGACTGTTTTTAAATACTCTTGGAAACCACCCGGGAAGGCGCGCTGACCAATCCTTGCGTATCCACCACCTGAATCGCGAAGTACCAATCGCCGGCAGCCAGATCAGGGATAGTGAATGACATGGTACTGGCCTCGCCAACGGTAATCGCCCGGTCAAGATTGTCCGCGTCTTGCCCATAAAGAATCACATAGGCGTCCAGCTCGCCCATCGACAGACCCTCGCCATTCACGCGAGTGGCCGGCGCATTCCAGCTTAAAGCAGCGACATTGTCTGTTGTTGCGTCCGAAATTGCCGTCCCTGACGACCCCCCTCCGCATCCCGCCAAGGCTGCAGCAACAAAAAAAATCGTTAACTTCGAGTTACTCACATATTTTTTCACAGCGGATACCACCTGACATGTCAAAGCCTAAAGACTATAAAATCAGGCGGGCAGTTTGCGTGAGTCATGCCTTATTTTCGGTTGCGAAGTTGTCAATGTTTTGTCACGGCCAGTAACTTGCGAAGAGAGATTATCGACAGCCAACAGGGCCACAACGAAAAAGAGCCGATCAAATGATCGGCCCTTTTAACTAATCAGACGGGCCACTAGCTGCGGAGGGTTCTGTTTTTCATTTCAGCAACAAGCCTGGCCACAGGACCATCAGCGGAATCCTCCGGGCGAAAGCGGACCACAAGACCATTTTCGATGTCGCCTTTATCCCACCACTCGGCCTTATCAAACAGGTAGGCAGTGCCGTTAATGTCTTCAACGACACCCTGCCCCGTCTCAACGCTGTATTGCCGTATTGTGCCTTTCATATTGCCTCTGCACTCTCCGTTCGTTCTGACAAAGCCCTGCGCCCGACCTCGACGCCAGCGCTACGATAAAAACGCAGGTCAGAATACGCGAACTATTGCCGGTTTTATAGCCACAATAATTCGCTAGACTACGCAGATGAGACCGAAAGGTTCACCCTGTGCGTCAGCCGGTGTGATCGGGTTGCTCCCGCATCGGACTTGTTTAAAACTGTATCAGGAACGACTGTGATCCGTCAGAGGGGGCATCAAGAAAGAGTGCGCGCGAAAGTGAACACCGCCAACATCAAACTGGCCACAGTGTCCAAAACTGATTGAATTACAGTACATTTAATCATCTATCAACAGGAAAGGAGCGTTTTTCAATGAATAAATTCATCAGCTGTGCCTGCTTACTGTCGTTGAGCTTATTTGCGCTAAGCATAAACGCGGAAGATCAGCCCCAGCACTATGAGGGTGAGGAATCGGAAACGTTGGAGGAAGCGCTGGAAAACTTTGAGGCATCCAATGAGCGAATGGAGGAACTCCTGGAGGGAGGCGATCTGGGCGCCTCGGAAATGAATGAGATTCACAAGCTCACCTATACTCTTGAGAACGCACTGGCGAAGATCCGTGAGGAAACCGAAATCATGGCCGAAGAGCTTGAGCGGGTTCACCTTGGTTCAGAGGCCGGCGATGAAGAGCAGATTCGGAGCAGCGGAAAGACATTCCTGGAAAAAGCCGAAATCCTGACTGACTGAAGCCTTCTGGCTCAGGACGCATGCCGTTATACGCACTATCGAACCCGCTATAATGAAAACAGGGCACAGAAATACCACATCCTGAACAGGGGGATTTGCCGACAGGCTGCAGCACCCCCTCATAACTGGCAGATCCCGGGCCAGGTGTTATGAGGCCAACAACGGGAGACTCAGAAGCTGTAGATAGCGCCGATCATGTAGTGGTCGCCTTCATCTTGGGGGCGGTCGTACTGACCCGCCTCTGCCCACACGCTGAGGCTGCTGTATAGCTTATGGGAAGCGCCGATGGTGACTTCGTCCCGCTCACCGCCGGCATCCTCGTCGACCCGCTGGACGGCGGCGTAGAATTCGGAACGGCCCTGGATGAAGGTGACGCGCAGAGCCGTGAAAGTGGTGTCATCGCCGGCTGGGTCAGTATCCAGGTTATTCTGAATGGCGTATTTGGCTCCAAACTCGAATTGCCCAATGCCATATATGCCGGAGACGCCGTAAGTGCTTTCGCCAACGAACACATCGCCCTCCGGATTCGCGGAGCCATCAGAAAATTCGTCGGTGGCTTCCGCCTCGCGATCATCATAACCGGCGTACAACCCCCAGTTATTGCCGGTGTACCCGCCGGCAATTGAAAACCCCACCTTGTTGTCGTCTTCGTCGCCTGCGGCCCTGGCATCATCCCGCCCGACAAGCCGCGCCTGGGTGCGAAAACTGAAACCGTTCCAGTCCGGGCTGTAGTAGGCAAGCTGATTGTTCTCATCGGCAAAGGCCTCGTCGGTGATTTCGGCGTCCTCGGCCACCTCGGTCGCATCAATAATCAGATCTTCGTAGACGCTGTCAAAATTACCCGCCTGAACTTTGCCGAAGTCACCCTTGACCCCTAAAAAAGCACTGTCCAGCTGGTCAAAGCCATTACTGTTGTCATCGCTGGAAAACTCCAGCTCGATCTGCGCAAAGCCCGTTACCGACTCACTGAAACGGTTTTCCACGACAAAGCCGAGAGTGGAATCCTCGTCATCCAGCTCGGTGGAATCATCTCCACTTTCATTGGTTTCAGTAATGATCTTGGGTTCAACGGTGCCATAGATTGAAAAGGTGGTGCC
>JAGXLV010000143.1 GCA_018334495.1 Oleiphilaceae bacterium
GACGTGCTGGACATTGAAATTGACGGCCCCTTCGCCAGCGCTGGCGTGGTATTCTGAGAAAAGCCACCCGCCAGAAGGCCCGGCCCCACCCGCAGGAGGGGCCGTAGGAGCGCCCGTAGGAGCGACCGTAGGAGCGACTTCAGTCGCGAAACCCCAGGCCAGGACAACCCCCCAGGCCTTCACGCCACACCTCATTCGCGGCTGAAGCCGCTCCTACCAGAATGTGTCGTACCTCCCCCAGGCTTGAGATGCCCCGCCCGCAGGAGCGCCCGTAGGAGCGACTTCAGTCGCGAAACCCCAGGCCAGGACAGCCCCCCCAGGCCTTCACGCCACACCCCATTCGCGGCTGAAGCCGCTCCTACCCGGGATTTGCGATGGTTGATTGTTTTTTTCGCGTTTCGGCGCGGGATTGCGCGTGAGATCAGGTAAACTGGGTTCCCTGTATAAAAATCAATAAGCGTCCAATCTCAGGGAGAGCCACTTGAAGATTCTGATCACCGGAACCGCTGGTTTTATTGGTTCGCACCTCGCCCAACGTCTGTTGGCCCGTGGTGACGAAATCATCGGCATCGATAACGTCAACGATTATTACGATGTTTCCCTCAAGGAAGCCCGACTGGCTCCGCTGAATGCTCAGGCCGGGTTCACTGAAATCCGCGAGGACGTGTCGGACCGTGCCGTTATGGAAGCGGTGTTTCGCGAGCACAAGCCGGAGCGGGTAGTGCATCTGGCGGCCCAGGCCGGTGTCCGTTACTCCATTGAAAATCCGAATGCCTACGTTGATGCCAACCTGGTGGGGTTCATGAATATTCTGGAGGGTTGTCGGCACAACGACGTCCAGCATCTGGTTTATGCCTCCAGCAGTTCGGTCTACGGTGCCAACGAGTCCATGCCGTTTTCCGTGCATGACAACGTGGATCACCCCCTGAGCCTTTACGCCGCCTCCAAGAAAGCCAATGAGCTCATGGCTCATACCTACAGCAATCTTTACAACCTCCCGACCACCGGCTTGCGATTCTTTACGGTCTACGGTCCCTGGGGCCGGCCGGACATGGCACTGTTTATTTTTACGCGGAAAATTCTGGCGGGCGAACCCATCGACGTATTCAATTACGGCAATCATCGCAGGGACTTCACTTACATCGATGACATCGTGGAAGGGGTAGTGCGCACTTTGGACCGGGTGGCTACCTCTAACAAAGACTGGTCCGGCACACATCCGGACCCGGGCACCAGCATGTCGCCGTACCGTTTGTACAACATCGGCAGCAACAACCCGGTGGAACTATCCCGGTTTATTGAGGTGATCGAAGAGCGGGTAGGGCGAAAGGCCAGGAAAAATCTGCTGCCTTTGCAACCCGGCGACGTACCCGCGACTTATGCCAACGTAGACGCACTGATACAGGATGTTGGTTACAAACCCGCCACTCCTGTCGAGAAGGGCATTGCCAATTTCGTGGATTGGTACCGGGATTACTACAAAGTCTGAAAGCCGGAAGAAGGGGGCGGTGGTTGCAAACGCCCCTTCCGGCTTGCCTCTAAATCACTCACATCACCGACATATCCCAATTACTGGCTCCCCGCCGTCTTAAAACGATGGCCGGTGGCACCTTCACTCTTTTCCATCTGAGATTTCAGCTTGCGTAAATTCCGATCGAGCGCCGCATTTTCAAGCGTTGCCAGGAAACGCGCTACGTACCCCACGGCGTTTGCGGGTGGAGAGAAGTTGAAAGCCACCGCTACTTCCGTTTCGCGGTTATCCTTACCGGGCCGGAAGATCACCGTTCCCCAGGTCTGTATGTCAGAACCTTCAAGGGAACGCCAGGCAAGTAATTTGCCGGGGTCGTCATCCACAATTTCCGCGTCCCATTCAATGGCAGGGCCGGCGGGGCCTTTGGCAACCCAGTGGGAAATGTTGCCTTCGCGCGGCTCGATCCGATCCAGAAATCCCATGACCTGCGGCAGGTTTTGAAAGTCTCTCCAGAACCGGTAGACCTCTTCCGCAGGCCGTTTGATGGTGATGTTGCTTACCAGTCTGACATCTCTGGGCTCATTTTTAAGAAGTGGGACTCCGGAGGCAGAGGCCAGTTTTATCCTGCTCCCCAACAGCATTCCTGCAATACCGGCGCCGACTGCACCGAGCAGCCAACCGGTGTGGTTATGTTTGCGCTGGCGAGGCAAGTGCAGGGAAGCGGGGCGCAGGGATCGACTGGAAGACGAATTGGCCCTCAGGTACCAGGCTGCCCCTGCGGCTGTTAAACCAAGCGCCGCCACAGCAATTGCCGGGTCGCGCGGGCTGCTGAAACGAGAGCGAATGGATCTGATGCGGTTTGAATCTGGATAGCGCATGGCTCTGAGGCTCCGTGGTTGGTTGCTGTGTTACCAGAACCAAGCAGGTCCCGTGCCAGCACTAATCGCAAGGAGAGTTGAGGCTTAAAACTGAGCGTCAGCGCGGCTGACTCCTGATCGCCACATCATTTTCCGTAGATCGTCCCAGTTCGAAATCCCACGGAAACGGTCAAATTTACAAACGTTTTGTCGAATTTACCAATTGCTGTTGCCGCGCCCAGGCCACCGAATCGAAGTCAAAAAGATGGTCGACATAGGCTGAGGCCTGGTCGGCACTCCAGTTGCCGAATCGTACCTGGGGCCAAAGCTCGACATCGGCGACATCATTTACGATCGGGCCGGGAAAAAATTGTGCGGGTATGAAGTCATAGCCAAGTGCGGCCATGATCGCAGTTCGATGGTGGCCTCCTCCGTTGGCGATAAACAAGAATTCATTTTTCCGCTTTAGAACCCTTACATTGACGTCCCCGAACGTCCGGTTAAAGCCGTTTTGTGCGATTGATGCCCTCAATGCCAATAAGCGATTTAGTTCAAGTCTCCTTTTGTCCTCGTGAACCGGACCATGAAGCACGAACCCATGTGAATCGAACGATAGATCGTTGCGCCCATGCTCCGCATTATCTTTTCGTGTCCAGGACCTTACCGCTGAATCAATCTCGTCCGGAGAGAGGGCTGTCCAGGGCGAGAGATGGTATAGATGCGGCCTTAGGGTTTTTAATATATCCGGTGCATATTCGAAGCCGGGAATCGCTTTGCTTGCATCCAGCGGTTGATGGGCACCATAAAAATTCGCCAGGAGATTTTCAGCGTAATCGTAGCCGTGCTCATTATATCCCCTGATTGCATCCGACAATGGATGCCAGCGCTCCTTGCCGAATCCGAACCCTTTAAGAACGACAATCTGACGGATGGGACATAGAAACGCAGCTTTTTGTTCTCCACGAACCCGGTATAAGGCTTCCAGGGGATCATCGTAAAGCGGAGGCGGGGTAGGCGTTGCGATTTTCTGGGGTTTGCGACGCAATTCAAGCCCCATGCTATTCAATACGTCCTGAACAGTCCGTTGGGCGATCCTCGATATTCCCATCGAAAAATGATGGCTCACCATGTTCTCCTGACTTTTCGTCTTTCCTTGACCAAAAATCAGCCCGAAATGAGGCTTTGGTGCGGTGTCTCAAATATTACTGGTTCTCAGGAGTTTGTAAGTTGACCCTGATAATATGCCTTCTTAAAAATAACACGTTGGATGTGGAATGTTTACAGTTTGATTGCGGGAGACGGCGGGTCTGCTTTGCAGGAATAGCAGGGGTGTTGAATTTTTTAAAGATGAGCAACGGGGAGTCTGTCGGCGCCACGAAAGCTGAAGCTTCCGCTACGTTAGGTGCATTTATGGTGGCAGCGGCCCGTCTGACTC
>JAGXLV010000077.1 GCA_018334495.1 Oleiphilaceae bacterium
CGCCCGGGGTAGAGGTCAATCCTTTTGCCATGACGGTCACTGTCAGTGATCTGGCGGCCCGGGATGGCAGTGGTGAGCCGGTACTGCAATTTGACCGACTGCATCTGGACCTGGGCTTCCTGCAGCTGTTTCGTGGCATTATCGCGTTCGACGCCATTGAGCTTGAGACACCCTTCGTTCGGACCGACCTGCTGGACGGATACGGCGTTAATTTTATCCGGGACTGGCAAAGCCATAACCAGAGCCCGCAAGATGATGGCCGAACCCCCGCCAGGGACGAGCCACCGAAACTGTATTTTGGCCGCGTTGTCCTGACCAATGGCGAATTGCTGCTGCGGGACTTCAGCCAGGAGCAGGAGGCCCGCTTCGAAGTTGAATCGCTGAATGTCACGCTCAATGATCTGGCGACCTTTTCCAGGGAAGGTAATAGCCCTTATCGCTTCAATGCCGTGATCGGTGACCAGTCTGTCAGTTGGGATGGCGAGTTAACACTTGCGCCTTTTACTTCCAGGGGCAAACTTGAAATCGCCGACATCAGTCACACCACCTTGGCTCATTTCACCAACCAGTATCTGCCCTACGAGCTCCGCAGCGGCCGGTTTACCCTGACCTCGGAATACTCTTTGTCGATAGCCGATCGTTTGCAGGTGAGTACTTCGAACGGGGTGGTCAACATCCGTGATTTGGCACTTGGCCTTCAAGCCGACGATGAAAACACCATCCTGACATTGGCCGAGTTTAATCTGGATGACATCGGGTTCGATCTGGGCCGGCGTCAACTGGATCTGGGTGTTATGGACCTCGTCGGCGCCAGGGCAGAATTGGCGCGGAACGCGGATGGCCAAATCAACATCCTCGCCCCTTTTGCCTCCGGCACCAATCCGGAACAGGGCAGTCCGGCAGCGGATCAGGATGATCGTGTGGCCGAAGTGGAGCCCTGGCGCTGGTCTCTTGAAACGGTTCAGTTACGGAACAGTGCCTTACGCTGGCGGGATGCATTGCCAGCCGCACCGGCTGATATGACGTTTAGCAAGGTCAGCCTCGACCTGACAGGGCTCAGTCATGACCTCGCCGCCCCGGTACGCTATAAGACCAGTCTTGCGGTCAGCGACGGCGGCCGACTCAGCGCTCAGGGCCAGGCGAGTATTGCGCCTTTTACTCTTGAGGCCGGGCTTTCCGGCGATAACCTGGCACTGATTCAGGCCAATCCTTATGTGCAGCAGGCGATGGCACTGGATATCCAGGATGGCTGGCTGGATTTTGATGGCGACCTGAACCTGGACCATCAGGTTGATCCCTGGACGGGAACATTCAGTGGTCGTGCCGAAGTCACGAGCCTGGAGCTTGCCCGCGAGGCTAACCCGCAAAAACTGCTGACGCTGGCATCGCTGCGGTTGGCACCGATTGAGTACAATCTGGCGCCCGGCCGTCTGGAAGTCGGCACTTTAACGCTGACTGAGCCCCAGGTGGCAGTGCAGCGGAGTAAATCCGGCAAGCTGAATCTTGCCGATATTGCCAAAAGCGACCCGGCTCGGGACAGCAATGGTGACGACACATCCGCATCCCAGGCCCCGCTTATTTTCCGGATTGGTGAAGTGGCGCTTAACGATGGCACTCTGACCTACGCGGACCGCTCCCTTGAGCCAACACTGGCGACGCGGTTGCATCAGCTCACCGGATCGGTATACGGCGTCAGTAATGTCGCCCCTCAGGAGGGCCGCCTGAATATTACCGGCAAAGTGGACGATCGCGCCGACCTTCAGGTCCAAGGCTCCCTGGCTGCGCTGGGCAGTGACAGGGCCAGCACACTTGAACTGACCCTCGAGCAAATGGGCCTGACAACGCTCAGCCCTTATTTTGCCCGTTTTCTGGGGTACTCGGTTGACGGCGGAAAGCTGGCTCTTGATCTGAATTACGCCCTGAAAGGCTCACAGGTAACCGGCAGCAACAGAATTCTTTTTGACCGGCTTGAGTTGGGTCCGGCGGTCGCAAGTGATCAGGCCGTCAATGCGCCAATCAAACTGGGCCTGGCATTGCTTCGTGACAGTCAAGACCAGATCGAACTCAACCTTCCGGTGGAGGGCGACCTGAGCGATCCCGGTTTCCAGATTCACCGGATCGTCGGCAGCGCTTTCATGAACCTCGTGGTCAAAGCGGCCACCTCACCCTTCAGCATGCTGGGTTCCATTGCGGATTTGGCCGGCCTGAATGAAAATGAGCTTGGGGCTGTCGGCTACAAGCCGGGTTCGGTCTCACTGGGCGCCGGCGAGGCTGACAAGCTGAAAGTATTGGCTGAGGCACTCTCGGAGCGGCCTAAGCTGGCGTTGGATCTCCGCGGTGCGGCGGCGCCGGCACTGGATGGTCCTGCGCTTCTCAGGGAGGCGTTGTTTGAGGATCTTGAAATTACCGCCCAACTTGATGTCGGGGAGCGCAAAAAGCGCCTTGAGCAGGCCTACCAGGAGGCCGGTCTCAGCCCCTCGCTGGATCGGCTCAGAGCGGATAAACGTGTTCCGGAAGAGACTCAGGAATGGCTGGAGACGTTAATCTCGGCATTAACAGAGGCACGGACACTGCCTGACGGCGCGCTCCGTCAACTGGCGCGCAGTCGCGGTGACAGTTTGTTCCGGCTTTTACTGCAGAAACATAAGGTTGCTGGCGAACAGCTGTACAAGCGCGAGGCCAATGCGGACGCGCCGGTGGATTCGGAGCGGCAACTGGTGATGGCACCGTTCGAGCTCAAAGTGCGCTAGCCGGACTTTCCCGTGCTACGAACGCCTAAATCCGACAGGCGGCCAGTCGATAATCAAAGAAGGTAATGCTGTCCATGCTACGAAGCCCCAGCCATTTTTTTGCTTACATCGCCCGCTTGCGCTGGATTCGCCGTTGGGGCCTGATGCGCAATGCCATTGAGGAGAATGTCGCCACCCACTCCTGGGAGGTGGCAACCATCGCCCACGCCCTGGCGCTGATTCGCAACCGGCATTTCGACGGTCATGTCGATGCGGATCGGATTGCCGCCGCCGCCCTTTATCACGACGCCACCGAGGTGATCACGGGCGATATGCCGACGCCGGTGAAATATCATTCCAAGGTGATGCGGGAAGCCTTTGGCGCCATCGAACACAAAGCGGAAGAGGAACTGCTGGCTTTGTTGCCGGAGGATCTTCGTAAAGACTTTGCGCCTTATGTTCAGGAGGGCGACTGGCCGGCGGAGGTGCGCGCCATTGTGAAGGCGGCCGACCGGCTGTCGGCCTGGCTTAAATGTCAGGCCGAGATCCGGGCTGGCAATCAGGAATTTGAACCCGCCGCCAGCCAGATTCTCAGTAAAATCGAGGAAGAGGCAACACCGGAAGTGCGCTACTTCCTGGAGGTCTTTGCCCCCAGCTATCAGCGCCCGCTGGATCATCTGCTGGAATGATCCGTCCCTGGCGGGCCGCCGGTTAAGCGGGTTGTGTGGTGATCAGGAGCCGGCGCCGGCCGAGGCCACAAAGCCGCCGCGCAGGTCATCGGATTTGAGGGATTTGCGCACCGTATCTTCCGGCGAGCCTGCCATCTCCCGGAACATGCCCATGGAGCCCAGTAACGCCGAGGATTCGTAAGGCACGAACACCCGCTCGCCGTCTTTCGCCATGGTCGGCAAGGCCTTGATGTAGCTCTGACCCAGAAGATAGCCCACCACCGTGCGCTTGTTTTCTTCGGTTTCACCGATGGCGTTCAGAACCAGTTTGATGGACTCCTGCTCGCCCTGGGCCCGAAGAATGGCGGATTCCCGGTCGCCTTCGGCATTAAGGATCGCTGATTCACGCTGGCCCTGGGCCATGGCAATGGCGGCGGTTTTCTCACCTTCGGCCTCGGTCACCGTGGCCCGGCGCTTGCGTTCCGCTGCCATCTGAAGGCGCATGGCCTCTTCCACTTCTTCCGGCATGTTAATGTCCTGAACTTCGACCCTTGTCAGCTTGACGCCCCATTTGGAGGCGGCTTCTTCCATTTCGGCCTGAATGGCACTGTTAACCTCGGCCCGGGATTCAAAGAGTTTGTCCAGTTCCATCTTACCCACGACAGAGCGCAGCGTGGTTTTGGCCAGCACTTCCACGGCCTGGCTCATGTTGGCCACTTCGTAAACCGCCCGGCGCGGATCGATGATCTGGTAGTAGAGCGCGCCGTTGATCTTGACGGTGACGTTGTCCGTGGTCACCACCGGCTGGCCGGGGAAGTCCATGACGGTTTCACGCCGGTCAATGCGGTTTTCGTCCGTAGTGACGGCCTGATAATCGTCGCCCAGCTTCATGTAGCGAATCATGGTGATCGCGCGCGGCCGTTCGATAAACGGAATGATGATGTTCACGCCGCTTTCAAGGATCCGGTTGAACGACCCCAGCCGCTCAATGACCATGACTTCCGACTGACGCACGATAACCAGGCCCTTGGCGATGATCATAATGCCGATAACAACGACGATGACGCTGAGGATCAGGCCCGGCGTGAGAAATGATTCCATAAGTTACTGCTCCTGGTGATGACCGCTATGCACGATGGCGGTGGTGCCATCGAAGTGGTCAAAGATGACTTCGGTATCTTCGGGCAAATCGGATTCGCCAGTTTCCGCAATTTTCAGGCGATAGAAATCGCCGTTCACCTTGATGCCGGTGGCGTTATCAAAATCCCGTTTAATGGTCATATAACGCTGATTCTTTTCGACGCCGGTGCCGGTGGTGCCGTAGGCGACACCATGGGGGGTGAAACGGGGCCGGATGACCCGTATGACAATGGGAATCAAAAAACCGGAAAAAAGCCCCATGCCGACCAATTGCCAGGGCAAAGACAGGCCCAGAAAAGCAAGTACTGCTGTGAGCGCTGCCGCCAGACCTAGCGCCAGTAACACCATGACACCAGAGGTCAATTCGGCGAGGCCGAGAATAAGAGCCAGGGCAAGCCAGAGGTGGGTTGTTGTCCATTCCATGATTGATATCCAGCGGTGAAGCGCTGAGCAAAACGGTGCGGGACAGCGCGAATACAGGCGCAAAAGGATAGCAGTTTCCGGGTGATGCCGGTAGGCTCGTATTACCGCGTATTCTGTGGCCAATCCTTGGGGGCGGGCCTGGCGTATAATGCGTACCGAAACAATCCGATTTGAAATGACGAAAGCCGCAGGACACTGGAGTCCGCTGTCTTGCGGCTTGGGAGCAAAGCCTCATCATGACTAGAAGTCTGCAGAATAAAGTGGCTGTTGTTACCGGCGCCGGTTCCGGCATTGGCCGGGCCTTGGCGCGGGATCTGGCACTGCGGGGATGCCGATTGGCATTGTCGGATGTGGATGCGATCGGCCTGCAGGAAACAGCGGAACTGTGCGGCCCCGCCGAGGTTAAAACCTACCGCCTGGATGTCGCCAACCGGGATGCGATCTATGCCCATGCCGAGGAAGTTGCCGGCACCTTTGGCGCCGTCAACCTGGTATTCAACAATGCGGGTGTGGCGTTATCGGCCTCGGTCCTGGAAACCACGGATGAGGACTTTCACTGGGTTATGGACATTGATTTCTGGGGCGTGGTGAACGGTACGCGGGCATTTTTGCCTCATCTGATCGCCTCTGGCGATGGCTATCTGGTCAACATTTCCAGTGTGTTCGGGTTGATTGGCGTACCCAAGCAGAGCGCTTACAACGCCGCCAAGTTTGCGGTTCGCGGTTTTACCGAATCCCTGCGTCAGGAAATGCTTCTTGAGAAACGGCCGGTGAAGGTCAGTTGCGTCCATCCTGGCGGCATACGGACCAACATTGCCCTGTCGGCCCGTATGGGCAAGTCCGAAAATTTTGAAGCTCAGCGCGAGGGCTTTGACAAGCTGGCGGTCACGACACCGGGAAAAGCGGCGCGAACGATTATCAAGGGCGTGATCAAAGGCGAGTCGCGGATCCTGGTCGGGCCGGATGCCTGGGGCATTGAGGCCATTAACCGGATTCTTGGTGCCGCCTACCAGCCTCTGGTTGCCCGTCTTTCCCGCAAGAATCTGTATCCTGACAGCGTCCGTGGTGACGAAAAACCCCTTGCGCCCCGTTAGACCGGCGGTTTGCATCCGGCGTTAGTCGTAATCCTCGGTTTTTATCCGGAAGCCCAGGGGGCGGTAATTCCGCTCCACCAGGTCGATCATGCCGGAATGACCGCAGATGTAGAGCATGGTGGAGCCGGCGTCCAGTCCGGTCCGGTCAAGATAGTTCGCGATGATGGTATCGACCCGCCCCACGCTGCCTGTCCAACCGGCATTGGCAGCTTCATCGGGCCGGCTCACGCTGGGCACGTAAGTCAGTAGTTCGGGATGGTCTGAAGCCAAGGCGTCAAGCTCTTCCCGGTAGCCGAATTCGGCCTGATAACTGGCGCCGTGCAGAATGTGGAATCGATACCCCTTCAGGTTTCGGTGGACGCAGTCTCTCAGCATGCTGATAAACGGGTTGATGCCGGTGACCGTGGCGACCATCAGATGGTTCCGGTAGCTGGGCTCAAGCAGGAAGTCGCCTTTTGCCGATCCCAGGGAAATTCGGTCACCAATGCTTAGGCGGCGCAGCCGTTCTGACATCCGGCCACCCGGCACCAGTTCGACAAAAAATTCCAGCACCGGCTCATGGGGTGCCGAGGCGATGGAGTAACTGCGAGTAATGTCGCCCAGGCCCACCTTTACTGACTGACCGGCTGAAAAGCTGAAGTCCAGAGGGCGTGGCACCTTGAATATGAGCAGTTCTGGCGTTATCTGGAGCCGTTCGATAACGATGACACCGGCCTCTGCCGTGGGCGGTCTTCGGACCGGGTCAGCGCTCCTTGCAGACGGACTGGCGTCCGTTTCGACGGCCTTGCTTGCTCTTTTCGCGGTTTCCCCCTCACTGCCGCCACTTGCATCCGGGTCGATGGCGGGCGCTTGCAGGCCATCTTCCTGGCGCGCCAGCCAATCCATGAGCCGTGCGGTCTGGCCGGCTTTGCGGCGACGGATACCCGTGAGCAGGGACAGTAGGCTGTCATCCCTGCAGGTTTGGGTTGCCAGGCTCAGTGAATCCAGATCATCCAGCATCCGCCGGGTGCCGTCACGGCCGCGCCTCAGATCCTCCGCGCTCGCCATGAGGCCTACTTGACCTTGTTGCTGAGCGTACAAATGGCGCCCGGTTCCTCCACCATCAACACCAGGCTTTCACTGACAAACATCTGATGGTGAATGCCGTCGTTATTGGAATAGCCCGTCATCAGATCCTGGCCCACAATCAGTCGGCCAACTCTGGCGTCCACCAGAACCGCACCCTCGATGCTGGCCTTGAACACACCCAGTTCACACAGCCGTTTCAGGTGTTCAAGCTGGAGCATGTCAGTGCCTTCATAGCGCCGGAACAGCAGGTTGTACCACTTCGGTGACAGAGCCAGGGCATAGGGGCCGTAAAAGCCTTTGTCATCGAGATGGTTGACTGAGCGCAGCACGTCTTCCAGGGCCTGTTCGATCTTGCTCCAGTCTTCGCACTCGACCTCGTTGCGATTTTTTGCAGTCAGAAGGCCTTCCAGACCGAAGTCGGGTTGGCCGTAATAGATAAACTCCTCTTCCCGGCGGGCCACCGCTTCCGCGGCATCTTCCGCCGAGCGCAGGTTCAAGGGCTGTCCCATGGACTCATAGCCGTCGATGCGCCGGACGCTGAGGGTAAAATTCTTGCGCAGCATGGGAATCGCAATGGCGCGGCTAAGCACGGCGCCGGCCTCGTCGGCGGCAGGCTGGCGGCAATAGCCTTCTTCGCCCACCTCGATCGAGGTAAGGCCGACACCATAGGGGCCTTCAACATCAAGGAAGCGGCGCCCGGTGAGTATGTCAGTGGCCGCACTGACGGCGGCCTGGTCGATCCTGTCCCAGATTTCCCTGGGAAAGGACGCGTGTTCCCGGTTCAAATAGCTCATGATGTTTACTTTCCCTTCAAGTCGCCAATGGTGAATTTGTTCAGGGGCCGGTGCGATCCGTTCGATCCGTTCGATCCGTTCGAACTGTTGGGTTGGCCGCCGACGCTGCCGTCGTCTTCCTCGGCCTCCAGAATGGGCTTGTCGGTAAAGAGATAGGTGCGCATCTGTTCGTCGAAATCGGGACTTTTGCGGCGCAACCATTCCAGAACCATGCAGGCGTGCTCAACTTCTTCCTGCATGTTGTGGATCAAAAGCCCTTTCAGTTCCTCGTCATTGGTGGCATCCGCCCGTTGCTGATACCAATCCACGGCTTCGAATTCTTCCTGAACCGAGACCAGCGCGCGATGCATGTCTTTCGTGTGCTCGGACAGCAGGTCTTCGGATTCGTGGTAGCTCTCACTTGCACCGGCCATCGATCTCTCCCGGAAGTTGTCGTGGTGACATGAATGAATCGCGAAATTGTGCTCAATTATTAACCTATATGTTAAGTCACAGCTGCATGATTGCAACCCGTCGAGCAAGTCTCTTCTGAGTAAGTGATCCTGCTGGAAACGGTTGATAACCACTCCGTTGCCCGCAGATAAAAGCTTAAGAGGCCGTTTGTCGCCGATGAGCCAACACCCCATAACGCAAGGAGCTGATTATGGATGTTCCAATCAAGAATCGTACTGTCGCCGGCCAGGGACTGGCGGAGCAACTCAGGGACTATCGCGATCGTGACGATCTTCTGGTTCTGGCCCTGCCGCGCGGCGGTGTACCGGTGGCGGCGGAAATTGCCCGCGCTCTCGACGCTCCACTGGACCTGATGATCGTGCGCAAGCTCGGCCTGCCAGCATGGGAAGAACTGGCCATGGGCGCCATCGCAAGCGGTGGTGTGAAGGTTTTGAATGACGATGTGATCACGTCTCATGGGGTTTCAGAAGCGGATATCCAGAAAGTGGCGGAAAAAGAGGGCAAGGAACTGGCGCGCCGCGATAAGGCCTATCGGGGGGACCGGCCCGCACCAAAAATCGAGGGGCGCTGCGTGATACTGGTGGATGACGGCATCGCCACCGGCGCGACCATGGAAGCGGCCATTGATGCGCTAAGGCGTCAGAAGCCCCGGGAAGTGGTACTGGCCGTAGCCGTTGCTCCGGAAGAAACCCTGGGCCGGCTGCGCAAAAAAGTTGATCAGATCGCCTGTCTGGCCACACCCGAGCCGTTTATGGCCATCGGCAAGTGGTATCAGGAATTTGGTCAGACCAGCGACGATGAGGTCCGTGAGCTGCTTGACGAGGCCTGGCAACGGGAAAAATCCTAGAGCAAACAACCGCGATCGAAGCCCGACGAGAATGCCCATTTCGCGGTTGAGAGCCGGTGTGAAATTTTCGCGGTTGAAACCGCTCCTACGTTTGCGCCCTCCGGTAGATACTCCGTTTGAGGTCAAGCCTGGCTCAGATGTTGATGTCTTTTCGCGACTGAAACCGCTCCTAGGTTTTCGTCTGGCAGGAGCGGTTTCAACCGCGATACCCGGCTCAGGCCTTCTGCCTTCGGCCGGGGCCGCCGGCCTCATCGTCCTTGCCCGTACTCTTTTTCTGGCCTTTGTGTTCCTGGCCTTTGTCGCTGGCGGATTGATTTGTTGTTTTGTTTTCTTCCTTGCCCGCTTTTTCACCCAGTCCCAGGAGTGAGCTGATTTCGCCGGCTTCCAGGCTCTCTTTCTCCAGGAGTTCCTCGACCAGTTTGTCGAGTTTGTCGCGATTTTCTTTCAGCCGTTTCTCCACCTCGGCTTCAATACCGATAATCAGTTTGCGCACCTCATCGTCAACCTTCTCGGCGGTGGCTTCGCTGTGGTCCCGTTCCCTGGAGATCTCCTGGCCCAGAAACACTTCATCCTGGCTGGAACTGACGGACATGGGCCCGATGGCGTCGCTCATGCCCCAGCGGGATATCATGCGTCTTGCCAGTTTGGTGGCCTGTTCAATGTCGTTTTCGGCGCCACTGCTGAGCTCGCTAAATACAACGCGCTCCGAGACCCGGCCACCCAGCATAACGGCGATGCGGTCTTTGGCGTAGCTGGCGCTCATGTTATAGCGGTCCTCAGCGGGGGCCTGCTCCGTCGCGCCAAGGGCCTGGCCCCGGGGAATGATGGTGACCTTCTCCAACGGGTCGGCTTTTTCGAAGAGTAAGGCGGTGAGCGCGTGACCGGACTCGTGGTAGGCAATAATGCGCTTCTCCTCCTCGCTCAGATTCTGCTCCCGTTCCGCACCCATCAGGATTTTGTCCCGGGCCAGGTTGAAGTGGCGCATGGCTACGGTGTTGCTGTCCTCACGACCGGCAAACAGGGCGGACTCGTTGGCCAGGTTTTCCAGGTCAGCGCCCGAGAACCCCACTGTCCGGCGCGCCACGGCTTCCAGTGACACGTCATCGTCTAGCGGCATCTTCCGTGTATGGATGGCGAGGATTGCCTGGCGCGCTTCGCGATGGGGTCGGTCGAGCGTCACCTTGCGGTCAAACCGCCCGGGGCGCAGCAAAGCCGGATCCAGCACATCGGGCCGGTTGGTGGCGGCAATAACCACGACTGTCTCATGAGGTGAGAAACCGTCCATTTCCGACAGGATCTGGTTCAGAGTCTGCTCGCGTTCATCGTGGCCGCCGCCCACACCCGTGCCCCTGGCGCGGCCGATGGCGTCCAGTTCATCAATGAAGATAATGGCCGGCGCCTCCTTACGGGCTTCCTCGAACATATTCCGAACGCGTGAGGCGCCGACACCCACGAACATCTCAATGAACTCGGAGCCGGACACGGAGAAAAAAGGCACCCCGGCTTCGCCCGCCACCGCCTGCGCCATCAATGTTTTGCCTGTACCGGGAGGGCCCACCATCAAAAGACCCCGAGGCAGTTTCGCGCCCAGGCGCTGATAGTCGGCCGGGTTCTTCAGGTAATCGACAATTTCTGTCAGATCTTTTTTAGCGTTCTCCGAGCCGGCCACGTCGTTAAAGGTTGCGTGAGGCTGATCCTTTTGAAATCGCTTGGCCTTGGATTTGCCGAAATTGAACATACCGCCGGATTGTCCACCGCTCATCTGACGTGCCATGCGCTGCCAGAAAAAGATAAAGATACCGAGAATGAGTAGCCAGGGCAGAAAGCCCACCAGAACCCGGGTCAGCATATTCTCGCCCGATTCCTCGGCGGTGATGGTGACATTGTTTTCTTCCAGCAGATTCACGACCTGAGGGTCGCCCACCTCCGGGATAAAGGTGCGGAAGCGATCCGTCGCCGGTGCCCCGACCTCGTCATCATCGGGCGACACCAGCGTACCTGTGACTTCATGGCCCTTGATGTTCACCTGCTCGACCTGGTCGGCTCTGACTTTCTCCTTGAACTCCGTAAAGGTCAGGTCCTGGCTACCGCTGCGCCCCATCAAGTCGATAAGAAAGAAAACGGCGAAGGCGATGAGAAATATCTGGAGCATTCTCTGCCATTGCGGCGGTTGTTGGGGTTGCTGCGGTGGCCGGTCCGGTTCTTTCATGGGATCGGACGGGCCCTGCCGTTTGCCCTGTTCCCGGTCTTGCGGCCGGTCGCGGTGATCTTTCTGGTTAGAACGCTGGAAACCTTCAGACACGGCGCTTGCCTCCCTGCATTAAGTTTTAGCGGGTATTAATAATACGTTTGTTCCGGGTGGAGTAATTTCAATACCCTTCCGCCGGAAAGCTGCCGGAAGCGCCACGCTGAATGCCGCTGCGTCATAACCAGGAACTGGGTTATGCTGGCACCTCCATTTTTGGCGTAAAACGCAAAGTAAGGAGGCGTCATGCCCCAGACTGACACCCATAGCAAGATCATCGGTTATTTGTTGTGGCTCTTCGGGTTTCTCGGCGCTCACCGGTTTTACTACGGTAAGCCGATAACCGGTACTATCTGGTTCTTCACCCTCGGGCTGCTGTTTATTGGCTGGATCATTGACCTGTTCCTGATTCCGGCCATGGACGAAGAAGCCGACATCCGTTTCGAGGAAGGCATCATCAGTTACAACATCAGTTGGATATTGCTGACTTTCCTGGGAGTTTTTGGCATTCATCGCTTTTATATGGGTAAGTGGTTGACCGGTATTTTGTATTTGGTCACCGGCGGCCTGTTCCTGATCGGCGTACTTTATGACTTCTGGACCCTCAACGACCAGATTTCACAGAAGAATCGGCTTTTGGCCGCGCAGTAAAACGTCAGAGGATTTTCATGAGCTATTTCAGTAAGCAGTACCACACGCCGGGTACTGCACCCGGCACGCTGGTTCCCAAAACCGGTGGGCCGGCACCGCTGTCGATCCTGCTGATGGATTACACCCCGGATCAGGTGGAAGAGCATCAACTGGCCTCTGCCGCCGATTGCACGCCCTTTCTGGAGCGGGACACCAGAACCTGGATCCAGGTCAATGGCCAGGTGGATGCGGCGACCTTGCGCCACTTGGGGGAATTGTTTGATCTGCACGACCTTGCCCTGGAAGATGTTCTCAACAGCGGCCAGCGTCCCAAGATGGAGCTTTATGACGAACAGATGTTTGTCACCCTGGCGTTGCCGGTCTATGAGGATCATAAGCTCAATATGATCCAGATCAGCCTGTTTGTGGGCACCAATTACCTGATCTGTTTTTGTCCGCTGGATGTGGATCTGTTCGAACCGGTGCGCAAGCGCATGCGTGCCCCCAACAACAAACGCTTTGCCAATCGGCAAATCGATTACCTCTTATACGCCCTGATGGATCTGGTTATCGACGAGGGGTTTCCGGTGCTGGAAGCCTTCGGTGATCAATTCGAGCATCTGGAGGAACAGCTTCTGGAACGCCCCAGCCAGCAGACTCTGTCGGACATCCACGACCTGAAACGGGAGCTGCTGGTCATGCGCCGCACGCTCTGGCCCCAACGGGAAATGGTCGGCAGCCTGCTGCGCAGCGACGAGGCCCTGATCAGTGCCGATACCTTCGTGTACTTCCGGGATTGTCACGATCACAGTGTCCAGATCATCGAACTGCTGGAAAGTTACCGTGACATGGCCACTGGCATGCTGGACATCTACCTGAGCAGCGTCACCAACCGCACCAACGAAACCATGCGGGTGTTGACCATGATCGCCACCCTCTTTATTCCACTGACGTTCATTGTCGGCATCTACGGGATGAATTTCGAGCATGCCAACAGCCCCTGGGCGATGCCGGAGTTAGGCTGGTACTACGGTTATCCTCTGGTGTGGGGGCTGATGGTTGTGGTCACCGTCGGCCTGGTGTGGTTTTTCAAGAAGCGTCACTGGTTGTAATGTTTCCTCACAGGGGCACGCAAAAAAAAGCCGGAGCGCCTATCCGATAACGGGGTGCTGCTCCGGCAATAACGCTGACACTAAGTGTACGCTGTGGTCCGATCATCCCTGACCGGGTCTTTCGTCCTTGCCCCAGTTTTAATGCGAATATCATGCCATTTTTAAAAAACATAAAAACAGCTAGTTACATAATTATTACCCATAGATTGTGTTTTTTTTGCACTTC
>JAGXLV010000144.1 GCA_018334495.1 Oleiphilaceae bacterium
CTCTCAACACGAAGGCCTCCAGGGCCATCAGCCGGCCATCCAACTGGGCTATTTCTTCAGCCGATAAAGACGCCATCAGCTTGCGGGCTTCGCGAAACTGGCCGCCAATGGCGTGAACACAACCATAAACCATGCGCAAACGGGGGCTTTTGCGGATCAGCTCGGCCGGGACCGTCCGGCGCAGGCTCAGCAACGAGGTGGTGTCCTGGTTGATCAGGAGTGCTTCGGAACCGGCCGCGGTAATGGTCAGGGCCTGGGCCGTGTCCTGGCTGATCAGGGCGTAGCGCAGGGCTTCGGAGTAGTCGCCACGGAACTGGAACCATTCACTGGCCACTCGTGCCCTGTCCTTCTGACCGGCAATGCCTTTTGCCAGCAGCCAGTCGCGGGCCAGCGGGTTAAGGCGGAACCAGTGGCCACGACCGGATACCGAGCGCAACGGCAGGCCCCGCTCGGCGGCGACCGACGGCAAGAAAGTCTTGTCCATGTCCGGTTCGGCCAGATTCGCGAACAGATCGTCGGAGATCACGTCGTATTCCGCCATCAGGCACAGCGCCCGCTGCTGGCCGGGCGGCAGATGATTGAAGAGTGTGTCCTGCAAAAAACGCCGAACGCTGCGGGTTTCCTGGATGGGCAGGCGCTGCTTGTGGTTCTGCTGCAGCTCAAGCCGGTAAAGGGCCAGGGGCGTGAGCCAGCCTTCGGTCAGGGTGTAAAGGTGTTCGACCGCGTGGGGGGTCGCCTGGCCGCCGGCAAAGAACGCCAGCACCTCGGCGCGGGTCAGTTCCAGGTCGTCGGCGGTGACATGCTGGAACTGCTCCTGCAGGGCGTAGTGATGGGTTTCAAGCGGCAGTGGCTGGCGTGAGATCAGGGCCAGGTTCAAACCCCGGGGCAGTTCCCGTAATAGTTGCTCCAGCAGGGCGATGGCCGGCGCCGTGACCAATGCATCGATACCGTCCAGAACCAGGGTGAAGGCTTGGCCCTCAGTCTGGAAACGGGTCAGAAGCAGTGTCAACAGGTCCGTCGGCGATCCTGAAATCGGTTTTATCTGGGCTTCGTGACGCAACTCCGGTCGTTTCAGTGCCAGTATGAGAAGCGCCAGCAGCCGTGCGGGGTCATTGTCCTGGGCAATCAGGGTGACCCAGCCGACGCAGTCGTCCGGTCGCTCCGCCAGCACATGGCTCAAAACCTGGGATTTGCCAAAACCGGCCGGGGCTTCAATATGCAAAACGCCCTCGTGTTGAAGGATGCTATTGAATGGTTCCTCAAGGCGAGCGATGCGGATAGCGGGCGGCAGAAGGCGGGGTCGTTTTATCCGGTGCTGAAGCAGATCCCAGATCAGCTCTCCAGCCTGGGCACCTCCGGCGAGGGAAACGAATTCATCGTTGGCAGCGGACTCTTCGTCAAATCGTTTCAATCGTCCCCCTGTCAGGTGTTTTTAACGGAAGGCTAGCACACTTTGACAGGCTATAAAGAAAAAACCGGCGCACAAGGCGCCGGCTTTCCAATGACTGCGGTTTGCAGGTGATCAGCGACGGCTTGAGCGACGCAGTGCGGACGGAGTGTAATCCCGCGATGAGCGCCTGATGCCGAACTCGTAGGGATCGCGCTCCTGGTTGGTCAGGCCCAGGGCCAGGTAACGGCCGGAGAGCAGGTCATTCAGTGTTTCGATGGCGTACCAGGGAACCTGTTGATCGTAGAAGTACATGTTGTGTGCTTCCGCAACGCGCCAGAGTTCCCCGCGGCCATCGTAGTGATCGATAACCGAGGCCTGCCAGCTGTCTTCGTCGATGTAGAAGTCGCGCTTGGCATAGATATGGCGTTCGCCGTCTTTCAGGGTGGCCTGCACATGATAGACCCGGTGCAACTCATAGCGGGCCAGGTCCTGATTGATGTGGCCGGGCTTGACGATGTCATCGTAACTCAGGCTGCGGTCGGTCAGGCCGTAAGCATTGTACGGAATGTACATCTCTTTCTTGCCCATCAGCTCCCAGTTATAACGGTCCGGAGCGCCGTTGAACATGTCGAAGTTGTCCGAGGTCCGCAGGCCATCGGACGCTGTGCCCGGGCCGTCATAGGAGACCTGTGGCGCACGGCGCACACGGCGCTGGCCGGCGTTGTAAACCCAGGCGCGGCGCGGTTCCTTGACCTGGTTGATGGTTTCGTGAACCAGCAGGACGTTGCCCGCGAGACGCGAAGGCGCGGTGATGGCCTGCTTGAAGTAGAACAGCACGTTCTCATCTTCGTCGGCCTTGTAGTCCTCCAGGTAGGTTCTCCAGGAAAGCTCATCCTGGAACTTGACCACGCTGTAGCTACCGTCCGCCGTTGGCGTGACCTGGCCCACATTCCGGCTCACCGAGCCGCCGCGATAGCGGGTGATGTGGTTCCAGATGGCTTCAAGGCCGTTCTGGGCGATGGGGAACGGCGTGGCGGTCTGGTAATTCTGCAGGCCGTTACCGCCGGCCACCAGCTCAACTTCGGTGGCGTTCGCCACGGTGGCTTCCAGGACGTCATCCGGGTAGGTCGAGGTGCGATGGGTCGGGTAGACCTTCATCTTGTAGTCGCTGTACTTCTTGATCATCGCGACCTGGCCGGGCGAGAGCCGGTCTTCGTATTCGCTGACGTTGCTCTGGTCGATGGTGAACAGCGGCTCTTCATCGGCGAAAGGGTCGACATAAATGCCGTCGTTTTTGTAGCTCGCCGGTATGTTTGGCAGGCCGCCGTCCCAGGCCGGAATTTCATCGCCGTTACCCGCCTTGGTCGCGCCCATGGGGGTCAAGGTGTCCCCCAGTTTGGCCGCCTCATCCGCTGACACGGCGGCAAACGCGTTGCCAGCAAACAGGGACGCGGTCAGAACGCCCGTGGCCAACAGTTTTTTGTTCAGTTTCATCTGGTATTACCCCTATAAAAAAGTCAGGCCGCTCAGAACGAGTAGGAAATACTCGCGCTGACGAAATCACGGTCAGTCAGTTCATTAAACGGCTTGCCATCGAAGAAATTGGTGTAGCCGATGGAGCCGGAATACTGGTTGAGATAGGTTGCGTTAACGGAAAGGCCAATCGCCTTGCTGTCTTCGATGAAATTGCCGCCCGGTTGTGGCGCGTTGCCCTTGACGTCGTGGCTGAACGCCAGCTGTGGTCTGAGGTTAACACCTGCGAACACATTGTTGTATTCCCATACAAACCTTGTCACATAACCCCAGGAGAAGGAATCGGTAAAGCCATCGCTGCGGCAATTGCTGGCATTGATGTTTTGCTGGTCTTCGCCGCCGGCCGCTTCGGCACAGACATCACCGGTGAAGTTTTCACCGGACACCGGCAAGGGGCCGATGCCAAAGTTACCGGACCGGCCAAAACGAGCTTCGCTCTGATCCGGCAGGCCGTGGACGTAGGTGGCGCCGATTTCACCGACGAAGGTCATGCGGCTGGCGCCCATGAACCGGTCGAAGAATTTCAGGAAGGTCATCTGCAACTGGGAGACCTTGAAACGGTCGTAACCATCCACGGCCTTGCCGGCCAGGTTGGCGTTGGCACCGCCGGCCTCTTCCAGGCGCTGCTGCTCCAGCTTACTCAGGACTTCGCCATTGGGTCCGCG
>JAGXLV010000014.1 GCA_018334495.1 Oleiphilaceae bacterium
CTAAAGCCATAACCAAGGAGCATCCGGTGCCCCCACTGGATAAAACGGCAGCCGGTTCCGAGAGACGGAAAGATCCCTGGAGCCTGTTGCTGGAAAAAGTCGGCAAAAGCCAGGATCGACAAGCCTATCAAGAGCTGTTTCAGCACTTTGGCCCGCAGATCAAGTATTATGCTATGGCCAATGGTCTGGCCAGTCACGCCGAAGAACTGGTGCAGGAAGTCTTTGTCTCGATCTGGCGACGCTCGTGCCTCTATGACTGGCGCAAGGCGGCTGCATCTACCTGGATTTTCACCATTGCTCGTAACCAGCGCATCGATATGCTGCGCAAAATGAAGCGCACCAGCGCTGAAATGCAGGTGGAAACCGAAGATTTGTGGCAAATTCCAGGTGACAACGAAGACGACCCGGTGACGTCGCTGCATCGTCTGATGTCCGAGCGCCGTATCCGCGAATCCCTGAAACATCTGCCTGAAGAACAGACCACGGTGATTGCCAAAGTCTACATGGAACACAAGTCCCACCAGATGGTGGCGAATGAGTTGAATATCCCGTTAGGTACTGTAAAAAGCCGAGTGCGTCTGGCGCTCAATAAATTAAAAGTGATTCTGCAGGACCAAAACGTATGAGCCAGCATCATCCGGATAGCTGCAGTTTGATGGAGTTCAGCGCCGGTAACCTGACTGAACCCCATGCCTTGTGTATCCGCCTACACCTTGATAAATGCCACCAGTGTCGCAGCAGGGTCGACATGATGGAGAGCCTGGGCGCGGTGATGATGGAGCAACAGCCTCAGATCAGTGTCGCAACATCCACATTCGATTCAATTCTTGCCAGGATTGATCAGGGATCCCAAGAGCTGGAACAGGAACGACCGCGAGTAAAATCCGGCCCCCTGGAGAAGCTGTTGGGCACGGACCTTGATGGGCTTCCCTGGAAACGGCAAATCGGCGATGTCAGCATTCTTGATATTTCCGACCGTTTCCCCGACCAACCGGAACGGGTCGTGATGCAAAAATTGACCGCAGGCGGTAAAGCGCCAGCGCATACCCATCGCGGTGAAGAAACAACGATCGTATTGCAGGGCGCCTTCTCCGATAATAAAGGCGTGTTTAACCAGTGGGACTTTGTAGTGCTTGATCAGGAAGACAATCACAAGCCAGTGGCACTGGAAGGTGATGATTGTATTACCTTGTCGGTGCTGAGCGCACCGGTGAGACTGACCGGTACCTTTACACGATTGCTGAATCCGTTCATTACTTAGAAAAATGCAAGATATCCCCAAAGTGGACGCGGCTCAATTGCGCTCTTCTTGGGGATCTTGGTGCAGTCGCCGACAACAGCGAACGTTTCAGTCAGCGTCTGGACGACAAAAAAAGCAGGCCATTACATTGGCTTGAAATGCAGCGCCAGTTCGTCGATCGCCTTTCCAGTTACCCGCTGCTCGGTCCATTCCTCCATGGCTACCGCGCCGATGGACCGATAAAACCGGATAGCGGGCTCATTCCAGTCAAGCACACGCCACTCGAGGCGGCCGCAATTCTGCTTTTTTGTAAGATCGGCAAGGTAAGCAATCATCATTTTTCCGATCCCTTTATTACGCATTTCGGGCCTTACGTAAAGATCTTCAAGGTAAATACCCGGGCGCCCAATGAACGTAGAAAAATTGTAGAAGTACAGGGCAAAGCCAACCGGCTCGCCGTCCCACTCTGCAATCACTACTTCGGCCACCCGCTGGTCGCCAAAGAGGCTTTCAGTCAAGACCACCTCGGTGGCAACAACCTCATGAAGCAACTCTTCGTATTCAGCCAGCTCTCTTATAAAGGACAGGATCAACGGAACATCGGCTTCGTCGGTGCTCCGGAGAGTCAGGTTTTTTAGGGTTGTTTGAGTTTTCATAAACCTCGTTCTTAGAGTACATACGCCCATCACGGGCAATAACGCCGCATCATTCAAACGTTGGACCTGCTGTTTTACCAGGGCAAATCAGTGCCGTCCCAGTTTATGAATCGCCCATTGTCCGCATCCGTCAGCTTTTCGAACACCGTAACCATGTTGTCAGCGGTTTCGTCGGCATCATGGACAACCAGTTGTGCCAAAGACTGTTCATAGGGTGCGCTGAGCGGCGTGCGCGTGGTGCCGGGATGAACTGCCACGCAGCACATGCCCCTGGTTCGCCGGGGCAGCTCGATAGCCAGGTTGCGCACAAACATGTTCAGTGCCGCCTTAGAGGCACGGTAAGCGTACCAACCACCCATCCGGTTATCCGTGAGGGAACCTACTTTGGCGGATATGGCCATCAGGCGTTTTGGTTCCTTGTGACGCAGCCAGGGCAGAAGGGCCTGGACCAACAGGGGGAAAGCCATGGCGTTGATGGTGAACGCGTGTTCCAGATTGCTCGCATCCACATCTTCCAGTCGTTTTTCCGGCTTAACCCCCTCCCCATGCAGCAGGCCCGAGGCGAAGATCAGGCCATCGACTTGGGCATCGGCAGGCAGCAGTGACGCGATACGCTCCTTGAACTGGCCGGGGCAACTACCATCCCAGCGTCCGAGCCGGAGTCGGCCCTGGTATTCATCTATCCAGTCCTGTTCATCTTCCGGGGCACGGCACAGCCCCCAGACTGCTGTGTCCGGTGCCTTCAGCAGCCGTTTGGCGATAGCCCGGCCTATGCCTCCCGTAGCGCCCGCCAGCACAATGTTTTGCATGGAACCTCCTTTTTTGCCTTACCGGCGCCTGATGATTTGCATCAAGCATACGAGAGACCCAAAAAATCAGACTGCCAGACTACACTTATGGGTCCGCCTAAAGCGAGTTCTACGGCAATTGCCGCCTTAAAAAGGCGCAATCCTCTTCGACGGGCCACTAGATGCGATCTATTTTTAAATCTGGGTGATCTCTGCGTGTAACCGGTGCGTAAAGTTACATGTCTTGAATCAGGATGTTTTCAGACTAGTGCAAATGTTGAACTCCTTGTCTTTAAGCCACGTCTTGCGTGGCTTTTTTTGTCTGCAAATCCCCAGTAATGGCGGGCCTTGAGATACAATACCGCTGCTTTGGATGATGTTATTGCAGGCACCCTATGACCATGCCGGAAAATTATTCTCTGACGTTTGGTGGCATTGAGCGGCTTTATGGCCGTCGCGCCCTGACGGCCTTCTGGCGTAGCCACATTGTGGTGATCGGTCTTGGCGGCGTAGGCTCCTGGGCAGCAGAAGCGCTGGCGCGCACGGGCATAGGGGCGATCACGTTAATTGATATGGACGATATTTGTGTCTCCAACACCAACCGCCAACTCCACGCCCTGACCGGACAGTATGGTCGAACCAAGACCGATGTCATGGCCGAACGCCTGCGAGCCATCAATCCGGACGCGGATATCCGGGTGCATTTTGGTTTTATTACCACAAAAAACGTGACCAATCTGATCTCACCGGACGTTTCGGGTGTCATTGACGGTATCGACAGCGTCAAACCCAAGGCGGCTCTGATCGCTCACTGCAAGTATCACAAGGTGCCCTTGGTATGCGCCGGAGGCGCTGGCGGCCAGATAGACCCGACCCGGATCCAGGTTGCCGATCTCAGCCGGACCACGCAAGATCCGTTACTGGCCAAAGTGCGAAACCTGTTACGCCGGGAATACGGGTTTTCACGCAACCCCAAGCGGCGCTACGGCATCGAAGCCGTATACTCGCTGGAGCAGCTGACGTACCCTGCTCCGGGCGGTGAAGTATGCTTGCAAAAGCCCGAAACGGAAGGTCCGGTGCGTCTCGACTGCGCCACGGGGTTTGGCGCATCCAGCCCGGTCACCGCCAGCTTCGGCTTCACCGCGGCCTCCCGGCTGATCAACCGCATTGCAGTCAGAGCCCGCGCTGAGGTGTAACCGTAAGTCAGGCTGCTGGTCGTTGCTTTCAAGAGTGAGCCCCGTCATGTGGTTTATTGCCTCAAAACAAGGAACACCTCTTTCATTATGACTGTCAGCACGGTCCTGTTGCTTGCCAGCATCGGCGTAATCTCACTTTTTTGCCAGTGGCTGGCTTGGCGCGTGCGCGTACCCGCTATTCTTTTTCTGCTGGGCGGCGGCATTGTGGCAGGTCCGGTAACGGGCTTTCTCGACCCAGAGGCCGTGTTCGGGGATCTGCTGTTTCCGCTCATTTCCCTGGCGGTGGCAGTGATTCTGTTCGAAGGCAGCCTCACCCTGAAATTCCGGGACATCAAGGGTCATGGCCGGATGGTTCGCCGGCTCATTCCTGTTGGGTCCATCGTCACCTGTACGCTCGGCACCCTGGCTGCGCACTGGGCGCTTGGCCTGTCCTGGGAAATTGCTCTGTTGTTCGGCGCCATTGCGGTCGTCACGGGTCCGACAGTAATCGCGCCGCTGCTCCGTTCGGTTCGCCCCGCCTCAAGGCTGGCAAACATACTGAGGTGGGAAAGCATTATCATTGATCCGGTCGGAGCCCTGCTGGCGGTACTGGTGTTCGAAGGCATAGTGTCCTGGGGTCAGGGCAACGTCTTCGAACATTCGCTGTATATTTTCGCCACCACCATTTTTACGGGGCTGCTCCTGGGCGCCGGCGCCGGCTGGCTCAATGGCATTGCGCTGCGCAAACACCTGGTTCCACAGTACCTGCATAACGCCGGCACCTTGACCTTTATGCTGGGTGTCTATGCCCTGTCCAATGAGGTGGCTCACGAATCCGGCTTGCTGACGGTGACGGTGATGGGCATGTGGATGGCCAACATGAAACAGGTACCCATTGAAAACATTCTCGAATTCAAAGAATCTCTCAGTGTCCTGCTGATCTCGGCGTTGTTCATCATTCTGGCAGCCAGGGTGGAGTTCACGGCCATCGCAGAGTTGGGCTGGGGCCTCGCTGGGGTGCTGGGTGTGCTGATCTTCCTGGCCCGGCCGGCAAGCATTTTTCTCTCGGGCATCGGCACCTCGCTAACCTGGCGGGACAAGCTGTTCCTGAGCTGGATTGCACCGAGAGGTATAGTCGCGGCGGCGGTATCCGCCCTGTTTGCCTTCCAGCTTGAGAAAATCGGCTATGAAGGTGCCAGCGTCCTGGTTCCGCTGGTATTCATAGTGATCATTACTACGGTCACACTGCAAAGCCTGACAGCTCGACCCATTGCCCGCCTTCTCAAGGTGATGGAACCGGCCAATTATGGTTTTCTCATTCTGGGCGCCAACCCGGTGGCTCGCCAGATCGGCGCCGCCCTGAAAAAGCTGGATGTTCCCGTGATGCTGACGGACACCAACTGGGAAAACATACGTCAGGCCCGGATGGAAAACCTGACTGTCTACTTCGGCAACCCCACCTCCCAGCATGCCTCGACTCACCTCGACCTCACCGGTGTAGGCAACCTGCTGGTTATTTCGCCCTACAAGCATCTCAACACCCTGGCCACCTACCACTTCCTTGACTGGTTTGGCAGCGGCAATGTCTACAGTCTGTTTGATGGCGACCAGGATCAAAAGGCGCGCTATCAAACGGCGGGGAAAATTCAGGAGACCCGAGGGCTTTTCGGTGATACCAGCTACCCCCAACTGGCCAGCCTTGTCAGCCAGGGCTATACGGTAAAAACCACCCAGATCAGTGACGCGTTCAGCTACGGGGATTTCAGGGAAATTTATGGACAGAAAGCGAAATTACTGTTCACGGTAGATCCCCGTGGTCACATTGAGGCGGTCAGGTCGCCAGCGCCAGCCAAGATTGAAAAGGGCTGGACACTGGTCAGCCTGGTACCGCCGCAACCCGCCAAGGAGCGTACGGAAAAAGCACAGGATGAGGCCGGCAAAGGTTCCCGCTCAGCCCCGGCCTGATGAACCGATTAGCCGCCAGCCCGGCAATCCAGAATCAGCTTGCCCCGAACGTGACCCTGCTCCAGCAGTCGATGGGCATCGGCGGCTTTGTCCAAAGGGAAGGTCTTTTCCACGTGTAACCGGACATCACCGTCCTCAATCAGCTCGGCAATTTCTTCCAGATGAAACACGTCGGGGCGTACGGTCAGTCCATGAGCTCTCAGCCCAAGCGCCTCTGCTGCGGTAATAACATCGTCGGCCGTAACACTGGGCACAGTAACCAGTACGCCATGCTGGGCCAGGGTGTGCAACGACCGACGACCGGTCTCTCCGCCGATGAGGTCAATCACCGCATCGAGTCCATAACATTCCTCGACGAAATCTGTGGTGTGGTAGTCAATGACTTCGTGAACGCCCAGTTTCGCCAGAAAATCCCGATTTGCGGCCGAGGCGGTTGCGATCACATGAGCCCCGTAAGCGAGGGCAAACTGAACCGCCAGGTGTCCTACCCCACCGGCGCCGGCGTGGATCAGGATTTTGTTGCCCGACTCTATCTTTGCCACTTCAAATAACGCCTGCCAGGCGGTCAAGGCTGCCAGAGGCAGGCCACCGGCGGTGACCAGATCCAGCTCTGCCGGCACGATAATCAGCTCATCGGCCTGCGCCAGCGCGTGGTCGGCATAGGCGCCACCGCGGCTGGGAAAACCCACCATGCCCATGACGCGATCACCAACAGCCAGGGTGGCGACGTCGTTGCCAGTGGCGACCACCTCACCCGCCACATCATAGCCGGGAGTCCAGGGCAGGCTGTCTTCAATCTGGCGGGCGGCGAACCCCAGGCCTTTGCGTGTCTTCCAGTCGATGGGGTTGAGCCCCGCACCCTGGACCCGGATAAGCACTTCACCAGGCTCCGGGGCTGGGCAAGCCGCCGTTTCCAGCTGCAGCACATCCGCATCGCCAAACTGGTGATAAACAATTTTTCGCATCTCGGTGTCCATGGTGCGCGCCTCCGGAAGTTACGCTTGTTCAACTGTGTGACTCAGAGTGACCTGAGCCGCAAGGGCTTGAGGATATCAGTCATTAAAACCGTCGCCCTGCAGAAAGCGCCGGCATAAGTTGGTGAAGGCGTCGACTTTTTCAGCGTGCAGCCAGTGCCCGGTGCCGACAACAATACGCAGCTCAGCCTTGGGAAACAACTTGGCAACCCGATCCCGATGCTTGTCCTGAATGTAAGCTGACTCCGCGCCCTTGATGAATAAGGTGGGCCCGTTAAAAGGGCCTTCGGCGGATGGCGCTGCGGCGAGGTCCTGATAGTGCTTTTCGATGACAGGCAGGTTGATGCGCCAGCGAAACCGTCGGTTATTGTCGTCCGAACGATCCTTGTCACTGAGCCGCTCCAGATTTTTCAGCAAAAACTGGCGTACCATCGGCATCTCGACGTACTGCCGCAGGGTTTCATCGGCCTCCTGCCGACTCTTGATACTTGCCAGATCCACAGCCCGCATACCTTCCAGCACCTCATCGTGACGGGCTTTATAGGTTACCGGGGCGATGTCCGCGACTATGAGCCGGCTGACTCTTTCAGGATGACTCAGTGCCAACTCCATGGCCGTCTTGCCGCCCATCGAATGACCCAACACAGACACTTTGCCGAGGCCCTGGCGGTCCATGTAAGCGAGCACATCCTCTGCCATGGCCGGATAGTCCATGGTTTCGGTATGGGGCGAGCGGCCATGGTTACGCTGGTCCAACCCGTGCACTTGCCACTGATCCTGCAAACGCTGGGTAACACCGCTCAGGTTCTCCAGCGAGCCAAACAGGCCGTGAAGCAAAATCACCGGCTCGCCTTCGCCGCTGACGCGATAGTTCAACTCTACACTCATCGGACAATCCTCAGGTTCATTCTCGATACCTCGTCTTCCAAAAGCGCCTTGGCGGTTCGAAACCGATCAAAGTCAGGCGGCCCTATTCCCTCAGGGATATTTCCCCGGTCAACCTGAAAACAAAGCCCCATTCGGTTACATTACCCGAGTACTCCGCCAACCTGTCGGACTCACGGGTCGCAAAGACCGCCACCACAACCCGGCGAGCGCGCGACAACCGGGCTGAACACCCGACACTGAAGATTTCCCGGGACATTGCTACGATGCTCAGACTAGCAACCTTGGTGGCTCTGCCGCAAAACAGGGACGCACAACATGATTGACTTTCCCCTCCTGGGGCCCACTCTGGCGTTTCTCTATGGTTTCGCCCTTTACTGTGTTTTTCGTGTGCTGCTCACCTACCGTACATCTCAGGGTGCGCTCGCCTGGATCATCGGATTACTGGCCTTTCCCTTCATCACATTGCCCCTGTTCGTGCTGTTCGGGCGCAATCGGTTTTCCGGTTACGTGCGGGCGAGGCGCCTGGGGGAGCAATCCCTGAATTATCACCTGACTGATTTCGAGCAGCAAACCTCGTCTCTCACCGGCGCGGACAACCAGCACCTGGACGATGACCTGAAGGTTCTTTGTCGACTGACCAAACAGCCTTTTACCACCGGCAATGAGTGTCATCTTCTGAAGGATGGCCGGGTTATTTTCAAAGCCTTGTTCGACGCCATGGAAAATGCCCGCGAATACATTTTAATGGAATTTTACATTGTTCGATCGGACCGTGTCGGCCAACGGGTAAAAACCATACTCAAACGCAAGTTAGCCCAAGGCGTAAAGGTCTATTTTCTTTATGACGATATCGGCAGCGTCTTGCTGTCCAAGGGCTATCTCCGGGAATTGAGTCGGGCAGGCGCTCAAGTGGCCTCTTTCGGTGATGGCAATGTTCGCCGGCGTCGGTTTCAAATGAACTTTCGAAACCATCGTAAGCTGCTGATCTGTGATGGCGAGGTCGGCTTTGTTGGCGGCATTAACCTGGGTGACGAGTATCTGGGCACGGAGTTCGACCAGGGCCGTTGGCGGGACACTCATTGCTGCCTGAGAGGGCCGGCCGTGCTGGGTTTGCAACTGGCCTGGCTGGAAGACTGGAACTGGGCAAACGCCAATATGCCTGCATTGAACTGGCAACCTGCCGCCACATCCAGGGGCAACCAGGAGGTGTTGATCCTGCCTACAGGCCCGGCGGACCCTTTTGAAACCTGCACCCTGTTTTTCCTGAATTGCATCAATAATGCGCGGCAACGTATCTGGATCACCTCGCCTTATTTCGTGCCCGACTTTCAGGTGGTTAACGCGTTGCAATTGGCGGCTCTGCGGGGCGTGGATGTGCGCATCATTATTCCCGAAAAGTCCGACGGCCCGCTGGTACGTCTGGCAGCTTATTCCTACCTCGTACAAGCCAGCCGCGCCGGCATCGGTATCTATCGCTACCAACCAGCCTTTATGCATCAAAAAATAATCCTGGTGGACGACCGCTACGCAGTGGTAAGCACCGCCAATCTCGACAATCGCTCCATGCGGCTTAATTTCGAGATCATGGCCCTGAGTACCGGGGCCGAGTTTGTTCGTGACGTGGAAGCGATGCTCGAGGATGACCTGAGCGCATGCGTCAGGATGACCGCACTGGATTATCAGGACCGCTCGCTGGTATTCCGCATTACATGTCGGGCCGTGCGCCTGGCCGCCCCCCTGCTCTGACAGCGAACTAAATCATGTGCCGTCCGGTCATTCGCTGATTCGAGGCATCTGTAAAAAGCCGGCGGCCACGCATTAGCCCCCGTGACGTTCGGAGTCGTCCCCGGCCAGGGCCAAATGCGACACGTCAGGCACCGGCGGTGGTGGCGCCTGCTCTTTTTCCGCCAGCAGCGTACCGGCGGGCGCCAAAGTCCATTCGTCGAGATGCTGAAAAATCGGCGGTGCTGTTTCTTCAGGCTCCGCCAGCGTAATGCCTACCGGATCCAGTGACAGGCCGGAGCCCGCCAGAAGGTCATCAACTTTGTCACCGGCCAGATTCGGTCGATCACCAGGCTCCGTCGCCGGGCCATGGCCGGAGCCTGCGCTTGACGGTTCTGCCACGGGCCCGCTTGGCGGCGCCGGGGATGCCGGCTCCCGGGGGCGATCGGCTGACGTGGGGGAGACGGGAGCAGGCTGTTGCCTGGCCGGGCCTGGTTCGACGGTGCCCGTCATGAGTTCGACATACGCCACCATGCCATGCTTGTGGAGCACCTGGCGATACTTTACCGCCTGGGCTTCATCCAGCTTGTTGCGGATAACCACCGCCTTGCCACTGAACATGCGGTCCACCTGTGCCAGGCTGGCCTTGAACAAGGCCTGGGCATTGGCTCGCGCTGTGCTCATCTCGGTGCCCGTTGTGCACTCACCTTTAAATACCAGCTGATACATGATGTTTACCTCTGAACCTGGGCCAGCCCTGTCGGCGGGGAAAATCAAAATCTGAATTCGAGGAAAGCCGGCTTTAAATGATGGTAGTTGATAACCGCTTCTTACGCGAAATCAGGCAATTCGCTCCATACTTTTAAAATCTTGCAAAATTGTAACCAAATGTTCGAAATTGTCACAAATCAACCATTTCATTTGAGATACTGCCCGCGTAAACAAATACAAACCCAATGCCTTCAACCAAGAATTCGGACCATGACTGTTTTAAATTTTAAGGCGACCGCCGCTTTACTGCTTCTGATTACGCCCCCTCCAATGGTGGCAGGAGAGAATCTGGACCTTCTGATGGACAACCTCTTCCCGGAGCAACAACCGACCTACATTGGTTTCGACAGCGTGGCCCGGGAAGACATTCCGGCATCCTCGACGTTCAACCGCAAGTATCTGATTGTCGATTTTCGCTTTGAAGCGGCGCCGGCCGAAGAGCAACTGCAAGCCAGCGTTCATAAAATCTGTATGACCATGATCAAGAGTCGCGATGTCATTCAGTCATTGTCTGATAGCGGCTACGATATGATTGCGGTCGCCTTTGATCGGCGGACTCAGTACGACTGCTTGTAAAGCGGCTGTTCAGTCTTCGCTTTTACCGGAAAGCAGGTCAGGGAAGTGGTTTAATTCCTCGTTGATGGCATCAAGGTTGAAGGCTTCAATGTCAGCCAACAACTTCCTGCCATAATAGATAACCCGACCGGAACGGTACCGTTCGCCCCAACCGATGACCCGTTCAGCGAAATCCCGCATCTGTTCGGGGTCGCCACTCTCGCGCACGATATACCATTCGTCGCCAAAATCCCTGGCAAGTTGATGCCGCAGCCACTTGCGCTCCTGCCGGTCCAGGGTTTCGGTCAGCGGCCGCTCACTTTGTTCCAACGGCTTTTCGCGCGCCGGCCTGACAGCGGTCGCCTCAAGATCAGGCAGTCTCACCGTAAACGTAGTGCCTGTGCCAATTTCGCTCTCCACGGACAAATCGCCGCCCATGAGGCGTGTCAGCTTCCGGCTTATGGCAAGTCCAAGGCCTGTGCCGCCGTAGGCGCGATTGCTCTGGCCCTCCTGCTGCTCAAAAGCTTCAAAAATACGCTCCTGCTGACCCGGCGCGATTCCGATACCCGTATCGCTTACAGTAATCATGAGCTCGTAACGTTGGCAGTCACCGGGCTGGCGGGGTTGCGCCCGGGCTCGCGCATAAACTGTCACACGGCCCTGATGGGTGAATTTAATGGCATTGCCCACCAGATTGAACAAGACCTGGCGCAGGCGCGCGCCGTCCACGAGCATCGCCGATGGCATCTCCGGATCAATCGACACCACCAGTTCAATACCCTGCTCCAGGGCACGTAAATCAAAAATATAACGGACATCATCCAGTAGTTTCCGGACATCAAGCGGTGCAAATTCCAGCCGCAGCTTGCCGGATTCAATCCGGGACAAATCCAGGATGTCGTTGATCAACATGAGCAGGCTGCGGCTGCCCGCACGTATGGCGTCCAGATAGTGCTGCTGTTTGGCGTCCGTCACGCTATTGCTGAGCAGATCGCTATAGCCAATCACCGCGTTCATGGGGGTGCGGATTTCGTGAGACATGTTCGCCAGAAACTCGCTTTTGGCACGGTTAGCGCTTTCGGCCTCCCTGGCCAGGCGCTCGGCCTCCAGTTTCGCCTCCCGCAAATTCTCTTCACTAAGACGCAAAGCATTCACCGAGCGCAAACGCTCATCCACTTCCCGGGATAATTTGCGGTTCCAGTAAAGAAACACCAGGACCACGACTATGGCAATCAGTATGACGCGTTTGGCGGCCGTATAATCCGGTTGCTGCTCCACGTCCGGGTACACCCAGCGGTTGTAAAGAGCGTCCATCTCATTGCTTTCGATACTGGCGAGGGCTTTGTTCAGAATTCGCAGCAACTCGGGGCGGTCGTTGTGAACAGCCAGGCTCAGTTCGTATTGGTAGGGCGTAATACTGGTTATACGCAAATTCGGCAGGTCCAACCGCGCGACGCTGTAACTGACGCCGGGAATGTGGGTCACCATGACATCCAGATCGCCATTCGACAGAGCCACCAGCCCGCTCGCTATTGAGTCGACAGGGTACAGATTCAGCTCAGGGTGATTGATCAGTAAAAAGTCATGGCTGGCCTGCCACTTGACCACCCCCACCCGCTCATCCTGAAGTTCACGCAGATCGCCGACAAACCGACTGTCATTGCGAATCACCACGGCAACCGGCAGCGCCAGATAGGTACGACTGGTCAGAAACTTCCCCTCACGGCGCGGCGACCGCGGCAGCGCCGCGAGGATGTCCTGGGTACCATCCAGCAGGGCGTCTTCGGCGCCAGTCCAGGTCTTTGTCGTCTGGCGGGTGAAACGGATTTCAAGCTTTTCTTCGACCAGGCTCATTAGATCGGGAACCAGACCACGGGCCTTCTCGCCCTCAGTTTCGGTGAACTCGAACGGCGGCCAGTCAGAGCGGAAAAGCACTTTCAGGTCAGGGTTCTTCGCCAGCCAGGCCCGCTCTGATTCGGTGAGCTCCAGGCCGTTGCCGGTATCGGCTTGGGGTACTGTCGCGGGAATCCATGCCTGACGAATCGCCCGATGTTCGCTTGGACTGATGGACGTCACTCCGCGATCCAGAACTTCAATCAGGGTGCGTTGTTTTGACGAGGCGGCAAGCACCACCGTGACCGGCCGCCCGCTCAGCAGGGAAGTCCTTTCTATGCCTTTGATTCGGGCAGCCTGAAGGTAGTCCCCAACCACGGGAACCGGCGCAAGAAACGCATCGGCCTGACCTGACCGAACAAGACTCACAGCCTCGCTGACATTGTTTACCGGTACTGGCGTAAAGGCATCAATCTCGTCCAACAGGCGGTATTTATTGGCGTCACCCGCAACCAATGCAATGCGGCGACCTTCCAGATCCGAGAGCGCGCGTACACTGGCATCTTCCGCATCCACAAACAGGTCGTAACTAAGGCTCATTAACGGCTCAGTGAACACCACCCCCTCCGGCACAGGCTCAGCCGGCATGCGATGAACCAAAACGGCCTCGAGGTCACGGTTCCGAAGCAGGTCCTGATAGGGCACATTGGCGTCCGGAACCGCGGCCATGGGTGTTCCGAGCTTATCCGCCAGTAGCTTGATATAATCAGCGTATATTCCCGCCAGGACGTCGTCATTGGTGTCGAATGCCAGTGGTATCCGTCCGGAGCGGACGCCTATTCTGATCTGAGCCTGATTCGACAGCCACTGAAGCTGCGCAGTATCCAACGCTGGCTCGGGCGAGCCCGAGTCCGTTGCAGCCACCGGCGACAGCAAAAGGCTGAACACAGCAATCGCCAGGGTTCTGAACGACCAAAGCCTCATTGGAAAACCCGATTCATTTGCATAATATATCTGGCAAGACACTTCATTTGGGAGTGACAACAAACGACGGAAAGGAGCGTTTTATGGATACTACTCTCCACACCCTGCCCCGCCTTTTTGAACAACTTGGTCTGCCCGCCAGCGAAGTGGCGATCAGACAATTCATAAACGACCACTCACCTTTGCCCGCGGAAATACCGCTGCACGAAGCGCCTTTCTGGAACGAAAGCCAATCGCGCTTTTTATACGAAGGCATCCAGGAAGACGCTGACTGGGCAGAAGTGATTGACGATCTTGACGCGCAGTTGCGGCACTAGGCTTTAGTTTCTGCCACCACAACCCGGTTACGGCCAGCGTCCTTGGCCTCGTAAAGCGCCCGGTCAGCCTGGTCAAACACCGCGTCTGCGCCTGAGTCAGTGGTTACGGCCGCAAGGCCGGCAGAAAAAGTCACGGTTACCGGCTTGCCCTGAAAGTGGAAAGGCAGGCTTGCAACCTCTGCCAGGAGCGATTCGATGACGTTGCGGGCAGTGTCAACGTCGGTTTCCGGTAGCAAAACGACAAATTCCTCCCCGCCATAACGGGCAACAAAATCCGTGTTGCGCAAGCGCTCCCGCACCGCCTTGGCCATCAACTGTATCACCCGATCGCCCGCTTTGTGGCCGTAACTGTCGTTCACCCGTTTGAAATAATCAATATCGAGCACGCCGAGGGTCAATGGCTGTCGATACCGTGACCAGCGTTCATACTCGAAATTCAGCCGCTCCTGCCAGGCCTCCCGGTTCGGCAACTGGGTCAGCACGTCGGTCAGGGCCCGCAGACGTTCTGTTTTAAGCTCATCCCGAGTCTGTTCGGAATAAGCCTCCATCGCCGCCAGTTTTTCCCGCAACACCTGCATCTGCTGATTGGCCAGAGATTCGCGGGCATCTTCCTGTTCGCGATACGTGCGCACTGTTTGCACAAGTGACTCAAGGTGATTGTTGACCGAGTGCTTTAGCTCCTTCATGTCACCGGCCTCAGCCATATTGTGGCTCAAGGCCTTGAGGTTTTTATGCAGACTCGACTCCAGGGTTTGCGATGCACTTTGGCGATCCTCACTGGATTCGTCTTGTGCCAGCAGGTGCGACTGTAGCGCCAACAATCGTTCGTCCAGGCGCTTGAGGAACGACTCGAACTCCTGCTGCCCCCAGCTGACCGCGGCAATGACAAGCTCCGAGGTTTCCTGAAGCGCTTCGCGCAAATCGTCCCAGTCCTGACCCCGGGCCAGTTGCGCCCGAATGGCCAGAGCCCGGGCATGGGCCTGGGGCGAAAGGCTGACCTGGGCCAGCATGTGCTCCACCAGTTCCGACACGCGCCCGGCAAATTTTGTGCGTTGATCTTTGTCTTCGCCGAGTTCCTCCGCGCCCAGATCCGTGGCCGAGGATAAATCGGACTCCGTGATTGTCGGTTCGTCCGCAGTCTTGTCGGATTTCCGCTTTCCGAAAAAACGCCTGAGCGCACCTTCTTTTTCGCTTTTGCCCGGATCCGATGCCAGTGCCCTGGCTTCCAGTCGTGCCAGGTTTTCCAGCCAATCGGGCAGCTGCTCACGAAACGTTGCGGGATGCTTAAGGTCGTTGCCAAGCTTTTTAAGGCCGGCGGATTCAGTGGCAAAGAGCGGATGATCGCGCACGGTGGCCAGCAGGTTCTCAAGGGTGCTTTTGAGCTTCTTGCTCGCCTGATCCTTGCGTTCGTCCATCGCAATCAAACGCTGATCCAGTGTCTCCTGGAACGCTCGAAACTGAGCCAGGTCCGCCTCGCCACTGCGAATGCACTGACGCAGATCGCGCAACAGGCGATCCAGGTCAGGGTCCTGGCCCTCCGAAGCGAAACTGGTTCGCACCAGCAAGCGCTCAAAGGTGTGGCGTTCTTCCTGCCACACCTTTTCCCGTGCTTTGGCGGATTCGACTTCCTGCCCGTAGAGTTTTTCCCAGGATTCATCCGATGCCATTGACTGCCCTTACTTAGCGTTTATCTGGTCTAGACGACAAAATGCTGCCTTTCGGCCTCACCGCTCACTGCGCCCGACCGCAAAAAGCGCGCGTATCCGTCAGCCGCCGCTGTTTTGCTCACCGTCACGAAGCGGCCGGCGCCTGGCCCGGGGATGACTTTGATCATAGACCCGTGCCAGATGCTGAAAATCCAAATGGGTGTAAATCTGCGTCGTGGCAATATCCGCGTGACCCAGGAGTTCCTGCACGGCCCGCAAATCACCACTGGATTCCAGTAAATGACTGGCAAAGGAATGTCGCAGCAGGTGGGGGTACAGGCGCTGATCGGCGCCCTTGTGCAACCCCCACCGGCTCAGTCGGAGTTGGACAGCGCGCGGCCCCAGCCGGCCGCCGCGCTGGCTGACAAACAGTGCCTGATCGCCCTCTGGCACCCAGCCGGTGCGAACCCCGAGCCAGTCCTGGATGGCAATCAGCGCTTTACGGCCGACGGGCACAATCCGCTCTTTACTGCCCTTACCCAGAACACGAAGCTCGCCTGTGGCCATATCCAATGCCTGAAGATCCAGCCCCACCAGTTCGGAAAGACGCAGCCCGGACGAATACAACACTTCGAACATGGCTCTGTCCCGAATTTCCAGAGGGCCCTCCGTGCCAGCATCCAAAAGCTGGCTCATCTGGTCAACGTCCGCCACCCCGGGCAGGCGCCGACCCGACTTGGGAGCTTTTACATCCAGTGCGGGATTGTCGCGAACCAGGCCTTCGCGCAAAAGATAATCGTAAAAACGCCGGATAGCGGACAGGTGGCGCGCAATACTGCGGCCGGCAAGACCGGCGCGGCTCAATTCGGCAACATATCGGCGCAGATCCGCATTGATCAGGCCGGCGAAACCGGCGAAGTCCCGGCTGTAAAGGTAATGGGCCAGACGCCGCAGATCCCGCTCATAATGACGGCAGGTCTGCTGTGCCTGGCGGCGCTCGGAAGCCAGGTGCTGAATGAACTGAGTAATGGGGCCTTCAAACACGTCCGCAAGGATGGCCGCAGCGCCATCCCCGCTGTGCCCACCGGGCGGGACGCGAGCCATGATCAACGCGGCTCGGCCAGAGCGTCGACCAGCGGCTCAGACGGGGAGCGGCGAAGGAGCAGGGGCGGCAACAGACGGCTCAGGGTCTCGCTGATGTAAGTAAGGAAAAGCGTGCCCATGCCATGATCAAAATAGTCGGGTTCGCAGCTGCCCACCGCGAATACGCCGATCAGCTCTTTATGCCGCAGGGGCACCAGGGCAACCGAGGCCACCGGGTCTTCGCGGTCCGGGAACAGGAAGGCGCGCTCGGTCTCACGGAAATGGCCGCAGACAGCACGCTCGGCATCCAGCAGGTTGCCGAGATACGCCCGCGCCTCGTCTCGGGTGACAACCTGGAGTGCGCCTTCGGGACCGCCCGTCAGCGGCTGATCGGTAAACAGGATCAAGGACGCCACATCAAGGCCAAAGTCGCCGCGAATGCTGTCATCCACGGCGGCCGCCATATCATTCAGGGAACCGGATTCGATGACCTGCAACAGGAGCCGTTTGCTTTTTTCGAACAGGCGATCATTGTAGCGGGCAATGGAAACCAGCTCGACCAGTTCATGGCGAAGCAGATCGCGTTCCTCGCGAAACAGATGCACCTGGCGCTCGACCAGTGAAATGGCACGGCCACTGTCATGGGGAAGGGTCAATTCATGCAAGAGTTCATCCTGCTCCACAAAGAAAGCCGGATTCGCGCGTAAATATTCGGCGACCTGCTCCTGAGTCAGATCGGCGGCCTTCTCGCGGGCCGTTGGTTCAGTCATCAACATCTCCTTCAGTTACCCTGGCAACTGGTTACTGCGATACCACTATCACGCCCTGGTTCGCCCGCGGCCGGCGTGATCGCTCCGGCGCACTCGGCGGGCCGGGGCTTCAGCCGGTATGCGAATTTCGCCTTCAAATACCCGGGCAGTCGGACCTTCCATCATAACAGGCGTCCCCTCGCCCTGCCATTGGATCACCAGGTGCCCGCCAGGTAACTCGATGTCCACCCGGTCTCCCAACAAGCCCCGTAAACGGCCGGCAACGACGGCGGCACAGGCTCCGGTACCACAGGCACGGGTTTCACCGGCGCCCCGCTCAAAGACCCGTAAACGCGCATGATTCCTGTCCATAATCTGGAGAAAACCGATATTGGCCCTGGCTGGAAACCGGGGATGCCGCTCCAGCTTCGGCCCCAGCGAATCCACAGCCGCTTTGTCGACATCCTCAACCAACAGAACGCCGTGGGGATTGCCCATGGAAACGGCACTGAGTTCCAGCCTCTCACCATCGATTTCCAGGACATAGACGTCCTGCCGGCTCTCGGCGGCAAACGGAATCGCCGGCGGGTTCAACTCGGGCACGCCCATGTTGACGGTCACCCAGCCGTCGCGGCCGAGCCGGAGCTCAATGATGCCGCCGGCGGTTTCGACCCGGAGGCTGTTCTTGTTGGTCAGGCGTTGATCACGGACAAATCGCGCAAAACAACGGGCGCCGTTGCCGCACTGCTCAACCTCGGAGCCGTCGGAATTGAATATCCGGTAACGGAAATCCACGTCAGGCAGACCGGGCGGCTCGACCACAAGAAGTTGATCGAAGCCAACCCCGACGTTCCGGTCCGCCAGCTGGCGAATCATTTCAGGACGCAGCCGGAACGGCTGGCTGATGGCGTCCACCATCATGAAGTCATTGCCCAGGCCATGCATTTTGGTAAACGCCAGCACGGAGCCCTGGGACCGACGCGGGCTACTCATCACAAGTCCGACTCCGTCGGCAGGCAGCTTTCCAGCCGGAGCTGATCCTCAATACTTTCGCGCTCCCGCACAACGTGAACCTTGTTGCCGTCCACCATCAGTTCCGGCGGCCGGTTACGGGTATTGTAGTTGGAGCTCATGACAAAGCCATAAGCACCCGCCGAGCGCACCGCAAGAAGGTCTCCGGGGTTGAGCCTGAGCAGGCGGTCTTTGCCCAGAAAGTCACCGGTCTCGCAGACCGGCCCGACCAGGTCCCAGGTTTTTTCCTCGGTGTCCGTGCGGGGCACAACCGGCACGATCGCCTGCCAGGCACTGTAAAGCGCCGGGCGAATCAGGTCGTTCATAGCGGCATCAATCACCGCAAAATTGCGATGGCCGGTGCATTTCAGGAATTCGACCCGTGTCAGCAGGATGCCGGCGTTAGCCGCAATAGACCGGCCCGGCTCAAGCACCAGCTCCAGGTTACGGTCACCCAGACGTTCATGGAGATGCGCGACATAATCCGAGGGCTGCGGTGGGCTTTCCTGGTCATAAGTCACGCCCAACCCGCCACCCATGTCCAGGTGCTTTATGATGATGCCCTGGCTGGAAAGCTGATCAATCAGCGCCAGCACCCTGTCGAGCGCATCGAGAAATGGCGACATGGAAGTGAGCTGGGAGCCTATGTGGCAATCGACACCGATCACGTCCAGGTTGGGCATGGCCGCAGCGCGACCATAGACCTCCGGCGCTTCGGCAATATCGATGCCGAACTTGTTTTCTTTCAGGCCGGTGGAAATATAAGGATGAGTGCCTGCATCCACGTCGGGGTTTACCCGCAGGGACACCGGGGCCTTTACACCTAACTCGCCCGCCACGTCGTTGAGACGGTCCAGCTCGGTGTCAGATTCCACGTTGAAACACCGGACGCCTGCTTCCAGAGCGCGACGCATTTCCCAGGGCTGTTTGCCAACCCCGGAAAAAACCACCCGGGCGGGATCACCACCGGCCCGCAGTACCCGTTCCAGCTCTCCGGCTGACACAATATCGAAGCCGGCGCCCAGGCGGACAAGTACGTTCAGCACGGCAATGTTGCTGTTCGCCTTGACCGCATAGCAGACCAGGTGGCGGCGCCCGGCGAGCGCGTCGTCGTAGGCGCGGTAATGACGCTCAAGTGTCGCCCTGGAATAGACGTAGGCGGGGGTCCCGTAATGCGCTGCAATGTCTGCCACAGCGACATCTTCAGCAAAAAGCTGACCATCACGGTAGTTAAAGTGGTCCATGGGTTGTCCTGTTGCTGTGGGCGCGGCAGTAGGCGCTCAGCGTGAGTCGGAATCGCCTTGCTGCCGGTCGGCGTTAGCGTCCTGTTGATCCTGCGTTTGCTGTTCCGGCGCTTCCTGGACTGGTGGCTCCCTGTATAGAGGCCCCTTCTGACCACAACCGATCAGACCGCCGGCTGCCAGAACCGAAACAAGCATGAGCTGAAACCTGCGCATTCTCTGCCACACCCCGTGATTCATTTAGCGCAAAGTATACCCGAGTCTCGGGATGAGATCAGCCACAGCCTTTCAGCCCGAGGTGCCACCCAGGCCGTTGTTCAGCGCCAGTTCGAGCTGGTAACGGTATTGAAGGTATTGCGTGGTCTGCAGATCCTGTTGGTAGGCCTGGGGGTCCAGATCATGGGGCAGGTGCACATCCGTCAGGTAGACCGGATAAGATTCGCCAGGTTGCCGCCGGGATTGGATATAGTGCGCCGCCGCCGAGATCAACTGATCCCCGTATTCGAGAACAGTGAACTCTTGATCGCCGCAAAAAACATCAAACCTCAGCTCGCCCTCACCTCCCTGCACCCCAACGGCCTGCACATCCATGCCTTCCAACGGCGCATTCTCTACCGTCAACAATCGGCGCTCGGTAAGCCATGCGCCCTCCCGCATGACCATCTCATAGCACAGCAGTCTGGCACTGTTGCCGCCCAGCCCGGAACTGTGACGCAGCTGTCGGCGCTCAAGAAGGTTTTCGAAAAACTTCAGCAGGGGCGCAAACAGGTGCTGCCGATTCGCATAGGGCTGCTGCCAGGAAAAGATCGAACCGCGCTCATCCACGACCCAGAATTTGACGCACTCACCCTGAATTCTGTAGACCAGCTGCACATTATCCGGCTGGCTGGCATGGCACACTGCCCTGAGGGCCGGATCCGCCAGCAGGGCGTAGCGGTCAAACACGACCGGCACGTAGTCCGCTTGCGGCTTCAACAAATAGCCATCGAGGGCGACCTTGCTCGCCAGGCCCACAAAGCCTGGCTGACCATCACTGAACTGAAGAACAAAAAAGCGGCGATCCATTTCAATCACATACCGCAGCGAATGAGGGCCCGAACCTGCTGCGAAAAAATAATGCTGAACGTCCTGGAACAGCTCCCGAACCCGGCGCGCAATGGCACCGCCATGGCTGCCGAAACTGTGCACCATCAAGTCGGGCAACCGATCAGGCGCCTGCACCACCGCGGCCAGGTGATTCTTGAGGCACTGCACCAGGGTGTCGCCAGTGCCATAATGCTGCAGACTGACTTCATTCCAACTGCTCAGAGTAACCTGGTCGATGGTATGAACCAGATTTTCGCGACCGCCACTGAAACCCAGGCAATCATGCCTTGAGCTCAATTTATGCAGACCCTGTTCGGTCAGATGAGCCTGGGGATCAAGCGCGACATTGACGAACAGCACGGTTTTCAGCATCCGGGCTGCCTCCAGAAGCTCTTCCCGGCTGGCGGGCAAGAGCGGCACTGGCAGCTTCTGGCCGAGCACATCCATCAGCTCGCGTAACTCAGCAACACTCAGAGCCCGGCGGCCGGCTTGCACGTTAAGCCGGGTGGCCCGGGTCAATAACCCGTTGCAATGGCACCAGACGAGCAAATCGGCAAGATTGCTTGAGCGCCTGATAACCGGCTGCCAGAGGGTATCGGTGGACGTTTCCAAATCCCGGTATAAAAGCCAGCCCTCGCCCTTATCGGCCAGCGCCTGGGTCGACTGATGACAAAAGGCCAGGTTCTCTTCGGCCAGGGAAGGCGCAATGTTGGGATTGATTAACTCGATCTTGCCGGCCTTGCGCTGAAAGGCCGCGCAAAGCTTGCGACCCAACAGGCTCATATCGGTCCCGCTGATCGCCGCATGGCTCCCGTAAGCGCGCGCCAAACGGGCTAAAAAACGATAGCTATGATTCAGTTCACGGACTATCGTGCGACGCATGATCAGCACCTCTTCCGCGCGCCAGCCATTGCGCTCATCGAGCTCTCGCAAGGTCGCCTCACTCCAGCCCCAGTCGGCAACCAGCCTGTGCAGCAACCGGCCCTGCCAACGCGCACCAGCAGCTTCAGCCCGGCTCAAAGGCAGTCCGGCTTTTAAATAAAGCGCTCGACGAACCAGCTCCAGACGCTCCGGTGCCCCCACCTGGTACAGCCACTGCTCAAGGCGTCTGTACAAAAGCACATAAGGATCCAGTTGATCAGGATCGATTTCGCCGGCGTAGATTGCGGCCTTGAAGGCCAGCGACAGAATGCCGTGATCAGCGTCGCGGGCATAACATTCGATAAGCAGAAGTTTCAGCAACGATTTCCAGGGTGAATCAATGCCTTTGTAGAGCTGCCAGACACCGGCGCCGAGGAATTCGTCGGTGGGAATAGCCGGCACGGGGCCGAAATCGACGTAGTCACCACCGCGGATAAAACGGCAGTCGATCAATTGTCGCGCCCGAGCCTGATAATCTTTTTCATGCTCTTCCGGAATCAACCACCAGAGCGGATAACAGCCCCCCAAATGGATGCCGGTACGGTAAAACTCATCCAGCAACAGAAAGTGCTGCGCACTGCCACAATTCTCGCCGTTAACCTCTGCGCGCTGACGCCCCTGCCGGAATTCATCCGCGCAAAAGACAAATACATGGACCTCAAGACCCAGATTGCCGGCCCATTCGGACACTTTGGCGGCCTTGCGCTCAAGACGCTGAATGCCGGCTTCCGCCAAGCCGGGCCGGTGGCACAGCCAGACGTCCAGGTCGCTGGCAACCGAATGGCCCAGGGAGCCGGGGCTACCCATTAAAAACAGTGCTTCAATGTCGGCACGACGATTGCCCGAGTCCCGCAGCGAAAAGGATCGGGCCAAACGTTGGGCCGCACTGATAACGTCTTGCCGGGGCTCATAGTGCGCTATGCCAAAAGGGCAGTCATGATCCAGGTAGCCCGGCAAGGAGGGATGATTCAGATGAAAAATCAGCGGCAAGACATCCAGCACCGACTGCTGACGGTAATTCAGAGCGGAACGGGCTCTCTGCCAGCGGGCCGCATTAACCTGACAGAACCGATCACGAAGCCGGCTCAGGGTTTTGCGATCAATGCCTTCGTCAAAGTCGAGGGCTATCGGGGGAGCATGGGCGATCACGGCAACTCCGGTGGATGGGTCAATCCGTTCTTTTTATTATCATAGTTCGGCCCGAACAAGCTGTACAAAAAGCTCACCGCCATGACATGGCCAAAAGCGCCTTGAATGACGCCAGGAGACGGCGCTGGAGCCCGACCGGTTTTTTTTGCATCTTTTTGCAAAGAGCGCTGCTTTGTCCGTGCCACAGGGGCTTATTGCCTTAGCTTTGCTCGCGCCCGAACCGCGGCAGCACGCACTTGATCCGGCGCCGTGCCGCCCTGGTGATCCCGGGCCTGGACCGACCCCTCCAGGGTCAGGACATCAAACACATCCTCACCGATCATATCCGAGAACTGGGTTAGCTCAGACAGCGTCATGTCGGAAAGATCCCGGCCTTCGGCCACACCGAAAGCCACGGCCTTGCCGACAATTTCATGGGCATCGCGAAAGGCGGCACCTTTTTTTACCAGATAATCCGCCAGGTCGGTGGCGGTGGAAAAGCCCCGCTTCGCGGCGATACGCATGTTATCGGCCTTGGCGTGAATCGCCGGCACCATGTCGGCGTACGCCCTCAAGCAACCTTTGACCGTGTCGACCGTATCAAAAAGCGGTTCCTTGTCTTCCTGGTTGTCCTTGTTGTAGGCCAGTGGCTGGCCCTTCATCAGGGTCAAAAGGCTGATCAAATGACCATTCACCCGACCGGTCTTGCCTCGCACCAGTTCCGGCACATCCGGGTTTTTCTTTTGCGGCATGATAGAGGACCCCGTACAGAACCGATCCGGCAAATCAATAAAATCGAACTGCGCCGAGGTCCAGAGCACCAGTTCTTCGCTGAAGCGCGACAGGTGTGTCATCAGCAAAGCGGCGAAACTGCAGAATTCGATGGCAAAATCCCGATCACTGACCGAATCCAGCGAATTTTCGCTGGCCCGGTCGAAACCGAGCAAGCGGGCCGTCATCTGCCGGTCGATGGGGTAAGTGGTGCCGGCCAGCGCGGCCGCACCGAGGGGCATGACATTGACCCGTTTGCGGCAGTCCTGCAGGCGCTCGGCGTCACGCACCAGCATTTCATACCAGGCCAGCAGATGGTGACCGAAGGTCACCGGCTGGGCCGTCTGCAGATGGGTAAAACCGGGCATAATGGTCGCGGCATCACGCTCAGCCAGATCCAGCAGGCCCAGCTGAAGACGAGCCAGCTCATCGGCAATGACGTCAATTTCGTCGCGCAGGTAAAGGCGGATATCCGTGGCCACCTGGTCGTTGCGACTGCGCCCGGTGTGCAGTTTTTTACCCGTGATACCAATGCGGTCGGTCAAACTGGCCTCGATGTTCATGTGAACATCTTCCAGGCTGATGGACCAATGGAAGGCGCCGCTTTCAATCTCGGCCCTGACTTCTTGCAGCCCGGCCAGTATCTGGTTTTTCTCGTCAACGGTGAGCACACCGACCTCGGCCAGCATGGTGGCATGGGCGACAGACCCGGTGATGTCATGATGGTAAAGTCGCTGATCAAACCCGACGGATGCCGTGAACCGTTCCACAAATGCATCCGTCGGCTCGCTGAACCGACCGCCCCATAGCTTGTCGGCGCTCTTGTTCTGATCAGTCATGGTGTATCTTTCCTGCTAACGGCCCGCCATCAACTACAGTTAAAAAAACCATGCCGGGCCTGAATGAAATGAGGCGGGCATTGTAACACTCTCTGACGGAGCTTCACCTGCATGACCACGGGTGCCCTTAAAAAACGCCGCATTGCCGGTACCGCTGGCGAGCCAGTCAACAGTCATTTCTTCGTGCCCGACCTCTGTCGGGCACGGGCCGTGTTCATGCTGGTTCTCACCAGCGAGCTGCTGGTGCTTCTGGCATCCATGATCCGCGCCGAGGGGGTGCTTATTGAATGGAGTTACCTGGGCCTGCTATCTCTCTTTACGCAATGGACAGTGCTGGGCAGCGCGGCCCTGGTATGCGCCTTGCGTCATAGGCTGGAGCGTCTGGGGGTATCCCGCGCCACCGTCGCAATTGCCCTAATCGTTGCACTGCTGGTACTGCTGCTCAGCCTGATTTCCCAGAAGGTACTCTCGGCAGACGCTGCAACCAGTTGGCAAGGGATCGGCAAAAACCTTTTACTCGCGCTTATCGTGACATTGATGGTGTTACGTTATTTCTATCTGCAAAACCAGTGGCAGCAGCAACGCCAGGCAGAGATGCAGGCCCGCCTGACCGCCTTGCAGGCCAGGATTCACCCGCACTTTTTGTTCAACAGCATGAACACCATTGCCAGTCTCATTGTCAGTCGGCCTGATCAGGCCGAGGAGGCGGTACTGGACCTGTCGGAACTGTTTCGGGCCAGCCTCAAAAACCAAAACCGTTTAACCACCCTGGCCGAAGAACTGGCGCTGTGCCGACGCTATCTGATGATTGAGCAGTTACGCCTGGGCGAGCGCCTGGTCGTAGACTGGGCTATCGCCGATGAGCTTGAAGCACAGGGGATCCCACCTCTGACCCTGCAGCCCTTGATTGAAAATGCCATTTACCATGGCATTCAACCCCGTGCGCAGGGCGGAACCATCATTATCAAAGGACATCGCCAGGGCTCGGCGGTTTACTTTATGGTGCAGAATCCGCGCCCGGAACAGGACCAAAAGCACCATTGTGGCAACCGGATGGCCCTGGACAATATCCAGGCCAGGTTGCGGGTCCTTTTCGGAGAATCCGCCATACTCAAGCACAGCCAACAGGGCGACATCTATACTGTTACAGTGCGATTGCCCTGGAGGCCATTGCTGACTTCAGGCTGCAACAGGGACTTCGCGTCATGAATGACACCATAAGAAAACAAAGCCTGCTGATCGCCGATGACGAACCGCTGGCCCGCGAGCGCTTGCGCCGGCTCGTGGACGAGCTACCCGACTACAGGATCTGCGGTGAAGCCGGCGATGGTGATGCCGCCTTGCGCCTTGTCGCCGAGCAGCACCCCGACATTGTGCTATTGGATATCCGCATGCCCGGCCGGGATGGTCTGGCCGTCGCCGAAAAGCTTAACGACATGACACACCCGCCGGCCATCATTTTCTGCACGGCCTTCGATCACTACGCCATCAACGCCTTTGACGTCCAGGCTGTGGCTTACCTGCTCAAACCCGTTCGGAGAGAGGCCCTGGCCGAAGCTCTGGCCAACGCAGGCCGGGTCAACCGGGTGCAATTGCAAGCAGTGCAAACCGGTGCCAGCGGCACACAAAACCGGCTGGTGGCCCGCACTCATCGCGGTACCGAGATGATCGACCTGCACGCTATTTTGTACTGCGCAGCTGACCATAAATGCGTCACCATCCACCACGACCGGGGTGAAACTGTCACCGACTTCACGCTGAAAGAACTGGAGCAAAACTATCCGGAACTGCTTCTGCGGATACACCGCCAGACCCTGGTGGGTGCCCACCACATCACCGCCCTGTACCGGGGGAAAGACGGCCATTACCGAATCCAATTGGGCAATCAGGACACCGAATTGGCCGTAAGCCGGCGCCATGCCACCGACGTGCGCAACCGATTAAGCCAGGCCTGAACACTGACGGGACTTTTTTATCGTCACGCGTTAGTCTTACCAGTCTCTCTATTTCAAATCATTTCAACTTGGCAGCGTAAGTGAACATGGCAAAACGAACACTCCGAATTGCAACCCGTAACAGTGCCCTCGCCCTTTGGCAGGCCGAATTTATCAAGGCTGAGCTTGAGCGCATGCACAGCCACGTCAGCGTTGAGCTGATCGGCATCAAAACCCAGGGCGACAAGATTCTGGACGTGCCCCTGGCCAAGATTGGCGGCAAGGGGCTGTTCGTCAAGGAGCTGGAAGAAGCCATGATGGACGGCCGGGCGGATCTGGCGGTGCACTCCATGAAGGACGTGCCCATGAACCTGCCCGAAGGTCTGGGCCTGGTGGCGATTTGCGAACGCGAAGACCCAACCGATGCCTTTGTCAGCAATCATTACGACAAGGTCGACGACCTGCCCAGAGGCTCTGTTGTCGGCACGGCCAGCATGCGCCGGGAGTGCCAGTTGCGGGCCTACCGGCCGGACCTTCAGATCCACACCCTGAGGGGCAGCGTCAACACCCGGCTGAGCAAACTGGATGCCGGCACATTCGATGCCATTGTACTGGCCAGCTCAGGACTCAAACGCCTTGGTTTCCACGAGCGTATCCGCTACTGCATTCCGGACACTATTTCACTGCCCGCCGTGGGCCAGGGTGCCCTGGGCATTGAGTGCCGGCTCTCCGACCGGGAGCTGGTGGGCCTGCTTGAGCCCCTGAACCACATAGATTCGTGGGATCGGGTGACCGCCGAGCGCGCACTGAACCGTCGCCTCGACGGCGGCTGCCAGGTACCGATCGCCGGCTATGCCCTGCTTCAACCAGACGACACTCTTTGGCTGCGCGGCTTGGTGGGGGCGGTAGACGGTAGCGAAATTTTCCGCGTTGAAGGCCTTGCGCCCCGGGCCGAAGGCGAGAGGCTGGGCCGGGAACTGGCGGAAGACCTGCTTGCTCTGGGCGCGGGCCGGGTTCTGGCGGAAATTTATGGCCATACGCCGACCTGATTTGCCCCTGTCAGGCCGCCGCATACTGGTGTGCCGGCCGGAGCCGGAAGCCCAGCGTCTGGCGCAATATCTTGAAGGCGCTGGCGCTGACGTCCGTGTACTGCCGTTACTGGAGCGCATCGACATACCCGAAAATCTGGCCCAGCGGACCCTGATTCAGGATCTGGACCTGTTCCGGCACGTGGTTGCCGTGAGCCCCCATGCCGCTCGGCTACTGCTGGCCCGTATCGATGCCTGGTGGCCTCAGTTTCCCACTGATCTGTACTGGTACGGGGTCGGGGCCGGCACGGCGGCGGTCTTTGAAGCGGCAGGGCTGAGCCCGCAAGTCCCGAGGGAGGGATTCAGTAGCGAACACCTGCTGGCGTTGCCGACGCTCAAATCACCGTCCGGCGAACGCGTGTTGCTCGCACAAGGCGAGCGCGGGCGGGAATTAATTCATGATACGCTCAAGGAAAGAGGGGCCGCCGTCAGTCGGCTGATATTGTACCGGCGACAGCCCCCGGCACTTGCAGCCGCGGACGTGGAATCGCAACTGGTCACCTTCAACCCGGACGCCGTTGTCGCGCTTTCCGGGGAAACATTGAACAATCTCATCGCGCTGGGAGAAAATAACGACCATAATTTAAAGCAGCGACTGTTGGTCGTGCCGGTTGAACGTGTCGCGCAAGAAGCCCGCCGGTGCGGCTTTCACAATCTGTGTCTGCCGGCCAATCTGACTGATGATGCCATCGCCGCTGGCATTGCCAGCCATCTGGGCCGCCGCGACCGGAAACCATCGATCTAATCCACAGCCCAGTTAAGGACAACCGTGACTGACTCAAACAAGAATCTGCCCACCAAGGTCGAAAATCACCCTGACACCCCCAGCGTCCGCCTCTGGCCCGTCTGGCTGATCGCACTCCTGGCTCTGCTGCTGGCGCTGGCACTGGCATTCTGGAGTTGGACCAACTGGCAGGAGCAACAGTCGTTGCAGGAGACGGTCAATCGCGTCAGTCAGACCACGGAACGACTGGATGGCAACCTCACTCAGACCAATGACCGCCTGGCTCAGCGCCTGCAGACCCTGGAAAACCGGCTGACGGAACAGCGTGAAACCATCGCCGCCCACCAACGCCAGATTGACCACAATGCGCGTGAAATGCTGGAGGCTGGTAGTCGCACACGAACGGACTGGCTGCTGGCGGAAGCGGAATACCTGATACGAATTGCCAACCAGCGCCTGCAGATCGAGAAAGACTTCAAGGGCGCCCTGGCAGCGTTGCAGGAAGCGGACGACGTCCTGAATGAGACTGATGACGTCGGGGCTTACCCGGTACGCCAGCAACTGGCGCGGGACATCATGGCCCTCAAGAGCATTGCCGGCGTGGACCGCACCGGACTCTATCTGCAACTGGAAGCGGCCATTGAGGGCATTCAGCAATTAACGGACAGCGCCCTGGTCGGCGAACAGCGCCCGCCGTTGCCGGCCGGGAAGACCGACAGCGATGGTGCGGATTCCGCCAAACAATTCCTGCAACGAGCCTGGCACCAGGCCAAAGAAACGCTCGGCGACGTGGTGGTCGTGCGCCGCCTGGATGAGCCGGTGAAACCCCTGCTTTCGCCCGAGCAAAGCGGTTACGTCCAGCTTAACCTTCAACTCATGCTGGAAGAGGCCGAGCTGGCGCTTTTGCGGCAGGATCAGACGGTTTACGAGCGCGCCCTGGCAAAAGCCCGTGACACCCTGTCGCACTGGTATGACGACAGCAACAGCCGTGTGCAGGCACTGCAAGACACGCTGGAGGAATTGCAAGGTAAGGCAATTGATCCGGAACTGCCGGACATCAGCAAGTCATTGGAGTTGCTCAAAGCCAGGCTTGCGGGTCGCTCGAACAGCGAGGATGGCGACAACAACACCGGTACCGATGATCAGGAAGCCGAATCATGATCCGCTTATTGATTATCATATTGATCGCCCTGCTGATCGGTGTCGGCCTCAGCCTGGGCATGCAGTACGATCTGGGCTACGTTCGCATCAGTCTTGGCCATTACCTGCTGGAAACCAATTTCTGGGTAGGTCTGGGCGCGATTATTGTGCTGGTAATGGCGATTGTCCTGGTGATCGGACTGGTGCGGCGCTTTGCCAGCAGCACCAGCGTAATGAGCGGCTGGCTGGCACGAGGCCGGGAACGACGGGCACGGCGCCGGACCACGCGCGGGCTGTTAGCACTGGCCGAGGGCAACTGGCCGCACGCTCGCCGGCAACTTGAGGCCTCTGCAGACAAAGCCGATACGCCACTGATCAATTACCTCGCGGCCGCTCAGGCGGCGTTCGAATGTGGCGACCATGATGCCGTAGACGAGCTCTTGCGCAAGGCTTATGAAAGCACCCCCGGCTCCGACATGGCGGTGGGCATTACCCAGGCCCAACTTCAACTGGCGGGCAACCGGCTGGAACAGGCCCTTGCCACATTGGTTCGCCTGCGCAAGAAAGCGCCGCAACACCCGTTTGTGCTCAAACTGCTCAAAACCGTCTATGTGAAGCTGGAGGACTGGCGTGAGCTGTCCCGCCTGCTGCCGGAACTGCGCAAGCGCGATCTGCTGGACCCCAAGGAATTCGACGAACTCGAGCGCACAACCTGGCGCAAGCTTCTCGAGCGGGCGGCGGATGAATGCCGCCGTCAGTCCGCTGGTGGTCAGACCCTGGAGCCCCTGACGAAGCTCTGGGATGAGCTGCCGCCCCGCCTGCGCAAAGATGAAGAGATTGTTCGGGTCTACGCTCATCTGCTGGCGGATCTGGGCGATGAAACCCAGGCAGAGGCCCTGGTACGCAAGGTTTTACCGGGACTCTGGAGCGACGAACTGATCAACCTGTACGGTCGCTTGAAAAGCGACAAACCGGCTGAGCAACTGCTTGCCGCCGAGCGCTGGTTGAAGGAAAGCCCGAACAACCCCGAACTGTTGCTGGCACTGGGCCGTTTAAGCCTGCGCAACGAGCTCTGGGGCAAGGCCCGGGAATATTTTGAGACCAGCCTAAAACTGCGCCGCAGCCGCGAGGCCCTGGCCGAGCTCAGCCGCCTCAACGCTCACATGAGCGATGCCGAACCCAGCGTCAAGCTGCTCATGCAAGGTCTGGTGACCGATACCGGCCTGCCGGAGCTGCCCATGCCCCGCGCCTGACCCTGCCCCGGGCTTAACCCGGCTAGCCGGCCCGGGGCGCGTATTCCAGCACATCGGAATAAAACGCCTCAGGCGGCAGCCCGGCCTCAAGCAAAGCATCCATCAAGGTATACACCATGGTGGGCGATCCGCTGGCAATCACGGCGACCCGGGTCCAGTCGCTGCGAGAACGCACCACGCGACGAACCAACTGGTCATGATGGCCGGACCAGTCATTGTCTTCGCTGTCACCTACCACAGGTACAAACGTGAACTGGGACCATTGCGCCTGCCACTGATCGGCCATGGCGCGCAAGTACATATCCTCAGGACGCCTGACCCCCCAATAAAGGGTGACCCGCTCGCTGAAGTTGGTGGCCTGCAGGTAATCCAGGATACTTTTCATCTGGGCAAACCCGGTGCCCGCCGCCACCAGCACCAGCGGCTTTTCAGGCACGGCTGCCAGGCAGGCTTTGCCATTGGGCAACTGAAGTGTAACCAAGTGTCCGGACTCAAGCGCATCAATCACGCGCTGGGCCGAGACCCATTCCGGGGTCGCCTGGATATGAAGCTCAAGATGCTCCTGATCGGGGCTACTGGCGATGGAGAAATAACAAGGCCCCGCCCCCGGAAGGATAACGGCAAGGTACTGGCCGGCATGAAATTCGAGCTCACGCCGGCGCGGTAACTCAAGCTCCACCCGGTATACATCGTGGCTAATAGACCTCAGGTCCACCACCTTGGCCTGAAAAGTGTTTGGTGCGTTCTCGCCAGCTGCCATAACGGCCTCAATCTCCAATTCAACAGGGCCGGCCACCGGTGCAACAAAGCATCCGGTGGCCGGCATCGGGTATTTTTCGCGCTTGCGGCTGCTCCAGGGCCGGTATTGTCGGTCAGCAATCTGACCTGCCGCCCTACTGGGTCGGGTTTTCAATACCCAGCTGATCCCAGAGGTCATCAACTCGCCGCTTCACGTCCTTGCTCATGGTGATCGGCGTACCCCATTCCCGATCAGTCTCCCCCGGCCACTTGTTAGTGGCGTCCAGACCCATTTTGGAGCCTAACCCGGCTACCGGCGAAGCAAAATCCAGGTAATCGATGGGCGTACTTTCCACCAATGTGGTGTCCCGGCTCGGGTCCATCCGCGTGGTCATGGCCCAGATCACATCTTTCCAGTCCCGGGCATTGACGTCGTCGTCGGTCACAATCACAAACTTGGTGTACATGAACTGGCGCAGAAACGACCAGACCCCCATCATTACCCGTTTGGCATGGCCCGGATACTGTTTCTTCATGGTCACTATGGCGACCCGGTAAGAACAGCCTTCCGGCGGCAGGTAAAAATCGACGATTTCCGGAAACTGCTTTTGCAGGATAGGCACAAAGACTTCATTGAGCGCCACACCGAGAATCGCCGGTTCATCCGGTGGCCGGCCGGTGTAGGTGCTGTGATAAATCGGTTTGTGACGATGGCTTATGCGCTCCACGGTAAATACCGGGAAATGCTCGATCTCGTTGTAATAGCCGGTGTGGTCGCCAAAGGGTCCTTCAGGGGCGGTATCATCAGGATAAATAAAGCCCTCCAGCACGATTTCAGCACTGGCCGGGACCTGCAGATCGCTCAAACCGGCCTTGACCAGCTCGGTGCGTTCGCCCCGCAACAAACCCGCGAAGGCATATTCGGACAGCGAATCCGGTACCGGCGTTACCGCGCCCAGTATGGTTGCCGGGTCTGCACCCAGCGCCACCGCGATGGGAAAGGGCTCGCCAGGATGGGCCTGCTGCCATTCCAGAAAATCCAGGGCGCCGCCGCGATGGCTCAGCCAGCGCATGATGAGCCGGTTCTTACCGATCAACTGCTGACGGTAGATGCCCAGGTTCTGGCGTTCCTTATGGGGGCCCCGGGTAATCACCAGGGGCCAGGTCACCAGAGGCCCGGCATCGCCGGGCCAGCAATGCTGGATGGGAATCTTGCCCAGATCCACATCGGCCTTGTCGATGATCACATCCTGACAGGGCGCGGACCTGAGCACTTTGGGGCTCATCTTCATGACCTTGCGGAATACCGGAAACATCTCCAGAGCGTCGCGAAAACCTTTCGGGGGATCGGGTTCTTTCAGAAAGGCTAACAGCTTGCCCACGTCCCGCAGGCTTTCCACATCGTCCTGCCCCATGCCCAGGGCCACCCGTTTGGGGGTGCCGAACAGGTTCGCCAGCACCGGCATCTGATAGCCTTTGGGATTCTCGAAAAGAAGCGCAGGACCACCGGCCCTGAGGGTGCGGTCGCAGATTTCCGTCATTTCAAGATAGGGGTCAACTTCCACGCTGATGCGCTTCAGTTCGCCCATTTTCTCAAGCTGACTGATGAAGTCGCGCAAGTCGCTGTAATTCATGGCGAGCCCTGTGTTTGGTGGTCAGGGGGACGTGTACGCAGCAAGTGGCAAAGCGGATGGGGGGCGGGGCCTAAAAACACCCCGCCCGGTCCGGAACTCCGATCAGGCCCCGAACAATCCGCTTTCACTCCGAGGGACGCCTTAGCGGCGTTTCATCGACTGGAAGAACTCGTCGTTGGTCTTGGTTTCACGCAGCTTGTCGAGGAGGAATTCCAGCGAGGCGGTATCATCATCCATGGAATGCAGCAGCTTACGCAGAATCCAGACACGCTGTATATCGGCCTCCGCCATCAGCAGGTCTTCACGGCGTGTGCCGGACCGGCGAATGTTGATGGCCGGGTACACCCGTTTCTCCGCTATCTTGCGGTCCAGGTGGATCTCCATGTTGCCGGTGCCCTTGAACTCTTCATAGATAACCTCGTCCATTTTCGAACCGGTATCCACCAGGGCTGTGGCCAGGATGGTCAGGCTGCCGCCTTCCTCAACATTACGGGCGGCACCGAAAAAGCGCTTGGGCTTTTCCAGGGCATGGGCGTCCACACCACCCGTCAGAACCTTGCCTGATGATGGAATAACCGTATTGTAGGCGCGCGCCAGGCGGGTAATGGAATCCAACAGGATAACCACGTCTTTCTTGTGCTCGACCAGGCGCTTGGCCTTCTCGATCACCATTTCAGCGACCTGAACGTGACGGGCCGGCGGCTCGTCGAAGGTGGAGGCGATAACCTCACCGCGCACGGTGCGCTGCATCTCCGTCACTTCTTCCGGGCGCTCATCGATGAGCAACACCATCACATGGCATTCAGGATTATTCCGGGTGATGGCCTGGGCGATGCCCTGCATCAACAGGGTTTTGCCGGCCTTCGGTGGCGATACGATCAGACCGCGCTGGCCCTTACCCGTGGGTGCCACCAAGTCAAGCACACGCGAAGACAGATCTTCGGTGCTGCCATTACCCGCTTCCAGACCCAGACGCTCGTCCGGAAACAGCGGCGTAAGGTTTTCGAACAGGATTTTGTTGCGGGCGTTATCCGGTTTGTCGAAGTTGATTTCATTAACCTTCAACAGCGCAAAATAACGCTCCCCGTCTTTGGGCGGGCGAATTTTCCCAGCGACCGTGTCGCCGGTACGAAGATTAAACCGGCGGATCTGGCTGGGTGAGACATAAATATCGTCAGGGCCGGCCAGATAGGAAGCGTCGGCAGACCGCAGGAAGCCAAAGCCGTCCTGCAGGATTTCCAGGATACCGTCGCCGGAAATGTCCTCGCCACCTTTGGCGTGCCGCTTCAGGATTGCAAAAATAACATCCTGCTTGCGGGAGCGAGCCAAATTGTCTAGGCCCATCTCCTGCGCGATGTCGAGCAGTTCGGGAACGGATTTCTGCTTAAGTTCAGTAAGATTCATAAGTTGTTAGATAATTAGGAATGGAAGTAAACAGGGTTTTAATGGACAGGGGCGCACCCTGAGCGTGTGTGCAAACGGAGCTTTAGTCGGGACTGGAACCGTCGGGCGGGCGCCGGGCGGAACACTTTGGTCAGGGGCCGGAAGAACATCAGCCTTGCGTACAGGACGATCTTTCCTTAAGACATTATCGGATGTCAAGTACGTGCACGATAATATCAACTATTATAGCAACAAAACCAGCCAATACCAGCCCTTCCATTCCCTTTTGCACCACGGGATACTGGCAGGGCAAATCCGCACGGTGTTTCTACCACCGGCAACACGGAGTATTCAAGACACATGACAGTCAGCAGCCAGATCAAACCACTTAACCTTGCGCTTTTAACCGTGTCCGACACTCGCGGCGCAGATGAGGATATGTCAGGCCAGTATCTCGAAGACAGCCTGTTAGCTGAGGGCCATCGCTTGACCGCGAGACGTCTTTTGCCCGACGACATCTATCTCATCCGCGCGCTGATTGCGCGTTGGATCGCCGAGCCCGACATTCACGGCATCCTGATCACGGGGGGCACCGGCTTTAACGAGCGCGACAGCACGCCGGAAGCCGTGACGCCGCTGCTGGATAAAGTCATCGAGGGTTTCGGCGAGGAGTTCCGACGCCTCTCAGTCGAAGAAATCGGCTCCTCCACCGTTCAGTCCCGGGCCTTCGGGGGGCTTGCCAACCACACCGTCATTTTCTGTCTGCCGGGGTCTACCGGGGCCTGCCGCGCGGGCTGGGAAGGCATTCTGAAGCATCAGCTCAACAGCAGCCACAACCCCTGCAATTTTTGCGCGCTGGTTCTTCGTAAGCCAGACAAGCCCGTGGCAAGACTGGACAATCCCATTGGCTCAAAGGCTGCCCGGTAATGGGCTCGACACCGCTGACCTCAGTTGACACCGCCCTGGCGCACCTCCTTGAGCGCGCCAGACCTGTCTCCGAAGCCGAATCGGCGACACTGGGCAACGCCTTGGGCCGTGTGCTGGCGGAAGACCTGCCGGTTCGGCAGGACGTGCCCCACGCCGATAACAGCGCGGTTGACGGTTATGCCGTCAGCTGTCAGGACCTCGCCAACAGCCGGCGCCTGCCGGTCTCGGACCGAATCCCGGCCGGACAGGCTCCGAAGCCATTGCAGCCGGGCACCGCCGCAAGGATTTTTACCGGCGCCAATATACCCGCCGGCGCCGACGCGGTGATCATGCAGGAAAACACCAGTACCGAAGAAGGCGCTGTCATTGTCCAGGACACCCCAACGTCCGGACAGAACATACGTCGCCGGGGCCAGGACCTGAGTGCCGGCAGCATAGCCCTGGCCCGGGGCCAGCGGCTGCGCCCCCAGGAGCTGGGCCTGATTGCCTCTCTGGGTCTGGCCCAGGCACCGGTATGGCGGCGCCTGCGGGTCGCCGTGCTGACCAGCGGCGATGAGTTGGCGGAACCGGGCCAACCATTGCAGCCGGGGCAGATTTACAATACCAACCGTTTTACACTGGAAGCGCTGTTGCAACAACTCGACTGCGAACTCGTGGCCAGCCATACTGTCCTGGATAGCCGTGAAGCTACCCTGGCGGCGCTGAAACGCTCTGCCGGCGAGGCCGACCTGGTCATCACCAGTGGCGGGGTGTCGGTTGGCGAAGAAGACCATATCCGTGCCGTACTCGAAGATGCCGGCGAGCTCTCCTTGTGGCGACTGGCGAGCAAGCCCGGCAAGCCGCTGGCGTTTGGCAGTATCGACGGAACACCGGTATTGGGTCTGCCGGGTAATCCGGCGGCGGTTCTGGTGACCAGCCTGATACTTTGCGCGCCCTTTATCAGGCACTGTCAGGGCAACACCCGCTCAGCTCTCCTTCCAACGCAGCTGCCATCCGGGTTCCGGATCGACAAGGCATCCATACGCCGGGAATTCATGCGGGCACGACTGGAAACGCGGAATGGCACAACAGTCGTTGTCGCCCACCCCAATCAAAGCTCGGGGATACTGAGTTCCGCCTGCTGGGCCGACGGCCTGGCGGTTATTCCCGAGCACAGCACGCTTGAACCCGGCGAGGCGGTCGGCTTTTATTCGTTCGCCGATCTGACAGGCTGAGGCGAAACCTTGTTTGCAGTGAAACCTCCACGACCAAACCCGATGGGAAACATCCAATGATCACCGTCAACGTTTTATTTTTCGCGCGCCTGCGCGAATCGCTCGAGACCGACAGGCTGATTGTGACTCTGGACGATGGTGAGACCGCGGCTGACCTTCTGACCAGGCTGGCAGGTCGGGGCAGCGCCTGGGCTCAGCTCACGGAAGGTCCGACCGTCATGATCGCGGTCAACCAGACCATGGTTCGCGCAACCACCGCCCTGCAGGATCAGGATGAGGTAGCACTCTTCCCACCGGTAACAGGAGGCTAAAACACCAATGACTGACCTGATAGAAGTAAAAGAAGCGGATTTTGACCTCGGCCTGGAATACCAGGCGCTTCGTGGGAGCGCTGACGGACCCGGCGCCATTGTTACTTTTACGGGCCTGGTGCGGGACTTCGGTGACCAGCGGGGAGTTCAGGGGCTTTACCTGGAGCACTACCCGGGCATGACCGAGAGCGTACTGGAAGGGCTGATCACCGAGGCCCGAGAGCGCTGGACCATCCAGGCCGCCCGGATCATTCACCGGGTCGGGCGTCTGCACCTTCAGGATCAGATTGTCTTTGTTGGCATCAGCAGCAGCCATCGCAGCGACGCTTTCGCCGCCTGCTCGTTTATTATGGATGCACTGAAAACCTCTGCGCCTTTCTGGAAAAAGGAAATAACAGCCCAAGGCGAATATTGGGTCGAGCAGAAAGCGTCCGATCAGACCCAGGCCGAAAAATGGCTAACCAACGACAGCAACAGCCAAATGTAAAACCAGCCTGCCCGGCGCAATGGCTGCACTCAACTTTGCGCTCCTCCGGGCCACAGGTTTGGCCATAAAAAAACCGTCCGTGACGGCATCACGAACGGTTTTGAGACAACACGGCCACTAACCGATCAGAGATTGCTGTCGAGAAATGCAATCAGCTGCGATTTGGACAAGGCACCCACCTTGGTGGCATCGACATTGCCATTCTTGAACAACATCAACGTCGGAATGCCGCGGATGTTGAACTTCGGCGGCGTTTGGTCATTTTCATCGATGTTCAGCTTGCAGACTTTCAGCTTGCCTTCGTACTCTTCGGCAACTTCCTCCAGGACCGGGGCGATCATCTTGCAGGGGCCACACCACTCGGCCCAATAATCCACCAATACGGGCGTGTCCGCCTGCAGGACATCTTCGTCGAAGGACGCATCGGATACGTTTACAATATTTCCGCTCATTACATTTCCCTGATTCTGGCTCCCGCCAGCCACAAAGCAGTGGCCACGGGGCGCGTAAAATCTTTTGATTGAAACAACAGCCGGCTGTAAGCCTGCCCTGATAAAGTGTCTGACAATTTCATATTACGCGATTACGCCATCGTCTGTGAAGCGGCTCATCCACTCGGCTTATGGCATTTGCCACGGCCGAACCCACTCTCCGTACCCGGAGTCCGGCGTCAGCAACGGGCCTTGCGGGACTGATAATGCTCGCCGTACTGACAACCAGGCCTCACTTGGCCTATAGTGCAAATTAATGTTCAGCGTCAGCGCATGCCTTCTAGCTGACCCAGCCCACCGGCCTTCTAACGGATGACTATCCGATTCCGTCAGGGCGCGTCCGAGCGCCCTGATATCCAAGAGGCCCGACCAGAGGATTTCAAGACACGTGACGGCTGTATCCAATGTCCCCTCACCCGAACTTCTCGCCGCCATTGACATGGGCTCCAACAGTTTCCACATGGTCGTGGGGAGGCTGGTTCATGGCGAAATTCGCACACTTGAAAAAATGGGTGAAAAAGTTCAACTGGGCGCCGGATTGGACGCCGACGACAACCTGACGGAAGAATCCCAGCAGCGCGGCCTGGCCTGCCTCGAACGCTTTGCCCAACGCATTGCCGGCATGCCGGCGGAGGGCGTTCAGATTGTCGGCACCAACGCCCTGCGAGTGGCCCGCAATGCCCAGGATTTTCTGGTGCGGGCGGAAAAAACATTAGGCTACCCGGTGGAAATCATTGCCGGCCGAGAAGAAGCTCGCCTGATTTACCTGGGCGTTTCCCATACCCTGTCAGACGACAGCGGTCGCCGGCTGGTCATCGACATCGGCGGCGGCAGTACCGAATTCATTATCGGCCAGCGCTTCGAACCCCATGAGCTGGACAGCCTGCATATGGGCTGCGTGTCATTTCGTAACCAGTACTTCGCTGATGGCAAGATCAGCCGCAAAAACATGGACCGGGCCATCACCCACGGCGCCCAGGAACTTTTGAACATCCGCCATCGCTTTCGCGCCCTGGGCTGGCAGAGCGCAGTGGGTTCGTCAGGCTCGATCAAGTCCATTTCAAGCGTGCTGGCGGCGCTCAAAATCACCGATGGCAGTATTACACTGAACGCCATGCGGGAATTGCGGAGCCGGCTGGTGGACATGGGCAAAACCGAACGACTGGGGGAATTGGGCGTGCGCCCGGACCGTCAGAGCATTTTCCCGGCGGGCTTCGCCATTCTAATGGCGGCGTTTGAGTCCCTTGGCATAGAAAGCATGGCCTACACCGACGGCGCCCTCCGGGAGGGCCTGCTGTACGACATTGCCGGGCGCATCCAGCACGAGGACGTCCGGGACAGGACCATCCAGGCCCTGCAGGAGCGTTACCATGTCGACCAGGATCACGCCAGAGCGGTCGAGGAGACTGCGATGGCGGCCTATGAGCAAGTGGCGGACGCCTGGAACCTGCGCGAACATGCTGATGAAGAGGTATTGCGCTGGGCTTGCCGCCTGCATGAAATCGGCCTCACCATTGCTCACAGCCAGTATCACAAGCACGGCGCCTATCTGTTGCGTTATTCAGACCTGCCCGGCTTCAGCCAGCAATTCCAGCGCGACCTGGCCACGCTGGTGCGAGGCCATCGCCGCAAGTTCACGCCGGCTATCTTCGAGGGGATTGATGACGCCAATGACGTTATACGCCTGCGTTACCTGTGCATTCTGACCCGTCTGGCAATTCTGCTTCAGCACACGCGCAACCAGGAGCCACCACCGGATTTCAAGCTCACCCCGGGGCCGGATTCGCTAACCATAAGTTTTCCGAAAGGCTGGCTCGATGAGCGGCCACTGACCCTGGCCGACCTGGAAAACGAACGCGAGTATCTGGCCCGCCAGGATATCAAATTGAACATCGAAACCTGATCAAGCTTCCCAGCTCATTGCAGCGCCCTCGGACTCGAGGGCCTCAATTTCCTCGACGAGCGTCAACCACTCCTCTTCGGTATCCGCCATGCGGCGCTTCAGGTCCGCCTGTTGATCCAGCAAGTCGCGAAGATCGGCTTTACCGGCTTCCTCATAGATTTCCGGTGAGCCCAGCGCGTCCTCGATCTTCGACAGGGAGACTTGAAGCGAGTCAAGAGCGGCTTCGAGCTTTGCCTGGCGCTTGCGAAACGGGCTGATTTTCTTGCGCAAGTCGGCTTCGACGCGCTTGCGGTACTTGCGGTCGTCAGCGCTTTCGCCCACCGGCTCTGCGCCATTATGTTGCAGGGGCGTCGTGGCACCCGCCTCCTGCCGGCGCGGCGGCTCACCATCGTCCTTGCGCCGCTCCGCCAACCACTTTTCGTAATCTTCCAGGTCGCCTTCGTAACTGCTTACCCGGCCGTCATTGACCAGCCAAAACTCATCCACTGTATTGCGCAGCAGGTGGCGATCGTGGGACACCACCACGATCGCCCCCTCGAATTCTTGCAGGGCCATGGTGAGGGCCTGGCGCATTTCCAGATCAAGGTGGTTGGTGGGCTCATCCAGCAATAACAGGTTCGGCTTTTTCCAGGCTATAACCGCCAGGGCCACCCGCGCTTTCTCACCCCCGGAAAACTGCCGGATGGGGGTCAGCGCCTGATCACCGCGAAAATCAAATCCGCCCAGAAAGTTACGGACTTTCTGTTCCGAGGCTCCGGGCGACAATCGTTGTAAATGCAAAAAAGGGCTGGCATCCAGGTCCAGCGATTCCAGCTGATGCTGGGCGAAATACCCGATTTCCAGATGCTCACCGGTGTTGCGTTCCCCTGCCATAAGGGGAACCGCCCCGCGCAGGGCATCCATCAAGGTTGATTTGCCAGCCCCGTTGGGGCCCAGCAAGCCGATCCGACTGCCGGGCAGCAAAGTCAGATTCACCCCATCCAACAACACGGTATTGTCATAGCCGGCTGCACCTCGGCGCAGGGACAGCAAAGGGTTCGATACCTTGTCCGCGACCGGGAACTCAAAGCTGAAAGGCGAATCTATGTGGGCCGGTGCGATGCGCTCCATGCGCTCCAGCGCCTTGACCCGGCTCTGGGCCTGCCGGGCCTTAGTGGCCTTGGCCTTGAAGCGGTCAATAAAACCCTGAATTTCCTGAATGCGGGCCTGCTGCCGCTCAAAGCCCGCCTGCTGCTGGGCAAGGCGTTCGGCACGCTGCCCTTCAAAGGCGGTGTAGTTACCGGTATAGGGCGTCAACTTATGCTGGTCAAAATGCACCACCTGAGTGGCCACCCGATCCATGAAATCCCGATCGTGGGAAATAAACAGCAAGGTGCCGGAATAGCGACTCAGCCAATTTTCCAGCCAGAGGCAGGCATCCAGGTCCAGGTGGTTGGTGGGCTCGTCCAGCAACAACAGATCGGAAGGCCGCATCAGCGCCTGCGCCAGATTCAGGCGAATCCGCCAGCCCCCGGAAAACGAGGCCATTGGCCGTTCCGCATCGGCGTTGGTAAATCCCAGACCACGTATCAGTGCATCCGCCCGGCGCGGCGCCGACCAGGCATCGTGAATGTCCAGCTCACCGTGAATCCGGGCCATACCATGATCGTCACCGGAGGTCTCAGCTCGGGCAAGTTCGTACTCAAGACGCCGCAGTTCGATGTCGCCGTCCAGCACAAAATCCCGCGCACTGCGCTCGGTGGCGGCAACCTCCTGAGCCATGTGGGCGATGCGACAGCCGCCAGGCAGGGAGACGCCACCATGCTCGGGCGTCAATTGTTCCAGCAGCAATTGAAACAGACTGGATTTGCCGACGCCATTGGCACCGACGATGGCGACCCGCTGGCCCGGCTGAATGGTCAGATTGGCGTGTTCTAGCAACCACACGCCACCGCGTTGTAAACTAAGGTCATATAATGAAAGCATAGGGACTATTCTAGCAGGGAACCTTCTGCGTCTGTTATCGTCCAAGGGCTCATACGCTAAATTGCTGGCTCGAACGTCCGCCTGAATGTCATTCGCGGCCAAATCAAACACCTGGATAAACATGAAAGTGGGTGCTGAAATACAACAAGAGGCCGCAAAGAGCGCCGAAACAGCGACCGAGTTACTGAAGCGACATTCGCTTCAGCTTGATTCACCCTTGTGGCAATTCGCGGCCAGGCTATGGCGGGACTCTGCTATCAGCAAAGAATGCCTGGCCCTGCAAAGCCGGGACTGGAGTGTAACAAGGCTTCTTTGTGCGAGCTGGCAGGCGAGTGTCGGGCTGAATTGCTATAACGAGCCGGCCGATGTGCGGGCATGGCGTAACCTGATGACCAGCCGGCTGAGGGCGACACGGCTGGCCCTGCCGAAAGACACCCCCTGCGTGTCAACGCTTCGCAAGACTCTGGCGCAGGCTGAACTGGAGGCCGAGCGCATCGAACTGGCCCTGGCCTATGCGCTTCTCCCCCGGGGACTTGCAAACACCGCCGTTGATACTCAAACGCTTGCGCGCCTGATGTCACAAAACCTTGAGGCCGCGGCGCCCGACGCTGACTCAATGGATACGGACACCAGCAACCTGATCAACACACTCAGCGACCGGATGACCATGCAGGTTGTGGCCCAGCGACAGGGGATGGCCCATTGATCATGCGCTGGTTGGTTCGACTTGCCTTTCCGGCCCTGGGGCTGCTGCTGGTATTGATCTTTTTTGGGATCAATGACCCGGACACGACCGCCCAGAGAGACGCTAATGCCGCAGAGGCGCCTTTCCCTGACTTTGAGGGCGAGGTCCCCATGCCCCTGCCCAACGAAGGCCCGTCTGTGATCTTCAAATGGCAGGACACCGATGGCAACTGGCACTATGCCGACCAGCCCCCGACACAGGGCTCCTGGGACGCCCTGGCCTTGGATTCGCTCCCGGACAGCCCATTCCTGCCCATGACCGAAGAAGACGAAGAGAAAGACCTGGCGTCGCCCTACTCTGCGCCTTTCGCCCTGGATGACAAACGCGCAGCCAAAGACTCCTGATTGTCCCGGACGACGCGCTTTATTCATTTCATTACTTTGTCTTTAGTGGCGTCCGAGCATCAAACCGGTTAACGTTTCGTTTTCTAAACTCCTGAGAAACACTAAGAGGACCTTTCCATGAAAAAACGTTTTATCGCCCTGGCCATGACGGGAATCCTGGGCAGCGCCTCCTTGAGCACACTGGCATCTGAGGAACCCTCCCTCCAGACTGACGACGAAAAAGTCAGCTATGGCATGGGCCTGGTTCTTGGCGAACGCATGCGTAACGACCTGCCAGACCTTAAGCTGGAACAGTTCCTCGACGGCATTCGACATGGCAGCGCCGGCGGTGATGAAGCCCGCATGGAACCCGAGGAAATCCAGGCGGCTCTCCAGGCCTATCAGCAACGACAGCAGGCCGAACAAACCGCTCAGGCGAGTGAGCAGGGTCAGAAAAACAAAACCGAGGGCGAAGCCTTCCTGGCCGAAAACGCCGAGCGCGATGATGTGATGACCACCGACTCAGGCCTGCAATACGAAGTTGTGGAAGAAGGCGACGGCGCCAAACCAGACGCGCAGGATCAAGTCAAGGTCCATTACACCGGCGAGTTGCTGAACGGTGAGGTATTCGACAGCTCCCGCGAACGCGGTGAGCCGGTGACATTTGGCCTGTCACAGGTCATTCCCGGCTGGACTGAAGGCTTGCAATTGATGAACGAAGGCAGCCGCTACAAACTGTATATTCCATCCAAGCTGGCCTACGGCCCTGGCGGGAACCGCGGCATTGGCCCCAACGAGACTCTGGTGTTTGATGTGGAACTGATCAAGATCAATCCCTGAGGCAGGCAATTCCCGGGCGGCCCCGGCAGCCAGCGGCGCTGCTCAGGGTTGCCATCAACCTCATGCTGAAGACGTCAGGTCGTCAGCATGGGCGTTGTGCAAATGCTCAATGAGGAAATCTTCCATTTCGAAACGTGTCTCCAGGCTTTCGCCCAGTTTCGACAGGCTCTGGAAGAGCCCGGACAGTTCGCTTTCCTCTACATCAAGCCCCTCCAGCTGATCATTGAACGCCAATGCCACTTCCGTGGTCTGCTCAATGCGCGGGTACACTCTGGCAACCAGCTCGAGACCGCCATCGTCAAATTCTTTGGCTTCGCGAATAAGCTGCTCGTACACCTCAAAATGCCCCGCGGAGACGTAATCCAACAGTACTTCGCACAAATGATTGAACCTCGCGCGCACTTCGGGCGTGTCAAGATCAGCATCTGCACCAGTAAGATCGCAATAACGCACAATCAACTGCTGACGCTCTTTGAGCCAACCGTCGATTAACGCACTGACGCCACCCCAACGTTCTTTGGCACTGTTATAATTCTCTAGCATAACGCCCTCACTATCACTTTTCAGATTCTTCTGGCAGGGCCAAAGTTACCCCAATCGCACTCTGTCGGCAAGAAAACCGTGGCCACACCGGGCGCTTTTAACGGCGCCGGCGCCGATCAAAATAACCGGCCAGTATAACCAGGCCGGTGAGCGCCATCAGCGCAAAGAACACCGCAGTCCAACCGGCAATGCTCAGGCCCAGAAAACTCCAGAGAACCTCCGCGCAGTCACCGGTGCCTTTCATCGCAATGCTCAATACCTCGAACAGTGGCATAACATCGAGAAGGTAATCCACCGACGGGCCACAGGCCGGGACCTGATCCGCCGGCAGACTTTGCAGCCATAATTGCCGTCCGGCCAGGCCCAGGCCCGCACCTGCAAACACAGCCATGATCAGGCCATACAGACGGCCGCCCCAGCCGGCAGGATTATGGATGACTGCGAGCAAGCCGACGGCCGCCACCGCCATGAACGCATAGCGCTGAAGCCAGCACAGCGGGCAGGGCTCCAGCCCCATGACGTACTCCATATAAAAAGCCACGGCCAGCAAGGCGAGACACACAAGAAAAACCAACGTAAAAATCAATCTTCGGCTCAAGAACACACCTCGTCTGTTACACTTTTCGGTACTGCGCCACCGCTTTCAGCCTGCTATTCTTTAACGATCACTGTTGCCGACCTGGCGACTACTAAACCGCAAACCCTGGTGAACTGCAAGCTTATGATGTCATTGCCCAAATGTTTAATTTACTCGTTCTTCGCCCTGTTCCTGGGCCCGGCCCTGGCCTTCGCTCAGGAAGACGCGGCAGATGAACCCCAGGCGGAGGAAGCCACTGAAGAACCGGCTGAAGAGCAGGGAGACACAGCCTATCTCAGCCTGACGCCGTCCTTCGTGACCCATGTGGGTGAACCCGGCAGCAAACTGACCTACCTCAAAGCGGAAATCAGCTTGCGCACCGCCTCATCAGCCGTCCTGGAAGCCGCTGAAAAGCACATGCCCCGGTTACGGCATGAGCTGGTGACTCTGTTGGGCGACCAGACCGACCTGGATGTACTGACGTCTAACGAAGGCCAGCGAGTGCTTCGCGAGCAGGCCCGGGAGCGCATCAACAGCGTCCTTGAGGAGGAGCAGACCGACGTTCAAATTGACGACGTGCTGTTCACCTCCTTTGTCGTACAACGCTGATGAGCCTTTGAAAAAACGCGCATTTTCAATGCCCCCGGGCTTTCTGTTGCCTGCCTTATGATTCCAGGTAGTTTGCCAGAAACTCTTCGAACGTCAGGGTGTCGCCGGCTTCCATGGCCTTCTGATCGATGACGGATTGTTCGGCCATGGCCTCGAATTCGACACGGGCCTGATCATCCAGGTAGTCACTCCGCAGCTCTTGCTGATGCCGCCGCGCCATCCCCAGGGTCCACTCCAGGTGGCCCTGCTCACTTTCCGACATGGCGCCGATCACCCGCGCGGATGTCACATGACTCGGGTCATCAAGCTTGGCCTGCTGGGCCGCAAGGGCACGCTGGTAACGTTTACCGTCATTGAAACCATCGAGTTGCTCGGCCAGCGGCCGCAGACGCTCAAGCAACTGGTCAGCTGCGGTCTTTACGGGGGTCAGACGATTATCGAGGAACAACTCCAGTTCCGCCTCACGGCCGCGATTAATCACGTCCTTGTAGTTACGATCCAGCAGGTTGCATTCGGCATCGCTGATCACCGCACTGTCACAAATCAGGCAATCCAGCAAAAACAGGTCCAGGAAATCCACCTGGGTTTCGGTCACGCCGATGGGCGAGAAGGGGTCCAGATCGAGACAACGGATCTCAACGTACTCAACCCCCCTCGCCTCCAGCGCCTGAATGGGTTTCTCTTCCCGTTCGGCGGTGCGCTTGGGTCGAACGGCGCTGTAGTATTCGTTTTCGATCTGCAGAATGTTGGTATTGATCTGGATGAACTCGCCATCGCGCCGGGTACCAATGGCTTCATAGGGCGGCCAGGGCGTATGAATTGCCCGGGCCAATGTATGGGTATAGGTCGTCAGTTCGTTAAAGCAAATATTCAGGGCCGCCTGGGCATTGTTGTGGTAGCCCAGGTCCCCCATGCGAAGCGACGTGGCGGCGGTGCTGTGCCAGGTGCCGGGCTTGAGCTGGGCGAGGTCGTGGGGCATCTCCTTGACAAAACTGGCATCCAGAGCCGGCGAAGCGCCGAATAACAGCATCAGCAACCAGCTGCGACGCCGGAAGTTACGAATCAGCCAGAAATACTGCTCGGATTTGAAATCCTGAAGGCTCTGGCCATCCTCCAGTGCCTCTTGCCACAAACGCCAGAAACTGTCCGGTAGCGACAGATTGTAGTGGGCGCCGGCAATGCTCTGCATCATCCGGCCATAGCGCACGGCCAGCCCCTTGCGGTAAACATACTTGAGCTTGCCAATGTTGGAACTGCCGTATCGCGCAATGGGAATACTGGCATCGCCATCCAGCCGACAGGGCATACTGGCGGGCCAGAAGAGCTCTTCGCCCAGATGCGACTGCACGTAACGGTGAATGTCCCGCAGGGACGTCAAGAGCTCCGCCGTGCTGCGACAAACCGGCGTGATCAGCTCCAGCAGCGATTCCGAATAATCGGTCGTGATGCGCGGGTTGGTCAGCGCCGAGCCCAGGCCTGCCGGATGGGGCGTCTGGGCGATGAAGCCGTTCTGATCAACGCGCAGCCCCTCTTTCTCAATACCTTTGAGAAATCCGTCCCACTGCTGTGACGAAAACCGGTAAAACAGTTGTTGGCGGGATGCGCCCATGAACGGCTCCTGTGTAATACGGCCGGCTTTTGATGCCGGCGCCAGGGACTAATGCTAACAGGCTATTGGCCAGGCATTAACGTTTGTCTTTGCGGGCGGATGCCAGCGCGTCGGCCAATGCCCCCGCCATGGCACCCTGAGGGGCCGACTTGGTACGGTCAGAACCGCCTTTTGGTGCCGCGCCTTTGCCGGGCGACGAGGTTTTACGGCGATTATCCGGACGTCGGGCCCCTGGCTGCCCAGGTTCCGCCCCGCCGCCATCAGGTGCAGCGGGCTGGTCGTCCAGGCGCATGGTCAGGGCAATGCGCTTGCGCGGAATGTCCACCTCCATGACTTTAACCTTGACAATATCACCAGCCTTGACCACTTCGCGAGGGTCTTTCACAAAGGTGTGAGACAAGGCCGAGATATGCACGAGGCCGTCCTGGTGCACCCCGATGTCGACGAAGGCGCCGAAATTGGTCACGTTGGTCACCGACCCCTCAAGGGTCATGCCCGGCTCCAGATCTTTCAGGGTTTCCACGCCTTCCTGGAAGGTCGCGAAGCGAAATTCGGGACGCGGGTCACGACCCGGCTTTTCCAGTTCCGCGAGTATGTCTTTGATCGTCGGCAAACCGAATTGTTCGGTCACATAATCCTTCGGATTCAGCGAGCGAAGAAAACCGGCGTCCCCGATGATCTGGGCGACTTTGCGGTCGCTACCGGCGGCGATGGCCGCCACCACGCCATAGGCTTCCGGGTGAACCGACGAGCGGTCCAGTGGGTTCTCGCCCTCGGCGATGCGCAGGAAGCCGGCGGCCAACTCAAAGGTTTTGGCGCCCAGACGGGTGACCTCCAGCAACTGTTTGCGACTGCGGAAAACGCCGTTGCGATTGCGGAAATCGACAATATTACCGGCAGTGGTCTGATTCAGACCCGACACGCGGGCCAACAGAGGAATGGAGGCGGTATTCAAATCCACGCCCACGGCGTTAACGCAATCCTCCACCACCGCATCCAGGCTGCGCGCGAGCTGAACCTGGGACACATCGTGCTGGTACTGCCCCACCCCGATGGATTTGGGCTCAATTTTGACCATCTCCGCCAGCGGATCTTGCAGGCGACGCGCGATGGAGACGGCACCACGAATGGTAACGTCCAGATCGGGCAGTTCCCGGGAGGCGAATTCCGACGCCGAGTAGATCGACGCGCCGGACTCGCTCACCACAATGCGGGCAAGATTCAGCTCGGGGTGGCGCTTAATCAAATCAGCGACGAGTTTTTCGGTCTCGCGGGAGGCCGTACCGTTACCGATGGCAACCAGCTCAATCTTGTATTCCCGGCTCCAGCGGGCCAGTTGCTCAATGGCCTGGTCCCACTGGTTTCTGGGCGCATGGGGAAAAATGCCACCGTGGCCGACCACCTGGCCGGTGCCGTCAATAATAGCGACTTTCACGCCTGTTCTCAGGCCCGGGTCCAGACCCAGCGTCGGGCGCGGGCCAGCGGGGGCGAGCAGAAGCAGGTCTTTCAGATTGGCGGCAAACACATTGATGGCCTCGGTTTCGGCCGCCTCGCGCACCTGGGCCATCAGGTCGGTTTCAATCTGGGTGGACAGCTTGACCCGCCAGGTCCAGCGCACCACCTCCGCAAGCCAGGAATCGGCGGGGCGGCCCTGGTCGCGGACAGACCAGCGGGCGGCAATGCGTTGTTCCGCCGGATGCGGCAGGCGTCGGTCGTCGTCGGCGTCACCCACTTTCAGGCTGTAAGTCAGCACACCTTCGTTGCGGCCCCGCAGAATTGCCAGGGCACGATGGGAGGGCACTTTTTTCAGCGGTTCGACGTGATCGAAGTAATCCCGGAACTTGGCGCCCTCGGTCTCCTTGCCGGCAATAACGCTGACGGTCAGGCGGCCCTCCTGCCAGATAAAATCTCTCAGCTCGCCCAGGAGCGCGGCATCCTCAGCAAAGCGCTCCATCAGAATCGCGCGGGCGCCCTCCAGAACAGCCTTGGCGTCCGCAAAACCCGCTTCCGGATTGAGGTAGGCCGGCGCCAGGGCTTCCGGTTTCTGACCGGGATCCTCGAAAAGCGTATCGGCAAGCGGCTCAATGCCCGCCTCCCGCGCGATCTGGGCCTTGGTGCGGCGGCGGGGCTTGTAGGGCAGGTAAAGATCTTCCAGGCGATTTTTGGTGTCTGCGCCCATGAGGTCCTGGCGCAGTTCGTCGGTCATCTTGCCCTGCTCATCAATACTCCTGATCACCGTGACGCGCCGGTCTTCCAGTTCGCGCAGATACCGCAGGCGTTCTTCCAGGGCGCGCAACTGATTATCATCCAGCGACCCGGTGACCTCTTTACGGTAACGGGCAATGAACGGCACACTTGCACCGTCATCCAGCATCCCGACGGTCGCTGTAACCTGTTCTTCCCGGACGCCCAGTTCCTGGGCAATACGACTGGCGATACTGTTCATGCAACCTCATCTTTCATGCTGTCAGGGAGGCGCCGGAAAAGGCAAAAAGCCCGCACCTCCGCAAGTCAAAGCGCAAAGGTACAGCGCCTTATTGCTGCAGGCAAGCGAACCCACTGCGAATTAACCAGCCGGGACACCGGGCACAGCGACAGCACTCTGATGTAGAATCAACCTCCTATTTTTTGAGAAGAGCCATCGTTCGTGACCCAACTCAACCCCCATCAGCGCGACGCCGTTCGCTATATTGAAGGCCCCCTGCTGGTTCTTGCCGGAGCCGG
>JAGXLV010000145.1 GCA_018334495.1 Oleiphilaceae bacterium
TCTGGCTCTGGCTCTGGCTCTGGCTCTGGCTCTGGCTCTGGCTCTGGCTCTGGCTCTGGCTCTGGCTCTGGCTCTGGTTCCGGCTCTGGCGGAGCCGCTTCCGGTTTTGCCTCGGGCTTGGGTTCGGCCCTGTTCTCGGCCAGCTTTACCCTGATGGTTGCCTGCGCTGTCTGGGTGGCATCACCGGTGGCCTGTTTGGGCAGGGGCACAGCGGGCAGCGCCGCCGCCAAAAACAGAACGGTGAGCACAAATGCAACCAGAATCAGTAACCAGCGCGCTTGAGCCGTCATGGCACAGGCTCCGTCAACAGCAGGATGTCAGTATGGCCCAGCTCTTCCAGTTGCTGGAACAGAGTTTCGAGCTCGGTCATGGTGACGGTCTGATCTGCGGCCACGCGCAGGGGTTTGTCCTGAGGCTTCGGCAGCGCCTTGGCGAGGGTGTCGGCAGTCAGGGTCTGGCCATCAGCCACCCAGGTTCCCGATGCCTCTACGACCAGATCGGGCCGTGGTGGTTCGGGGCGATCCTTACCCGCCATTCCCGGTAATTGCGGCAAGGTGGTTTCAGTCACCTGACCGACCATGAGGAAAAACATCAAAAGCAAAAAGACCAGGTTGATCAGGGGCAGCAGGCTGTCTTCGACCCGTTCCATGAGGGTCTTGCCACTGCCGGGAGTCGGGGGCGTGAGTTCCGGCATGGTTTAGCGTTCTCCGGCGGGCGGCGGGGTTCGCTTCCAGCGGGCTTCGATACCGGCGGCGCTCAGGGTTCCCAGGGCGCCGGTAAATTTCGCTAATTCCACCTCGCCTCCGCTCACCAGATTGACCTTGTCTAGGCCCTGTTGGGAAAGACCGCCAGCCAAGGCCTTCGGGGTCCAGAGCTGTCCCTGCCACTGCAGCTCGCCGGTCGTGGTCAGCGTGACTTCAGGCAGGGGCTGACCGGTGACACTGGCCGCTTTGGCGGTCGTGTTTTCCAGGTTCAAATGGTCGGTCGGCGCCAGATGTGTGGTCAGCATGAAGAAAACCAGCAGTATGAAAACCACGTCAATCAGCGGCGTCAGCCGGATCGGCATCGGTCGCGCCGGCCGGGGGTTAATCAGCTGCATAAGCCATACGGGCTTTTTGTGTCGGCGTATCGACGCTTTCTGTGCCGGCTGGGATTCGGACAGCCGGTGCCTCTTTCTCTGGGTTTTGCGCGTCGGACGCCGGCAGGTCGGTCGTTATAATGCGAACCAGGGCGTCATTGAGCTGCGTGTTAAGACGACGCAAACGGAATTCGGTCCAGGCGGCGATGGCGGCAAAAGGGATCGCCAGTACCAGGCCTGCGGCGGTGGTGGTCAAGGCTTCATAGATGCCACCACTGAGCTGACTGGCGCTGGCCTGACCTTCGGCCGCGGACATGGCGCTGAATGCCTGCATCATACCCATCACAGTGCCCAGGAGACCGAGTAGAGGGGCGAGCGCGGCGATGACTTCAATGATCTTCAGCGGCGCCTCGAAGGGCTGCAGTATTTTGTGGCTGCGGCAGGCCAGTTCTTCCCGGATGCTTGTCGGGTGTTTACGGTCCAGGCAGGCGTTCATCGCGAAAATGGCCAGGGGGCGCAATGGATTGATTCGGGCCCACCAGCTTCGGGTTCCGGCGAGCTGTTCCGGCCAGCGTTGATCGGGTTGCTGTTGCCAGCCGGCAATCGCTTTACTAATGTCGGAGCTGAATCGCGGCGCAAACAAAGCTCCGCTGAGGATCAGATAGATAAAGGTGACCAGCCCGGCGACGCCAAGAGCGATCAGCACCAGCATGACCGGGCCGCCCATGTCGATTAATGGCTGCAACGGGCCCAGCAGGCTGGCGTTCGGAGTGGAAAGGGATGATTCAGGCACAGAATCGCCTCCATTAGCAATATAAGGCAAAATGATAACGATTATTGTTCCATAATACCAGAGCGGTTTATTAAGATGCTTTTAAAATACTTTTATTTTTCCAGTGGAGCCACAGTCACCCTGGATTGTGCGAAAGCAGCTGCAACAATCAGCGCGGCGACCGAGCGTGAAGCTTGACAGGGCCTGGCGCTGCGGCAGAGCTTCGTCGCCATCGCCGCACCGGTTTCGTCATTGCGGGCCTGGGCGTCCTGCTGCTGTCTCCGGATTCCCTGCTGGTAAAAAGCACCGATGTATCGCCACTGGTATTCCTGTTCTGGCGGGGACTTTTATTGGCCATTGGTTTCATGGTCATCAACAGCTGGCGCTATGGCCGGCGGTTGCCGAGTGAGATGATCCGCTGCGGCTGGCCGGGTCTCTATTGCGCCCTGGCTTTCAGTGTCAGCACGGTGGGCTTTGTAACCGGCGTCAAATACACCGCCGCGGGTAATGTCCTGGTGATCCTCAACACCGCCCCGGTCATTGCGGCCGTGCTCGCCTGGTTGATCTGGAAGGAGAGCCTGCCACTGCGCACTTGGCTTGTGATTCTGGTCTGCGTTAGCGGCGCTACCCTGATGGCGGTGGGTGAAATGGGCAAGGGCGAGCCTCTGGGTCTGGTGATGGCAGGGCTGGCCGCTTTCGGGCTGGCCTCCAACCTCGCGGTTGCGCGATCACGATCCGGCGTGGACATGAGTGTGATGCTGGTGATCGGGGCGATTGGCACCGCTGTCGTGTCGGCCTCGCTCGGCGGTGCGCGTTGGCCGGGCTGGCAGGATATGAGCCTGATTTTGCTTCTGTGCCTGGGTTTTTTGCCGGCAGCCACAACGTTGATCCAGACCGGTCCGCGTTATCTGCCTGCGGCCGAAGTCAGTCTGCTGTTGTTGCTGGAAACCGTTATAGGCACTTTTCTGGTCTGGGTTTTTCTGGCGGAGGTGCCGCCACCGCTGAGTTTTGTGGGAGGCGGTATCATTTTAAGTGCCCTGGCCTGCAATGCCTTGCTGGACGAATGGCGCCGGCACCGTTTTCAGACTTGAACGGATTGAATGGCCTGCCACAAGAGCCAGAACGCGAGCAGGGTCAGCGCGAGCCGGAAAAGGGCGTGAAAATGGCGGTTGCTGAGGCGATCAAGCAATCGCAGACCCAGCCAGGTTCCAGCAAAGCCGCAGGCAATCATGGCGATCACAAACACCGCCCACTCCTGAAACATAAAGCCCGCCAGGCTGAAAATCAGCGCCTTGGGTGCATGTTGCAGCACCATAGCGGTGGCGAAGGTGGCCACGGTGGCGAATCGGTCCTTATGAAGTTGCTTGATAAAGGCCGCTACCAGCGGCCCTGTCGCACCGACAAACAGACTCAGGAAGCTGGTGACGCAGGACGCGAAAAAAATGCCGGCCTGGCCGAAGCTCTTCTTCGGTAACGCCGGGCCCCAGCACAGGTAAAGTACAAAAAGGCTGATCGTAAGTTGCCAGAGGGCCTCCGGTAATTCGACCAGCAGCCAGGCACCGAGGGCGGCGCCCACCAGAACGCCGGGTGCAAAGGTTGCCATTACACGCCAGTCAATATGCCGCCAGGTGAGCCCCGCACGGCCCGTATTGGAGCCCAGCTGAATGAGGCCGTGTACGGGGATAATGGCCATTGGTGGCAACCAGACAGCCATGAGCACGAGCATCCCT
>JAGXLV010000146.1 GCA_018334495.1 Oleiphilaceae bacterium
TTGACCTCCCAGAGGCCCTCGTATTTCTCATTCGTCGCTGCCACCGTATCGCCTTTATCAAGCATGATGGTGGGCCGTAAAAAGACCAGGAGATTGCGCTTTACCCGGGTCTCGGATTCAGACGAGAACAGGCGCCCCAGGTAGGGAATATCGCCAAGCAAAGGCACCTGGCTGCGGTTGATCCGGAAATCATCGGTGATCAGGCCGCCGAGAACGATGGTTTCGCCGTCGTCGGCCAGCACCGTGGTCTTGATCTCGCGCTTGTTGGTGATGATGTCCGAGGCATCGGCAATACTTTCGGCAACATTCTCGGTAGTCTGCTCCACAATCAGCCGCACCAGGCCATCAGCGCTGATGCTCGGCGTCACTTTCAGGGTCAGGCCAATGTCCCGGCGCTCGATGGTGGTGAAGGGGTTTTCCAGGCCGGCGCTGGTGTTGGTGGTCTGGCCGGTCCGAAACGGCACATTCTGACCCACGATGATCTCGGACTCTTCGTTATCCAGGGTGATGATACTGGGCGTGGACAACAGATTGGCGGCCACGGATGTGGACAGCGCCTGCAACAAGACGCCCCAGCTGATACCGTCTTCGTTTTCCTGGCCCGCCCCGACCGTCAGGCCACCGGTGGCCGGCGCAATGAGCGATTCCGAAACGATCGCCCCCAGGACATCGCCCAGGCTGCGGCCCACGTTGCCGAAGTTGGACCCGGCAACCGGGGTGGTATCGCCAGACGGATCGCCGACCGCCACCTGGACGCCAAGGTCCTCACCCAATTCATCGCTGATTTCCACAATGGCCGCTTCGATCAATACCTGGGCGCGACGCACGTCCAGCTGCGCAATAATCGATTCCGCTTCCTGCATCGTTGAAGGCTCACTGCGGATCACCAACGCGTTCAGTCCTTCATCGGCGAAGATGGAAAATGCCCGGCCGGGACGGTCATCACTGCCCCGGTCCTCAGCCTCGCCCATCACGCCTTTGAGAATATCGGTCAGGTTCTGGGCATCGGCGTGTTTCAGGCGTACCACCTTGGTGGCGCCGCCCGTTGCCGAGGGTTGATCCAGCTTACGGATTAAACTCCGCATTTTTTCACGGAAGCTCTCATCGCCTCTGAGAATCAACCGGTTACTGCGTTCATCCGCGGTGACGCTGAACTTGCTGGCGGCATTCTCGGCACCCTGGCCCAGCTCGCCGGGCGCCAGTTCCTGCAACAGGGTGACCATATCACCCACCCAGGCCTCCTGCAGTTGAATAACTTCAACCTCGTATTTCGACGGGCTGTCCAGCTCCCTCACGATGCCCTCGATACGTCTGATATTGGCCAGGTGGTCGCTGACAATCAGCGCGTTCGCGGCGGCAACGCCGGCCAGATGGCCATATTTGGCCACCAGAGGCCGCAATATAGGTACCAGTTCAAGGGCGTTGGCGTTATTGACCTGGAGGACACGGGTAATCAGTTGCTCGGAGGGCACTTCCGTGAATCGATCCAATGACTCGGCGGACTGCTTGGCATCGACTTGCTGTACTACCTTGATCACTTCTTCCCCGGGGATAGCGGTGAAGCCATGCACCTGAAGCACCGCCAGAAACAAGTCGTAGATTTCATCCTTGTTCATGGGGGCACTGGACAGAACCGTCACCTTGCCCTTCACTCTCGGGTCCACCACGAAACTGTAACCGGTGATGTCCGCAACCTGGGTAACAAAGGCCCGTATATCCGCATCCTTGAGGTTGAGGCGCCAGGTTGGCTCGCCGTTCTGCCGTTCCTGGGCCATGGCCGCAAGCGGCATCAGAAGGGCAAGCAGCAGTACTCTCAGGAAGGGGGATTTCACATTAATCATGCAACGGGGCGTCCTGTATCGAAATTTCCGATGGTGTTTTTAAAATTATTGAGGTAGCGCATAGCTCACTGTGAAGCGCGCACCGCCACGTTCAATTTCTATCTCTATCTGGCTTTGGGAGCGCCAGGTTTCAAGTAATTGCCGATCCTGCTCCAGATTACCGAGGGTTTGGCCATTAATGGCCGTTATCACGTCACCTTCCTGCAGATTAAGTGATTTAAGCATCGGGTTGGAACCATCAAACTCATACCCCATACCGTCCCGGTTAGGGCGCAGGCCGACGGACTCAAGGGCTCCGACACCCTCGGATGCGAGCCGCGCACTGGCCTGATCAACAAAATCGTCCGGTGACGATGAACCGGTCACTGCCTGTTCGCTGACCAGGTCTTCGGATTCGCTATCTTCAAAAGTCAGGGTCTCAAATTGGCCGTTGCGTTTTATCAGAATACGACCCGGCTCAACCTCCACTAACTCTACATTGCCCGGCAGAACCTCGCCAATTTTGTAGTGTGCCGTGACGCCGTCCGATCCTGCAACTATAGCACCCGAGAGTTCGGCTTGCTCCGAGACCATCACGCCCTCCAGGCGCAGCCTGAGATTGGTTTCCTGGGCGGATTGGCGCACGACTTCGGCCAGGGGTTCGTCGCTGGGACGTGAGCCGAACAGTTCAAACGCCGACAAGCTGACGCGGGCATTATCCGTGGTGGACGACAACCCGGACGACCCACCCACTTGACCGGGCTGCTCCGGCCAGACAATCAGCCAGGTCACCCGGGCCATTGACACCGCCAGGTAAATGACCAGGCAAATGAGCAACAGGTTTGCCAGCCAGCGAGCCACTCGCGGCCCAAGAGAAGTCGCCGCCATCATCAGGTACCGTCCGGCAATAACGGTTGCCGTACCCGGAAAACAACATCACCAGGCTGGGCAGCGCCGGACCAGGGTTGACCCGCGAGGTCCACGAGACGCTTATAGACCTTTAAATCCATCATGCCGTTGGCCAATATGTCGGTTTCCGCGACCGGCGCCGCTTGCCCGGCCTGGGTAATTGTCAGGGCCAGCCCCTGGTCATCGCCGTTCACTCTCGCTTCCATCGGAGGAAAATCGGCCCTTTCGGTGCTGCCAGCCATAGGCCAGCTCACCTCGCCACCGGCCCAACGCGCAAGCCCTTCGGCGTTCAATAAAGCGGCCTGCGTAAACTTGAGGTCCAGACGGTCGATCACGATATCCCCCGCCAGCATGGCGCCACCGGCCTGTCGGATTTCTCTCTCAAAATCAGCAACCCGGATTCGACCATCGGCGTTCACGGCGGTTTCGCCGGACCAGCCGACCTGCAGCCCCCCACTGACTGACGACGACGCGGAGGCGATCGAAAAGCTCAACGGCAGAGCCCGGTTGGCAAACGATGGCGAATGGACCTGCCAGCCAGCCTCGACCTTACGATCAACCACCGCCAGTGTCGCCGTACCCTGCCACAGGCTGCCGGTTACCCGGTCGACAGAAACGCCGGGGGGCAGCTCGACCCGGGGTTCAACCTGCTGCCACAACCAACCGGCAGGCAGTGTGGCCATTAACGCAACCAGGTACACCAGACCCCCGACCAGCAACAGCAGAATCACCTTGACGGGACGCAAAAACGAATCGGGAGGAGAATCTGTCATACAGCGGGGAGCGCTCTCCGGGAGGAAATCAACGAAGCGTGAGTCTAACAAAGGCCCACCGCAAGTTCAT
>JAGXLV010000078.1 GCA_018334495.1 Oleiphilaceae bacterium
AGAGGAATGCCTCCCGGTTGATCTTTGCGTTACGTTTGGTGGTCCGGAATGCACCAGGCCTTATGAAGCCTCCCCTTTGAACATTTCTGCCATGAGTTACGGCGCCCTGAGCCGCAATGCCATAATGGCACTCAATCGCGGTGCCAAACTCGGAAATTTCGCCCATAACACCGGCGAGGGTGGAATCAGCGAATGGCACCTTGAGTACGGTGGTGATCTGGTCTGGCAGATCGGAACCGGTTATTTTGGGTGCCGCACACCTGAGGGAGACTTTGACCCGGATCTGTTCGCCGAACAGGCCCGCCGCGACGTGGTCAGGATGATTGAGATCAAAGTGTCGCAGGGCGCCAAGCCCGGACATGGCAGCGTACTGCCAGCCGCCAAGCTTACCGAAGAAATTGCACGTATCCGCATGGTGCCCATGGGAAAGGACGTATTATCACCCCCCGGGCACTCCGCCTTCGCCAACCCATTGGAACTGCTGCAGTTCGTTGCTCAACTTCGAAAACTTTCGGGGGGCAAACCGGTGGGCTTCAAGTTCTGTCCCGGGAACCGACGGGAATTCCTCGGCGTCTGTAAAGCCATTCTGGAAACTGGCCTGCTGCCGGATTTCGTTACCGTAGACGGTGGCGAAGGCGGCACTGGAGCCGCCCCGGTGGAACTGACAAATTCGGTGGGCATGCCGCTGCGCGAAGGCCTGCACTTTGTGCACAATGCGCTGCGGGGGATCGGTGTTCGCGATAAAATCAGAATTATCGCCTCAGGCAAGACCTTTTCTGCATTTCACATGCTGCGACTGATGGTTCTCGGCGCCGATACCGTAAATTCGGCCCGCGGCATGATGTTGGCGCTGGGCTGCATCCAGTCCCGCAGCTGCAATACGGACAAATGCCCGACCGGCATCACCACCCAGAATCCCGCCCGTTACAAACAGCTCAATGTAACCGACAAAGGCATGCGGGTTGCGAACTACCACCACTCCTCCCTGGAAACCCTCGCCGAGTTGCTCAGCATCCTGGGCAAGGATCAAATAAAGGAACTGGATTCTACGGATATTAATCGCCGGGTCAGTGAAGGCCATGTTATGAACTATGCGCAGCTTTACCCTTGTATTGAAGAAGGGTGCCTAAAGCATGCGGACTGCGCCCCGGATGACTGGGCCGCTGACTGGCATCAGGCAACATCGCGCAGTTGGCGTTAGGGCACGCAGAGCCTTGGCGACCGGAGGAGCGTCAACAGGACTTTTGAGGACGCTGCGGACGGGCTGCACCGGATTCGCAGGTGTCGATTTTGTTACACCGACAACCGCAAAATATCCCCTCACTCATTCTGTAACAGCAGGCTCCGGCGGCTGTCTGTATCAAGTGTAATGCATGCATACCCAGGCAATCACTTCCGGGCACCCATCACTGGAGAACTCGAATGATGAAATACTCCGCAAGACTAACGGCAGCCATCGTCACAGTGCTAATACTTATCCCAACTTTGACGGTTCATGCCGCCGATACGGAGGTTGTCCAGGGGCAGCCCGCCCTGGAGGGGTACAGCCCTGTTTCCTATTATGAGCAAGGCCACCCAGAGAAAGGCTCCAGAGACTATCAGAGCACCTACCAGGGGGCCGTGTATTGGTTTACCAGTGCCGCCGAGAAGAATACTTTCGATGCCAACCCTTCAGCCTTTGCGCCCTCCTTTCCACGGAGCTGCCCTTATAATCTGGCGCAGGGACGTCAGGCTGGCATTGACCCGACAAATTTCAAGATTGTTGATGGCCAGCTTCTGTTGTTCCATAAATCAGCGGCGCAGAATGGACGCAAGCAGTGGGAAGAAAGTATCGTCGATTCTGGAATAACCGAAAAGGAGCTCCTGCGCAGAGCCGCAAGCAATTTTATCGATCTCGAATTCTGAGCCTGAACCACGAGGATGTCCAATGACCCGCAAAGTACCTTCCGACAGAAAAACCGCGATGATTGCCGCCCTTGCCGGCGGCTGGGTCGCGGATGCGGCCAGCCTCGGGCTGCACTGGCTGTATGACAGTCAACGCATCCTTGAGGTTGGCGGCCAGTCACCGGAATTCCTGCCGCCCAGGGCCGACTATTTCAAAGGCGGATTCGGCTACTTTGCTCATGACGGCAAACAGTCCGGCGATATCAGTCACTACGGCGCAGCCACAGGGGTGCTGAGCGACAGCCTGCTGGCCAGTGAAGGTGCCCTGGATGTCCGCGATTACCAGCGGCGCTTCCGGGCTTTCTTCGGCCCCGGCGGTCAATGGCAAGGCTATATCGACAACCCCACCCGCGTGACCCTGAACAACCTGAACAGCGTCGAACACAAAGCCATTGAGCAGGCGCAATCAACCACCACGGCAGACCTCACCGACAAACAGAAGCGAGTGCTGGTGCAGAAGGTTTTGCCCTACACCCGGCGCCTGAGCGGTGATCAACTGGCTGCTCCGATCCGTCGGGCGATCAGCGTTACCTACCCGGAACCCAAGGTACAGGAAGCGGGCGTTTACCTGGCCGAAACCATCGACCGTCACCTGCTGCCGGAAACAGGGGCCGATGACATGCAACTGCCGGCAATCTCCAAACTGCCACCACTTGTGGCCAGCTATTACGGCAGCGACAAGCTGATGGAGGTCACCGAGGCCGCTGTGCGGGTGACCAATCACAACGACGAAGCCGTAGCCTGGGCAAGGTGTGCGGCCAGACTTCTGGATCATCTTTTTCAGGGTAACTCCCTGTCAGAAGCCCTGGACGCCGCCACTCCCGAAGCACCCGACCCGGAAAATCTCAACAGAGCCCGGTCCGGCGCCTTTATGGATGGTCCTGGCGCTGGCGACGACTTTGGCCGCACCTGCTATCTGCACGAGGCCATGCCGGTGATCTTTCACATACTGAGCCATGCCGAGAGTTTTACCGAAGCGGTTCGCGCCAATATCCTCTGCGGCGGCGACTCCTGCGGCCGGGCCTGGCTCATCGGGCCGGCCATGGCGGCAATGCACGGTGTGGGTGGTGAGCGCGGAATCCCTCTGAGCTGGCTGGCGCGTATAACCGATGCCCCTGCGACCCTGACGAATATTGAGACACTGGTTAACAGAACCTGGGCACCGAAGGAGCAGGAAAATGACCGACCCGGTTGCCCGGTGCATTGAAAATGCTCTTTGGGGCGCTTTCATCGGTGACGCCCTTGCCCCGCCGGGGCACTGGTTCTACTCGCCAGAGCGCATTCGTGAACACTTCGCGGCCGGCATAGACCGGTATTTCCCGAAACAGACGGATCCTGCCGATAGCTTCGGCAAATGCGGATTGGATCTATGGCAAATGGCCTCTAAGCTCTGTACTCAACCAGGATGAGGGACAACTGCACCATGAACGTTTTCGAAGATACAAAAGAATCCGCGGACACCTCGCCATCGCGCCGCGACCGGAAATTCTCTGTGTCATCAAATCGCGGCAGCGCCAGACATAAGCTTCGTTATGTTGAAGCGGGAGGCGCAACGATAAATCAGGAAGAGTGCACTTTGTGTCAGCCCATTCCCGGGGCTCGACAGCATGATTAATCAGAAATATCACAGAATCGTGTTTTCGTTTTTTATGTCGTTAATCATGTCCTGCATTATGTCGCTGGTTATCAGCCTTTATAACGTAGGCTGGGTGAACAATATCCTGTCGGTTTGGTTAAACGCATGGCTTTTTGCGTTCGTGATTGCCTTCCCCGCTATATTCCTGGTGTCACCCATCGTTCACAGACTTGTCGACCTGGTCTTGAAGGAAACCGAGTAACCCGCCCGTCAACCAGGCCAGCGCGCAACGAAGTCGTCGGGAGCAGGTCTTGGAACGGCCGGTTTTGGTGATTCGACGGAACCCACATAAAGAAACCCTGATATCCGCTCACAGTCATTCAGCCCAAGGCCCTGCCGGATGACCGGATGATAAGCCACGGCACCGGTGCGCCACATGGCACCGAAGCCCGCGGACTCCAGCGCCAGGGCAATATAACCAAGCCCGACCGCCGACGACATGACCTGCTCGATCTCCGGCACTTTCGGATGCAACTTAGGGCTACAGATACCGACTATGATCATGGGTGCCCTCAGCGGCATTCGCCTGAGTTTGTCTTTATCGCCCGCCAATGGCTCAGCTGGATCGTCCGCCGCACTGGCGAACAACTCTCCCAGCGCGTCGAGCCCCCCGCCTTCGATAACCAGATAACGCCAGGGTCTGAGCAGGGCGTGATCCGGCGCCCTGGCGGCGCAACTGAATACCCTGTCCAGCAGTTCCGGATCCGGCGCCGGTGTTGTCAGGCGAGATTCGGAGGCCCGGTTCAGGATGGCGTCTATTATCGCGGTCATGAACACTCCCGGTTACTCGAATGCAAAATTGTCATTACTGCCTCACCAGCCGACCTTGCGGCGCGGCACCGACGCCGGTACTGCGCCAGGGGTTGATGTCGAGCCCTCCACGGCGGGTATAACGGGCAGTGACGGCCAGGGCGCTGGGCCGGCACTGGCGCATAATGTCCGAAAAAATGGTTTCGACACAATGTTCGTGAAAATCCTGTTGCTGACGAAAGCCCACCACGTATTTCAGCAGCCCGGTTTTTGAAATGGCCGGTCCGGTGTACTCGACCAATAGCGAGCCCCAGTCGGGCTGCCCGGTTACCGGGCAATTACTCTTGAGCAAGTGTGAACACAGCTTTTCGCTGACCTGATCCGACGAAGTCTGCAGCTGCTCAGGGCAATACTCATACCCCACCGAATCCACCGGCTCATTATCGACCAGTTGAAACCCGTCCGGCCGCCCCGGAACCATCATGCCATGATCCACATCCCGGAAGGCCACATGAACCACCGCCCCTGTTGCACTGGACAGATCCTGCTCAATAGTCGCGATCACCTGTTCCGGGGAAGAGAACAGGGTCTGGTTAAAGGAGTTCAGATACAGCTTCAAGGACTTGGATTCGACCAGGGAAGCCGATGCCGCCGGCACACGAATCTCGGCCCAGGCCACCGCCGGCACACCGTTACTGCGCAACCAGGAAATTTCCCAGGCCTGCCAGAGATCCTCGCCGAACCAGGGCCAACGACCGTCCTGAAAACCAATGCGCCGGCGGTTATCGTCGCGGGGCACCGGAAACAGCAGGCTGGCATCGTACTGATCGGGATAGGCGCTGGTTTTGCCCAGCGGAGCATCGTTCAGGGACATTCAAAGCTCCTGATAACTATCAATGTCGGATGCCTTTGCCGCGCTTCAACAAACGTAGCGCCAGCCAGGACAGGGCCGAGATAAACACAAAAATCATCGCCAGCGCGATCCAGACATTCACGTCCGAGGCGCCAAGGATACCGTAGCGAAACGCGTTGACCATATACAGGATTGGATTAAGCATCGACACCGCCCGCCAGAAATCCGGCAGCAGCTGAATGGAGTAAAAGACTCCGCCCAGGTACGTCAGCGGTGTCAGAATGAAGGTGGGCACAATCGAGATATCGTCAAACTTGGTGGCCAGCATGGCGTTAATAAAACCGGCCACGGAGAATAGCGCGGACGTCAGAAACACAGTCAGTACAACCACCGGCAGATTATGAATCTGCAGTCGGGTGAAAGCCAGTGACAGCAGGGTGACGATCAAGCCCACGCCCAGCCCTCGCGCCATACCACCGGCCACATAACCAAGCAGAATCACCCAGTTGGGCACCGGGGAGACCAGCAGTTCTTCTATACTGCGCTGGAATTTCATACCGAAGAACGAAGACACCACGTTGGCATAGGAACTGGTGATCACTGCCATCATGATCAGCCCGGGCACGATGAACGACATATACTCGAAGCCATCCATCTCGCCAATGCGCGCGCCAATCAGATTGCCGAAAATGACAAAGTACAGTGTCATCGTGACCGCCGGCGGCAGCAGCGTCTGTGGCCAGATACGGGTGAACCGCCGGATCTCACGGATCACGATGGTATTGAAGGCGACAAGCAGGGCCTGGGGCGTCATGACGCCACCTGCTCTTCTGACCGGCGCTCGTCCGGATTGTTTTCCTCAACCAGCCTGAGAAACAGCTCTTCCAGCCGATTGGCCTTGGTTCGCATGCTCAGAACCTTGATGTTCTGGCGCTCAAGCTCGACGAACACCTCATTCAAGCCCTGGCTTTTCTCGACTTCCACTTCCAGGGCGCCTTCATTATCAATCTGAGTCGTGAAGCCGTTCAGTTTTGGCGGCTCTTGCAGCGGTCGCTCTGTATCAAGAACGAACGTTTCCATGCTTAGCTGCTGCAGCAACGCTTTCTTGCTGGTGTGCTTGACGATGCGGCCGTGATCGATGATGGCAATGTTACGGCAGAGCGCTTCGGCTTCTTCGAGGTAATGGGTCGTCAGGATAATGGTGACGCCCTGGCGATTGATTTCCTCAAGAAAAGTCCACATTGAACGCCTAAGTTCGATATCAACACCAGCGGTGGGTTCGTCGAGAATCAGCAGTTTGGGCTCATGCACCAGGGCCCGGGCAATCATCAAGCGCCGCTTCATGCCACCTGACAGACTTCGGGCGGGGCTGTCACGCTTGTGCCAGAGGCCAAGCTCGCGAAGATAGCGCTCGGCGGAGACCCGTGCCTTTTTAATCGGTATACCGTAGTAACCCGCCTGGGTTGTGACTATGTCGAAGACCTTTTCAAACTGGTTAAAGTTCAGCTCCTGCGGTACTACACCCAGATTAAGTTTGGCGGCGGAGATATCGGTATCGATGTCGTGGCCGAAGACCCGGACCTTGCCGGACGTCTTGTTAACCAGGGAGCAGACAATGCCCAGTATGGTCGACTTGCCGGCTCCGTTGGGGCCGAGCAACGCAAAAAAGTCGCCTTCTTTCACGTCAAGATCAACGCCTTTAAGGGCCTGCATTCCGTCATCGTAGGTTTTGACAAGGTTTTCAATCTGTAATGCGTTGGTCATGGGTTCCTTATCAGCAGTTTTTCCCGCCACACGGACAGTTGCATATATAAGGGACTCTATATGTGGGGAAACCGACAAAAATCAAGGCTTGGTTCGCACAGCGGCCAGGAAAACAGGACCGGGAGCCGATTAATGTCGCTGCAAAAGGAGCCAGCCGGGGCTCCCCGGGTCTTCAGGCACCGACCAGCTTCCTGAGGCTCCAGCGGGACTCCCCGCCGGTGACATCATAATGCTCGGGATTGAGGCCTTCCGTCCCAAAAGGCAGGCATGACTCTATGTGCAGTGACTCCCCGGCAGACTTGTCTTCATTGTATTCAGCAAGGTTGAGTACGCTGGCCGAACGCAACGGCCGGCAATCTTTGTCGGTCATCAGCATCACACGTGGCCAGAGCCTTCGTGAGGGCGCCTGGGATACCACTACTCCACGCTGGCCGTTGCTCAGCGCTACCAGGGTGCCTGTCGGATAAGTGCCCACTGACTGAATAAACTGCTCAACCAGATCCTCCTGGAACGAGATATTACGTTGATCGTACAACTGACTGACCGCTTCCGCAGGCGAGAGCGGCGTCTGCCCGGGACGCGGGCCTATCAGGGTTTCATAGTGACCCACCAGACCCGCGATCTTGGCCAGCAGCGGGATTTTGTCGCCACACACCCCCGCCGGAAAACCGGTGCCGTTATGGCGTTCACGGTGGCCTCGGACTGTACTTACCACCGGCCGCGGCAAGCCCGCCTCCTCCAGCTTGCTGGCGCCTTTAGTGACGTAGGTTTTGTAAACCGCAAAGGCCTCTGCGTCTAGGCGATCCTCATTGGCCAGCAGGTCTGCGGGCAGATCCGCCTTTCCGATGTGAGCCAACAGGCACCCCATCGCCAGATGTTGCAGCAGCTCTTCCTGCAAGCCCAGATGCCGGCCGCAGACCAAAGCCAATATGGAGGTATTCAGCGCGTGCTGATAGGTGTGATCGTCATGCTGCTTGAGACGTGTCAACCAGAGCATGGCATTGGGGTTGCGGATAACACTGCTGGCCATTTGACGGGAGACCCGGGAAAGCGGGCGAAGGTCGGGAAATCCCCCTGTTGTGATTGAATGAACAATGCCCGCGCGCGCAGTTTCTATATCGCTGAGCAACTTCACACTGGTTTTCAGTTCCTTTTTCAGCGGGCTCGTTTCGCGATACTGCACGGCCTCCCTGATATTTAACGGAGGCAGCTGCAACGTGTTTTCACGCTGAGCGGAATCCTTTTTCCGGGGAAACGTGGCTGGCGAGCCTTGCTCTGCCTCAGTCGCGCTACGCACTTCCAAAACGTCAATGGTCACCCAACGGCAATGCGACGCCAGGGCTTTGACATCGTCCTGGGAGCGAACGTAGAACCCCTGGATGGGAAAAGGCGTCTGATGCCAGGGTCGGTCCAGGCTTGAAATGAACATCCCCGTCTGAAGATCATGGACCTGTATTTTCTGCTGGCTAACGCCCATAGGGCACCTCATGCAAATGCGTTGTCTTTTGCTAAACCGGCGCAGGTAATCTTCAGTTGCCGGTCTTCAGTGGAAGCATAACCGAATATTCTACCACTCAGTCTATCACGAGGCAGTAAACTACGGTTCTGCGAGATTCTTCCCACACTGTGTGAGATTTCTTACACATTTACTGTGCGCCACTCAGCATTTCGGAGGTCGGCGTTTCACGCCAACAGGCAGGATAAGACGAAAAAACGCCTCCCGGAGTTGCCGTCGAGACCGTGAAAAGCTCATGCCTCATCGAATTGCAGGCCAAAACCATCAATGGTTTTGCGAACCACCACCATGTCCAATACTGGCGCTGATCCAGGCATGCCCTGAACCTGGACCTGCACCCGATCCCCGATTGCCAGCGCGGCATCGTCTTCAAGGATCACAAAAATGCCACCATCGGAGATGTCACGGGTTGAATAAATGCCCAGAGGCTGCTCCCGGAGACTCACGCTGACCTTGGCATTCAGCGCTGTTCTTAAATGTTCTCTACGATCTGCCTCAGTCATGGGGAGGTAACCCTTACGTTTGATCCATTCAATAACGTGAAGATAGCACCCTTCTCACAAAATTGAATTTTTTGGCACAGACCATTGACACCTTTGCGAATTGTAATGAGAATAGTTTTTGTTTAATGTTACAGCCTATAGATTCCCGTTGACGTGGCAATGACGTCAAAACCCGAAAATGGAGATTCCATGTCATTCAAGCGCGCCGCAGGCACTCTGCTAGCCCTTTCCCTTCTGCCCATGAGCGTGAACGCAGATGAGGCGGTGAACGTCTATTCCTACCGTCAGGCATACCTCATCGACCCCTTGTTAACGGCCTTTACCGACAAAACCGGTATTGAAACCAACGTCGTGTTTGCCAAAACAGGACTGTCCGAACGCCTGGACCGCGAAGGCAGGAACAGCCCCGCCGATCTGGTGTTAACGGTCGATATCTCCCGTTTGAGCGAATTGGTGGAGAAAGACCTGACGGCAGCTGTAGACAATGACACCCTCGAAAACAATATTCCGGAGAACCTCCGCCACCCTGACGGCAAGTGGTTTGCACTGACGACTCGTGGCCGGATGATTTTCACCTCCAAAGAGCGCGTAGAGGAGGGCGAAATCACCACTTACGAGGACTTGGCAGACCCCAAGTGGGAAGACCGCATCTGTACCCGCAGTGGCAAGCACCCTTACAACATCGCGCTCTTCTCCTCCATGATTGCTCATCACGGCGAGGAAAAAGCAGAGGAATGGCTGAGCGGACTCAAGAACAACCTGGCACGCAAGCCCCAGGGCGGCGACCGCGACCAGATCAAGGCGATCGCAGCCGGTGTCTGTGACCTGGCCATTGCCAACAGCTATTACTACGGCAACATGCTGGAAGACGAAAACCAGCGCCCGGCCGCTGAAGCCGTTCGCCTGGTGTTCCCCAATGCCGATGGCCGCGGCACTCACATCAACATCAGCGGCGTCGCCCTGACCAAAAGCGCCCCAAACCGTGACAACGCCATCAAACTGATGGAATACCTGACTCAGCCGGAAGCTCAGCGTATGTACGCGGAAGCCAACACCGAATACCCGGCCAACCCGGAAGTGGAAGCCTCCGGTCTGGTCGCTGAATGGGGCCAGCTGAATCCAGACGAACTGTCGCTGCAGGAAATCGCTGACCACCGGATTCAGGCAGTCAAAATGGTTGATCGCGTGGATTACAACAACGTCGATTGAACAGCGGGCTATTCGTGAGCCTGCTCGACACATTCCGGCAGGCTCAGCCTCCCTCACCGCATTTGAAGTTACCGCCAGCGCTGTTTAAACTCTCCCGGCTCCCACGCCCGGGAACCCCATTTGCGAGGCTGTTTATATTCGTACCACCGAGCACAGTACCGAAAACCGGGTACACCAGCCTCTATTAGCCCGGAGAACCTCGCCGCGCTGGATGGTGTCGGCTGTGCTGACGACTTTTGTGGTGGCCTTACCGGTGTTGGCGGTCATTCTGCTGGCTTTTTTCCCTGACGAGAATATCTGGCCACACCTTGTCGACACCACCCTGCCCCGTTATCTCGATAATACCCTGCGCCTGATGCTGGGCGTTGCCGCCATCACCCTGACTATTGGCGTATCGACGGCCTGGGCCGTCACCACTTGTGAATTTCCCGGCCGGCGGCTGTTTGAATGGGCGCTTCTCCTGCCCTTTGCCGTGCCCGCTTATGTCATTGCCTATGTCTACACCGACCTGCTGGACTATGCCGGGCCAGTGCAAACCCTGCTGCGGGACTGGTTCGGCTGGAGCACTGCGCGGGATTACTGGTTCCCCGAGATCCGCAACCTGGGCGGCGCCACGCTCATGATCGGGCTGGTTCTTTACCCTTATGTTTATCTGCTTGCCCGGGCAGCCTTCCTGGAACAGTCATCGTCTTTATTCGCTGTCAGTCGCAGCCTGGGCCATTCCGCGTTGAGCACCTTCTTCCGCGTAGTGCTGCCCATTGCCCGGCCCGCCATCGCGGTTGGCCTGTCTCTGGTCCTTATGGAAACCCTCAACGATTTTGGCACCGTGGACTTCTTTGCCGTTGAAACACTGACCGCGGGTCTGTTCGACACCTGGATGAACCTGGGCAATCTCGGGGGCGCCGCCCAGATTGCCACGGTCATGCTGACGTTCGTGCTGATTCTGGTCACCCTGGAGCGCTATTCACGGAGGCGACAGCAGCAATACTCTCCCCGAGACGACCGCCAGCCTATCCATCGCTTCCGTTTGTCGGTAGCACGCCAATGGGCCTGCGTGGCCGCCTGCGGATTGCCGGTGTTGCTCGGCTTCGTCGTGCCCGCAGTAGTTCTCGGAATCTATGCCGTCGAATACTTCGAACAAAGCTGGAATCTCAGTTTTATACGCAATTCTCTCAACAGTCTCTTTCTGTCAGGCACAGCGGCGATAACCACGCTGTTGATCGGACTGACCCTGGCCTACAGTCGCCGCCTGCATGACACTCCCGGCATGCGCGTCCTGATGCGGCTTTCCAGTCTGGGCTACGCCATGCCCGGTGCTGTGCTCGCAGTGGGGGTCATTATTCCGCTGGCGGGGTTCGATAACTGGCTGGATTACTGGATGCAGCGCTGGTTTGGCTGGAACTCGGGGCTGCTGTTGAGCGGCTCTGCGTTCGCGCTGGTGTTCGCCTATACCGTGCGTTTTCTGGCGGTGTCCGCCGGCAGTATCGAGAGCGCATTGCAAAAGGTGACGCCCAGCATGGACATGGCGTCGCGCTCACTGGGTCAGTCACCGGGCGGCACTCTGATCCGGGTGCATCTGCCCATTCTGCGGGGCACACTGCTGACGGCCGCGCTGGTGGTTTTCGTGGATTGCATGAAAGAACTGCCCGCCACGCTTATTTTGCGGCCGTTCAACTTCGACACACTGGCCACCTACGTTTACCAGTTTGCCTCGGACGAACGGCTCAGCATCAGCGCACTGCCAGCACTGGTCATTGTGCTGGCGGGCATTCTTCCGATTCTTCTTATGAGCCGAGCCATCAGTAACAGCAGAAAGACGGATTTCTCCTGAAGCCCGGCGCGCCCGCTGCTCACCAAAAGACGTTTTATTGCCAGATTATCCGTTCAGCTTTTTCATACCAGGCATCGGTGTCTTTGCGGTAAGTGTCTTCCACCACATTCCGCTTCAGTTTCATGGTTGGTGTCAGGAAATTGTTTTCCATGGACCATTCCTCTCTGACCACCGTAATGAACTGGAGTCGCTCGTGAGGGTCAAGACCAGTGTTCACTGTATCGAGCAGAGCCTTCAGGCTATCCTCTATTTCCCGACGTGCGGATTCCTCGCGGGCACTTTCCCGGGCATCTTCGGAGAGCATGACCAGGGCATGAGGCCGAGTGTAGTTCTCACCGGACACGCACACCATTTCAATCTCCGACTGCGCCATTAACCTGTTTTCGATTGGCGCGGGCGCGATATACTTGCCCTTGCTGGTCTTGAACATTTCCTTGAGCCGCCCGGTAATCTTGAGGCGCCCCTCTTCATCTATCTCGCCCCTGTCGCCGGTTTTCAGGAAGCCATCCTCGGTAAAGGTCTCGCGGGTTTTTTCCTCATCCTTGAAATAGCCCAGCATGTTGGCGGGACTTTTAACCAGTATCTCGCCATCCTCGCTGATTCTCGTTTCCACGCCCGGCAATTTCC
>JAGXLV010000015.1 GCA_018334495.1 Oleiphilaceae bacterium
GGAAGGGATGAAACATGGGCGTGTGGGTCATGTCGGAATCACAGCGGTACACGCGGCCCGGACAAATCATCCGAAAGGGCGGCTCGGAGCTTTCCATGGTGCGAATCTGCACCGGCGAAGTATGCGTGCGAAGCAAGGTGCCGGGATTGAAATAGAAGGTGTCGTGCATGGCTCTGGCCGGGTGATGACCCGGAATGTTCAGCGCTTCGAAGTTATGGTAATCGTCTTCGATCTCAGGGCCCTCTTCAACGGTATAGCCGGCACTGGCAAAAAACCGCTCAATGCGCTGAAGGGTCCGGGTAACCGGATGCAGACCGCCCAGATCCTGGCCACGCCCCGGCAAAGTCACATCAACGGCTTCCTGGGCAAGCTTCTCGCCAATGGCGGCGGCTTCCAGCTTCTCTTTGCGTTCGGAAATCGCCTGCTGAACCCGTGCCTTGGCGTCGTTGATTTTCTGGCCGGCCGCCGGGCGCTCTTCAGGATCAAGCTGGCCCAGGGTTTTCAGTTGCTGGGTCAAGACGCCTTTCTTGCCAAGGTAATCCACCCGTACCTGATCCAGCGCCTGCAAGCTGGCGGCTTGCTCTACCGCGCCCAGACCTTCCTGAACGAGTTGTTCAAGGTTTTCCATTGACCCTGCTCCAAATCAAACGTTGGGAGTTTAAAGCGCTCCCTGACTATTGGTTTCGCCATAACAAAAATAGGGGAAGAGCGCGCCCTTCCCCTACTGAGAGGCACCGGTAACAAGGTGCCTTATCGACCGACAATCGAAGAAAGAGCTTAAGCTGCCAGAGTCGCTTTTGCCTTCTCGACAACAGCGCTGAACGCTTGCTGCTCGTTCATGGCCAGATCGGCCAGAACCTTGCGATCGATCTCTACATTTGCTTTTTTCAGACCGGAAATCAGACGGCTGTATGACAGGCCGTTGGCACGGGCACCGGCATTGATGCGCGCAATCCACAAAGCGCGGAATGACCGCTTGCGGTTACGACGGTCACGGTAAGCATACTGGCCGGCTTTGATGACCGCCTGCTTGGCAACACGAAAAACCCGACTGCGGGCTCCGTAATAACCTTTGGCCTGACTTAGAATCTTTTTGTGACGACGGCGAGCGACGACACCACGTTTTACGCGAGGCATAGTTTAATCCTTCTAGTGTTCGGTAAGCGCTTTAAAGCGCAATCATACGTTTGACGGAAGCAACATCAGACTTGGCAATCAGCTTGGTACCGCGGAGCTGACGCTTTCGCTTGGGGCTCTTCTTGGTCAAAATATGACTCGTGAAGGATTGCTTGTGCTTGAAGCCTGTTGCGGTTTTCTTGAACCGCTTGGCGGCACCGCTCTTGGTTTTCATTTTAGGCATTTCTGAAACTCCGCATTCGGTTTTTTAATAGGCATAGCAAACCTCAACGACAACGCCCCCGTGAATACGGAGGCGCCGATATTCGATAAGACTTACTTCTTTTTGCGGGGCGCCACGACCATGGTCATTTGGCGGCCTTCCATTTTCGGCCGCTGCTCCACCTGAGCCATGTCCTCAATATCCGTTTCAACCCGGTTCATGAGCTTCATACCGATTTCCTGGTGTGCCATCTCACGTCCACGGAAGCGAATAGTGATTTTGCCGCGATCCCCGTTTTCAAGGAAACGTACCAGGTTGCGTAGTTTTACCTGATAATCCCCTTCTTCGGTGCCAGGCCGGAACTTGACTTCCTTGACCTGTACCTGCTTCTGCTTTTTCTTGGCAGCCGCTTTGGCTTTCTTCTCTTCGAAGATCTTTTTACCGAAGTCCATGATCTTACAGACGACCGGATCGGAATCGGTTATCTGAACCAAATCCAGAGAAGCTTCTTCGGCCTGTTTGAGGGCATCCTCAATTGGGACAATACCCACCTGATCGCCTTCGGCATTGATCAGACGGACTTCTTTGGCTTCAATGTTCTCGTTGATTGACGCGCGTGGTGCGCGACCCCGACTCGCTCGCTGTTTAATAATCAGTTCTCCGTATTGGTTTTGCCTTTGCGTTCGATTTCCTGAGCCAGCATGGCTCCGAACGCGTCCAGCGTCATGGTTCCCAAATCCTCACCTTTGCGGGTGCGTACTGCAACCGTGCCGGTTTCAACTTCTTTGTCGCCAACAACGGCGAGGAATGGAACCTTGTTTAAAGTGTGCTCGCGGATTTTAAAGCCGATCTTCTCGTTTCTCAAGTCGGCAGCCGCCCTGTACCCCAAAGATTCGAGATTTTTCGCAAGTTTCTGGCAATAATCCCGCTGGTTGTCGGTAATATTGAGCACGGAAACCTGGGTTGGCGCCAGCCATGTGGGAAAGGCGCCTTCGTAATCCTCGATGAGTATACCGATAAAACGTTCAAAAGACCCTAAAACCGCCCGATGAAGCATAACCGGTGTGCGACGCTCCGAGTTATCCGCCACGAACTGGGCGCCAAGGCGCCCTGGCATCGAAAAATCCACTTGTATTGTGCCGCACTGCCAGACCCGGCCTATGCAGTCTTTCAGCGAGAATTCGATTTTTGGCCCGTAGAAGGCGCCCTCACCTGGCAGCAATTCCCACTCGACACCTTCGCGATTCAGCGCCTTTTCGAGCGCGGCTTCTGACTTGTCCCAGACCTCATCGGAACCGACGCGCTTCTCCGGCCGGGTAGACAGCTTATACAGAATCTCGGTAAAACCAAAATCCGCATAGACTTCGTGCAGCAATTCAATAAACAGCTGCACCTCGGCCTGAATCGAATCTTCCTCACAGAAGATGTGAGCGTCATCCTGGGTAAAGCCGCGAACCCGCATCAGACCGTGCAGTGCGCCGGACGCCTCATTACGGTGACAGGAGCCGAACTCGGCAAGCCGCAGGGGCAGATCCTTGTAGCTCTTGAGACCCTGGTTGAAAACCTGGATATGACAAGGGCAGTTCATCGGCTTGATGGCAAAATCGTGCTTCTCGGATTCGGTGGTAAACATGTCGTCACCGAATTTGTCCCAATGCCCTGACTGCTCCCAGAGCACCCGCGACACCACCTGAGGCGTCTTGATTTCCTGGTAACCATGGCGGCGCAGCTTCTCACGCAGATACTGCTCGATGGTCTGATAAATGGACCAGCCATCGGGATGCCAGAACACCATGCCCGGCGCTTCTTCCTGCATGTGGAACAGCTTGAGCTTTTTGCCGATCTTGCGGTGGTCGCGTTTCTCCGCCTCTTCCAGGCGATGCAAGTAAGCCTTGAGGTCTTTCTTGTTGCCCCAGGCTGTGCCGTAAACGCGCTGTAGCTGCTCGTTGCTGGTATCGCCGCGCCAATAGGCGCCCGCCACTTTGGTCAGCTTGAAAGCCTTGAGCTTGCCTGTGCTGGGTACGTGCGGGCCACGACAGAGATCAATGAAGTCATCCTGGCGGTAAAATGACAGGGGCTCTTCACCGGGAATGTCCTGAATGATCCGGACCTTGTATTCCTCACCCATTTCCTGGAACAGCTTGATGGCTTCTTCGCGCGACAGCACAGAGCGGCTGACCGCAATATCCTGCTTGGCCAGCTCTTCCATGCGCTTTTCGATACGCTCCAGGTCTTCATTGGTGAAAGGCCGGTCGTATTTGAAATCGTAATAAAAGCCGTTGTCGATCACCGGACCTATGGTGACCTGAGCTTCCGGGAAAAGCTCCTTGACGGCCATGGCCAGGAGGTGCGCGGTTGAATGGCGGATAACATCCACGCCATCTTCGTCACGCTCGGTCACGATGGCAAGGTCAGCGTCGTCTTCTATACGGTAACTGGTGTCTACCAGATGGCCGTCAACACGGCCGGCGACGGCAGCCTTGGCAAGACCGGCGCCGATGTCGGCGGCAACATCATGAACGGAAACGGGCTCCGCAAAACTGCGGCGGCTGCCATCAGGCAGGGTTAAAACAGGCATGGGGAAAAGCTCCTATCAGCGGTGATCCGTACCAGAGACCACTTGTTCTACAGGCGCCGCGCTACCATCGCGGCTCGACAGCCCTGAAGTATAACAGATTACCGCTGACGGTGTCAGGTCAGCCGGGCTCGCGCGTAAAAATGCCCCGGTCCTCATCGGTACGCCGGCGCCGCTGATTCAGGGCCACCAGCCCAAGAAGAACGACAGCAGGAATGAACATCCATTCCTTGCGCGGCCGCTCAAGGGGCACCTGAACCGCATCTATGGTCCAGCCGAATTGCAGGCCGGCTTTCTCGGCGGCACTGCCGTACTGGACGAAATCAACGAGTGCACGCTCATCGTCCAGCGACAGCTCCATACCGGCCGCTTCCAGACGTTCCTCCGGTGTTTCTCCGGGTGGCAGATCGACCTGAATATAGGTAGACACGTCATTACCATCAAGGCCCATGCCGGAAGCCTTGAACACCACTGAATTTTCCTCAGGCATTGTCTCAATATACTCGACCACCTGACCGCCCGGGCGCTCCTCGGTAGGCGGGTAAACCCTATCCCACCAGTAGCCGGGCCGCAGCAGCGTAAAGGTCACCAGCAGCAGCGCTGCGGTTTCCCACTTGTAACTGCGAGTCAGCCAGTAACCCTGAGTCGCCGCCGAAAATACCAGCATGGCAACAACGGAGCTGACAATCGTCAGGGTCAGATCGAACCAGCCGGTGAGACCGATCAGCAACAACTGGGTATTGAAGATGAACATGAACGGCAGGATGGCCGTGCGAATATCGTAGGTGAAGCCCTGAATGCCCGTGCGAATGGGATCTGCCCCGGAAATGGCCGCCGCCGCGTAGGCGGCCAGCCCCACGGGCGGCGTGTCGTCCGCCAGGATACCGAAATAGAAGACAAACATGTGGACCGCGATCAGCGGCACGATCAGCCCGCTTTGCGCGCCCAGCGTCACAATAACCGGAGCCATCAGGGTGGAGACCACAATGTAGTTGGCGGTGGTGGGCAGACCCATACCCAGCAACAGACTGATCAGCGCGGTGAAAACCAGCATCAGCAGCAGGTTGCCGCCGGAGATGAACTCCACGAATTCGGTCATGACCAGGCCAATGCCGGTCAGGGTCACCGTGCCCACGACAATACCAGCGGTGGCCGTGGCAACGCCGATGCCCACCATATTGCGACCGCCGGTAGCCAGGGCATGAACCAAGTCACTGATGCCGGCCTTAAACTCGGCCATGAAGGCGCCGTGCTTGCGGAAAAACGCCTCCAACGGCCGTTGCGTCACCACGATGACAATCATGAAAACGGTGGCCCAAAGAGCCGACAGTTGTGGTGAGAAGCGTTCGACCGTAAGGCACCAGATCAGTACAACCACCGGCAGCAGATAATGCAGGCCGGTTTTTACCGTCGGCCCCATCGCAGGCAGCTTGGTCATGTCTGTATCGGCGGTATCGAGCTCAAGTTCGGGGTACCTGGCAGCATAGGCCACCAGCCCCACATAAATAGCCACAAGCGCAGGCGTGACCACCCACATGGCCTGGTCGCCCAGCAAGGTTTTTATCCAGCCGATGCCGTAGTAGACCGCAAACGTCAGAACACAGAGCCCCAACAACAGAACAACCCAGTTGAGCATCCGCTGGGCAAAGCCGGGGCGGGCCAGGCGCTCCATACCTTGCATCTTGAGCTTGCAGGCTTCCAGGTGAACAATATAGACAAGGGCGATGTAGGAAATCATCGCGGGCAATATCGCGTGCTTGATCACTTCGAGGTAGGAAATTCCGACGTACTCAACCATCAGGAACGCCGCCGCACCCATGATTGGCGGGGTTAACTGGCCATTAGTCGAAGCAGCCACTTCGACCGCGCCGGCCTTGGTGGCCGGAAAGCCCACCCGCTTCATCAGCGGAATGGTGAAGGTGCCTGTCGTCACCACATTGGCGATGGACGAGCCGGAAATCACACCGCTCAGGCCGCTGGACACGACGGCGGCTTTCGCCGGACCGCCGCGCATGTGGCCGAGGCCGGCGTAGGCAATCTTGATGAAATAATTGCCCGCTCCGGCCCGCTCCAGCAGCGCGCCAAATAAAACGAAGAGAAAGACAAAGCTTGTAGAGACCCCCAGCGCCACGCCGAACACGCCTTCGGTTCCCAGCCATTGATGGGAGGCCAGCTTGCTCAGGCTAACGCCTTTATGGGCAATCACGGCCGGCATGTAGGGGCCGGCCAGCGAGTAAAAAATGAAAACCGCGGCGACAATAGCAAGCGGCAGGCCCAGCGAACGTCTTGTCGCTTCCAACAGCAACACAATACCGCCGATCGCAACGACGATATCGAAGGTAGTTGGCATACCGGGTCGTGTCGCCAGCTGATCGTAGAAAAGGAACAGGTAGCCGGCGGCAAACGAGCCCGCAAGCGCCAGTATCCAGTCATAAACGGGAATCTGCTTGAGATGATGACCGCGTTTGATCATCGGAAAGGCCGTGAACGACAGAAAAATGGCGAAGGTAAGGTGAATCGAACGGGCTTGAGTGGAATTCAGTATGGCAAAATCAAAAATATAAGGCAGCGGCGACGCAATCCAGAGCTGGAATAACGACCAGAGTACCGGGACGACAAATAGCAGCGTGGCCGCCGGCCCCTTGAGGGCGCGCCCACCGGTTTCGGTTTGAAGCACCTCGGCAATTTTCTTTTGGTCCGGCGTATAGGACTCTGAAGACTCGTCAGTCGCCATGGCTACTTCCTGTAACGATAATTGTTTTTATCGGACAGAGCCGGAAACTCATGGTTCCCGGCTCTGCTTCAGTGGCTTGCCCTTAAAGCAGGCCGGCTTCTTTATAATACTTCTCGGCGCCGGAATGCAGAGGAGCACTTAGTGCATCGGAAACCATCTCTTCTTTTGTCAGATTCCCAAATGCCGGATGCAGACGTTTGAAGCTGTCAAAGTTTTCAAAAACCGCTTTCACGACCTGGTAGACCACTTCCTCCGACACATCGGATGAACTGACAAAGGTTGCCGCCACGCCAAAGGTTGTGGTGTCTTCGTCGTTCCCCCGGTACATACCGCCCGGAATGGTAACGACCCGGTAGTAAGGATTATCGTTTATCAGTGTTTCAGTGGCGTCGTTATCCACGTCAACCAGAACGCTGTCACACGAGGTGGTGGCTTCCTTGATGGCGCCCGATGGGTGACCGACCGTGTAGAAGAAGGCATCAATATTTCCGTCACACAAAGCCTGGGACTGCTCCGCCGCTTTCAGTTCGGCGGCCAGGGAAAATTTATCCATGGTCCAGCCCATTTCCTCCATCAGCACCTCCGCTGTGGCGCGCTGACCGGAACCCGGATTGCCCACCGATACCCGCTTGCCAGCAAGATCCTTGAAACTTTTCACGCCGGAACCCTTGCTTGCCACCACAGTGAAAGGCTCCGGGTGCAACGAAAACACCGCTCTGAGCTTTTCGTTCGCGCCATCCTTTTCAAATTCACTGGTACCGTTATAGGCGTGGTATTGCCAATCGGACTGGGCGACAGCAAGATCGAGCTCGTTCTGTCCAATCGCATTAAGGTTGTAAATGGAGCCGCCTGTGCTCTCCACGGAGCAGCGAATACCGTGGTCTTTGCGGTTCATGTTCACCAGTCGGCAAATCGCGCCGCCGGCCGGATAATAGACCCCGGTAACACCGCCGGTGCCGATGGTGATGAATTGTTGTTCCTGAGCACCGACAGAAGCAGAGCCTAAGCCCAAGCCAACGGCTGCAGCAATCGCGAGGGAGGGAAACTTGAATCCAGATGTCATGAGATATTCCTTTTTTGCCTCATTTTTTGCCTGATTAACGGATGCAAACAGGCGCTCTTGTTTTGCGTCATCCACGTATTGACAATAGTGCAAAAAAGACTCGAGAGGAAGAGATGGCCGCCTTTAACTGTTTGAGCAGACGAAAAAAAGCCCGGAATTCCGGGCTTTGAAAACTGCGCAATTACTTCGCCGCTTTGGCCGCTGCCCTTGCCCGCATTTTCTCGGGCTGCAACAGGAACCGCGCCAGCGCAGGCAAGAGCCAGATCGCGCCGATCATGTTCCAGAGGAACATGAAGAACAGCAGAAAGCCCATATCGGCCTGGAACTTGATCGGTGAGAATATCCAGGTCACCACGCCAAGGCCGAGGGTCACCCCGGTGAACATGACGGCCTTACCGGTGGAGCGCAACGTCTCGAAATAAGCTTCCTGAAGGGACATGCCGTCCAGAATGAAACGTTCAAGCTTGGCATAAATATAAATGCCGTAATCGACACCAATACCGACACCCAGCGCAATAACCGGCAAGGTCGCCACTTTGATGCCGATCCCGGAAACCGCCATGATGGCTTCACAAAGAACCGACGTCAGCCCCAGCGGCACCACGATACAGACAACCGCACGGATCGAACGGAAGCTGAGGAAGCACAGGATACTCACCACGCCGTAGACAAAAACCAGCATCATGTTCTTGGCGCTGGAGATAACCTCGTTAGTGGCCGCCTCGACACCCGCATTACCGGCCGCCAGCAGGAATTCATGCTGCTCGTTGCTGTACTTGTCGGAAAATTCCTCAACCCGTGCAACCACGGTTTCCAGGGTTTCGGCTTTGTGGTCTTCCAGGAACACCAGCACCGGGGTCAGACTGCAGTCGGTATTGATAAGACCCGATGGCGCATCCCGAATCGAGGCATTGATGATGGTCTGATTACGCGAGATGGAGTACCACTTCCAGTTGCCTTCGTTCAGGGCCTTGGTGACAACCTTGGACACATTCGCCAGCGAGGCCGATGACTGCACCCCCGGCATGTTCTGCAGTTCCCATTGCAGGCTGTCCATGGCCATGAGCACATCGTATTGGGCGCACTGTTCCACTGGTGTCTTCACCATCACCACAAGCACATCGGCACTGGTGGAGTAGTTATCGATCAGAAACGCGTTGTCCTTGTTATAGCGAGAGTCCGCCCGCAACTCCGGGGCACCCTCGTCAAGGTCGCCGACTTTGATGTCCTGCTTGAAATACAGACCCGTCCCGAGGCCGAGTGTGGCGATTAACAGAGAGATCGGAGCCACTTTGGGATTGGCGAAATTCGACATCAGCCGCCATTTGCGATCCTGTTTCTCGCCATGGTTCTGCACGTGCCGGATACCGCCCTTGGTAATGCCGATGTGGGACATGATCAACGGATGCAGAACCAGATTGGTGATGATCACAATGGCCACGCCCAGGCCTGCGGCCACCGCCAGGTCCTTGATGACATCGACCTCGATAAACAGGAGAGTCAGGAAGCCGAAGGCATCGGACACCAGCGCCAGAATGCCGGGAATGTACAACGCCCGGAAGGCCAGCCGCGCCGCCATCATGGGGTCAAAACCCTTGGCCGCCTCGATGGCCATGGCGTTGACCACCTGGACCCCGTGACTGATGCCAATCGCAAACACCAGGAAGGGCACCAGCACCGAGTAGGGATCGAGACCGTAACCCAGCAGGCGCAGAATACCCAGTTGCCAGAATACCGCCACAATGGAGGAGAAGACTGGCACCAGGGTGCCGGCAACACAGCGGGAATACCAGAACAGCAACAGGGTGGTCAGAAGAATGGTAATGCCCGCGAAATAGGCAATGGACCCGATGCCCTCGATCAAATCACCGACTTTTTTGGCAAAGCCGACGATATGAATATCGATATTGGGATTGGATTGCTCGTACTTCTGGCGGATTTTTTCCTCGAGCTCTTTTGAGAAGGCACCGTAGTCCAGAGGCTCGCCAGTTTCCGGGTTGGTCTCATAGAGGGGGGCGAACACGACCGTGGACTTGAAGTTATCAGCGACCAGGCGACCCACCTCACTGGAACGCAGAATATTCTGGCGTAACTCTTCCAGTTTTTCCCGGGAACCGTCGTAATTGTCCGGAATCACCGTGCCGCCCTGGAAGCCCTGCTCTGTCACCTCGACCCAACGCACATTGGGGGTCCACAGAGATTTAAGACCGGAGCGGTCCACACCACTGAGGTAGAACACCTCATCGGTAATCTCTTTCAGGGTCTGCATGTATTCCTGGGTGAAAATGTCGCCTTCTTTTGCCTCTACCGCAATACGGACGAAATTACCCAGGTTTTCCAGATCATCCCGGTGCTCCAACATATTGACAATGTAAGGATGCTCGAGGGGAATCATGCGCTCAAAACTGGCATCCGGCTGGATCTTGACGGCGTTGTAGCCCAGAAACAGGGTCAGTATGAGAAAGCCAATCAGGATAATCGTGCGATTGTTGAAAATGAGTCTTTCGAGCAAAGGCTCGGACGTGGGCGGATTGGACATTCAGTGACCCTCTTGTTCTTCAGGCTATTGCCACAGCGTGATTAGAAATTCTTGCCGGCCGCATTGGTGTGTACCACACCGTTTTCTCCGAGCAGGAGCAGCCGTTCAGGGCCGACAAGCACCAGGCTCGTCAGTCCGTCGCGATCACTGCGGAAATAGGTTTCGAAAGGGTGCTTGTCAGACGCTCGGCTGACCACGGCGCCTCCGTTTCCGACCAGGATGACGCCGCCGGAGTCTGTGAAAGCGCCGGCATTCAGTGTCGCTGTCGAGTTGCTGGCAATGGTCTGCCAGCGTTCGCCCAGATCGGAAGAGATAAGCAGGTTGCCGCGTAAACCGAACACCATCATCTCATCGGGGTTATCGGTGTCGAGTACGCCAAACAATGAACCGGGATAGGGGCTCTCGCGGAGCTCCCAGGTATCGCCGTTATCGTCGGAAACCGTGATGAAACCGGCTTCGCCCACGATGACCAGACCGCCGCCCTTCAAAGCCGTCATGGCATTCAGGTGAAAGCCCTGGGGATTGGCCAACTCACCACTCCAGTCCTGCCAGGTGTCACCGCCGTCCCGGGTGCGGAAAATCATGCCGTAGGCACCCATGACAAAACCGTGGCTGTCATTTTCAAACCAGACACTCAGCATGGGATTGACCGGCCCTACTTCCAGGTCGGATTCGAGGTTTTCCAGGGAGAACATCAGGTCGTCAAGTGCCCACTCAAGGTCTCCTTTGTCCTCGACGGGCGCGTCTTCGATCTGTTCTTCAAGGGCAACCGCCCGCTCTTCCTTGGCCGCTATGGCAATACGGGCAGCTTCCACACCATCAAGCTGGAGCTGCCAGGTTTCGCCGGCGTCGGATGAGTGCAGCACCGCACCACTGTGGCCAACGGCCCAGCCATGGCGGGGCGTGCCGAAATCCACCGCGGTCAGGGTGACGGAAACCGGCACTTCAGCCTGACTCCAGGTTTCACCACGGTCATCGGAATAGACAATGTGACCACGCTCACCCACCGCAACAATGCGCTCGCCCAGATCGACGGCATCGTTGAGAAGATTCTGTGTCGCCAGATCGGTGTCACGAGCCGGCTTCACCAGCACATCTTCAACAGCGATCGCCGACGGCGCTGCCGCAGCCAGGGACACGCCCAGGCAAATCGCCCCGATCGTCTTGCGCGTTAACCATTTAGCCATTCCGGTTGCCTTTGTGTTGTGTTTGCCCTTTATTGCTGGCCACATTCGAGGAATTTCAAACTTGAGAACTCGGAACGATAGCTTAGTCGATGCTGAGGTATTGTCTATCAACCGAAAGTGCGATTTGGTGATGGCTCTGAAGGTCTTGAAGAAAAAGCAAGCGACCGGTCGCGAAAACCGGCCGCCAGCTGCGCCGGCCTATTCAGCCAGGCTTTTGTGCACAACCTCATACACATCCGCGGACAGGCCGGGCTTGTCACGCACTTTTTCCAGGGCCGCTTTCATGCCCTTGCGATAGCCCGCAGCGAATTTGCGCCAGCGTGTAAGCGGCGACACCAGGCGAGCGGCAATCTGGGGATTGAGATCGTCGAGCTTGCAGATCTGCTCCGCCAGGAAATCATAGCCGGAGCAATCGGGCGCATGGAAGTTCACCAGATTCTGGCCGGCAAAGGCGCCAATAACGTGGCGGACCTTGTTCGGATTCTTCCAGTCGAAGGCCTCGTGCTCCAGCAATGCGTGCACCTTGTCCAGTTGGCCGGCACGGGGACTGGAGGTCTGGATTGAAAACCATTGCTCGACGACTTGCGGGTCCTGTTGCCATTGCTGGTAGAAATCCCCGAGTACGCGCTCGCGGACCCCTTCAAAGTCCGAGTTGACCAGTGCCCGCAAGGCACCGGACTGATCGGTCATGTTGGTGGCTTCACTGAACTGTTTCAGGCCCATGGCCTGGCCTTCTTCATCGTTGATGTGCAGCAACCAGGACAACGCCATGTTACGGAGTGTGCGCCGGGCAATGGCCTCGGAAGTCAGCTCGTAGGCGCCATCATGATCGTTATTGTGATAACAGGTCACCAGCTCATTCCTCAGGTTAAGCGCCAGCTCACCCAGCACCTTCTGACGAGCCTTGTGAATGGCCTGAACATCGGCGGCGTCGCTCAGCTCAATCAGGTAGGCTTCGCTGGGCAGTTGCAGCATCTTGGCCACCAGGGCCTTATCCAGATCGGTACTGCTCAGCAAGGAGCGATAAACGCTGATCAGACGCGGCTCCACCGGCTCGTCGTCAGGCGCGCCCACCAGGGACGTAATCACGTCGATTGCCAGGCGCTGACCGGCATCCCAGCGATTAAAGCCGTCCGGGTCATGACTCATCAGGAACAGCAACTGGTCTCGCGTCCAGGGGTAGTTCACCCGAACCGGCGCTGAAAAGTCCCGCAGCAGGGAGGGCACCGGACGCTCGGCTATACCGTGGAATTCGAAGGTCTGTTCTTCCCCGGTCAGCTCCAGGACCCGCTCGGTACGGGTGCTGTCATCGCCTGCGGACAGCCGCACAGGCAGAGCCAGGCCTTCCGCACTCAGCAGGCCAATACCAAAAGGAATGTGCTGGGGTTTCTTATCGGCCTGACCCGGCGTTTGCGGTATCCGTTGCCCGATGGTCAGCCGGTATATCTGCGCATCGGCGTCGAATTCGTCACCTACCGTGAGCTCGGGCGTGCCGGCCTGCTCGTACCAGAGCCGGAACTGGCTCAGGTCCCGGCCGCTGGCGTCTTCCATGGCCCGAACGAAATCATCGGTGGTCACAGCCTGGCCATCGTGGCGGTCGAAGTACAGGTCGCTGCCTTTGCGGAACAGCTCCGGGCCCAGCAGAGTGTGAATCATGCGCACGACTTCACAGCCTTTCTCGTAAATCGTGAGGGTATAAAAATTGGAGATTTCCATGTAAGACGCGGGTCGAACCGGATGCGCCATGGGGCCGGCGTCTTCCGCGAACTGAGCCGTGCGCAACAGCGTGGCATCTTCGATCCGCTTGACGGTTTTCGAGCCTACATCGGCCGAGAACTGGGAATCGCGGAAGACAGTGAAGCCTTCTTTGAGGCTGAGCTGGAACCAGTCACGGCAGGTCACACGGTTGCCCGACCAATTGTGGAAATACTCATGGGCAACGATGGATTCAATACGCTCGAACGCCATGTCCGTGGCGGTATCCGAGCTTGCCAGGACACAAGAGGAGTTGAAGATGTTCAGGCCCTTGTTTTCCATGGCGCCCATGTTGAAATCGTCCACGGCCACAATCATGAAAATGTCGAGGTCGTATTCACGGCCATAGACCTGCTCATCCCAGCGCATGGCCCGTTTCAGTGAGTCCAGGGCGTGGTCGCACTTTTCCGAATTGCGCGGTTCCACGTACATGCGCAGGTCAATGACCCGGTTGGACATGGTGGTAAAGGTGTCTTTTTTCTCCAGCAAGTCACCGGCGACCAGGGCGAACAGGTAGCTGGGCTTGGGAAACGGGTCTTCCCAGCTGACAAAGTGCCGGCCGCCCTCAAGCTCACCCCGGTCAACGTCATTGCCGTTGGAAAGGAGTATGGGGTATTTCGTCGCGTCCGCCTCTACCCGCGTGCGGAAGCGGGCCATCACGTCAGGACGGTCCGGGAAATAGGTGATGCAGCGGAAACCCTCGGCTTCGCACTGGGTGCAGAACATGCCGGACGACTTGTACAGGCCTTCTAACCGGGTGTTGTTCTGGGGCTCAATCCAGGTCACCACATTCAATTGGAACTGGTCAGGCACATTCGGGACAAATAACTTTTCACCCTGGTCATCGAATTCCGAGCCCTCAAGCTGACGGCCGTCCAGCACAACGCTTTCAAGTTTCAGGCTGTCGCCATCCAGTTCCAGAATGCTGCCTGCATCAGAGGCGTCGGGGTTGCGCCGCACCGCAAGGGTGCTGTGCACGCGCGCGCCCTCTTCAAACAACTCAAAGCGCAGGTCGACATTATCGACAACAAAGGCCGGCGCCTGATATTCACTCAGGTAAATTGTTTTCGGCTGGCTTGTACGCATGCAAAATCTCCAAAAAATTGGGTGATGGGAAAGGCCCGCTAATAAGCTTCCAGGAAGCACTTAAAACCGCCCAGGCTGGGCCCGATTGGCTACCGGGCAGTAGCACTTCAGCAGCACTTCAGCTTATTTCGCCACCGGACTGAAAACCTGGAGGCGCACCTGATAGGCGGTGTATTTACGAATGTTGATCACGCCCGTATCGAGCATCAGGTACTGCCCCTTGATGCCTTCCAGCGTACCCTGCACGGACGGGGTTTTATCCAGATTATGGGATTTGACCTTGTCAGGCCAGATTTCGACGGGGTAACCCAGGGTCAGGCTGTCATCCTCGGCCACCTGAATGGCATCCTCGCCATGCTCGGCCCGAAGCTCGGCCAGCTCAGGGCCGATCTTTGCCAGGAGGTCGGCTCGTTCCTGATAGAGATCCAGGGGCGCAACGCCACCTTTGAGCATGGCCCGCCAGTTGGTCCGGTCTGCCACATGCTGTTTGCAGGCAACCTCGGCAAAGCCGGCGAGCTGACGGGTATTGACGCGAAGCATGGGAATCGCTTCCACCGCACCCTGGTCTATCCAACGGGTTGGCACCTGCGAGGCGCGGGTGATACCCACTTTCAGCCCGGAGGAATTGGCCAGGTAGACCACGTGGCCCGTCATGCAATGGGTTTCGCCCCATTCCGGCTCCCGGCAAGTGCCCAAATGGTAATGGCATTTTTCCGGGCTCATGATACAGGTGTCACAGGCCGCCAGGCGTTTGAAACAGGGATAACAGAACCCCTGACTGAAGCTTTTTTTGGTGACGCGGTCGCAGTGAATGCAACGAATGGCGCCGTCAAAATCAATCTGGACAGCATGACCGATCAAATCATTGAGCGGCACCCGGGTGTCGCCGATCTTCAGGGTATAGGATACGGGCGTGCCGGCTTCAACGGGCATTTTGGCCAGCCGGCCTGAAACATCAAGTACTGGGTTCAAAGGTCAACCTCAATTAAGAATCCGGATGGGGGAAGTGTCATTGTCCGACCCATCGCTTTTGTCCTCGGCTTTGCGGCGGTCAATGTAACCGGTCCGCTCGTGCTCGGGTATGTTGTGGCGCGCCTCGTAATAAATCACCGCTTCCACGCAGATAGCCCGTTGCTCTTTCGACAGGGCTCGCCCATCCGGCCATTTGCCCAGCTCGATGGCTTTCCTGAGGTTCTGATACACGCTCGGGTCAAGGCGCTCAATCAGCTCTTCATAAGTCATGTCATTTTCTCCGGCAGGGATTGACCTGACTTAATGATAACGATTATCATTACATTGCCAGGTCGCAAAGGTCGTTTGCAACTGGTCTCTCATCAGGAGCCTAACCCGCTCTTTTAATGCCCCACTCTCAGGTGGGGCTTTTTTTTGGCGGCGTCAAAAGCACAGCCATCAAAAGTCCAGCCAGCAATCCGCCCAGATGAGCTTCGTTAGCCATGGGGCCAATACCAAGCCAGACCGGCAGCTCTGTGAAGCCAATCAGCATCCAGACCACGGCAAACACCATCAGGGCGGGCGGGAACTGAAACCGGGTCTGGCGCTGCTGGCTCAACCAGCAATAACCGAGAACGCCATAGACCACGCCCGAAAGGCCGCCGAACAATGGTCCGGACACCGCAAATTGCAAACCGTTCGATATCAAAGCCGTGACAAGAAACAGAAACACCAGACGGAGCCTGCCGTCGAACCATTCAATCTGGCTACCGAGAAACCACATCATCACCGAGTTAAAAATGAGGTGTGACCAACTGAAGTGCAGAAAGGCCGGCGTCAGGGGTCGCCATAGTTCACCCGCCACCAGTGTCTGCGTCAGCGCCGCCAGACGCTGGTCGAACGTGGTCCAGGTGTACTGCTGAGGGTCGACAATCATCAACAGCATTGTGAGCGGGCTTTGGCCAAAGCTGGTCATCCAGGCCACCAAAGCACAAATAATAATAGTGGCCAATACAAAGGGCGCGTGCTTTGGCGACGGCTGCCAACGCCCACCCACAAAAACCGGGGACTCGTTGACAGCGGTCACGGCTTCCTTGACGCCGGGTCGATGGAGATACTGGTCCAGCGCCGCCAGGACCGGCTCGGCCTGGTCAGGATTGTCCAGCCAGAGGACCTGCTGTCCGCTCTCTTCCGAGATCCGGTGGTCCACGCCTTGTTGCTTCAACCAGGTGCTGAAATCCGCCAGATCGACGTCGGTATCAAACTGTTTTACCCGATACACTGAGCTACCTCGCCAGACTGTCTTCGATGGGACCTTTAGCGCTGGTTTCACGCTCCACATCAACATAAACGAATTTATCCCGAGACAGGACGCGTTCGTCATCAAGGCGATAAGCCACCAGTTTGCCGTACTTTACCGCACTGTAATCGATACAGGCGACATTCCGCTTCAAGGGCGCCGGCTCACCCTCCATCCAGTAATGTCCGACAAATACAGGCTTTTCCGTTGCCGGGTAGTTTCTCAGTTGTCTGCGCTCGGCATCCGTCAAAGCCCGCTGGGCAATTGCCTCGGGTAAAGGGTCGGGCTGGAACACCACATCGGCGTAGGTCTGCGGATTCTCGGCCCAGAATTTGGTCCGGAAAAACCGTCGGGTATAGCCGTCATGGCTGGTGATGGAAAGGCCTTCAGGCAACCTCAAATCGGTGCCGCGCAACAGGTTATCCATCACCTGACCGGCGAAGGACTCAATGGCGGCCGAGGCGTGCAGAAAGTCTTCATCAATAGTGTTCCCGCCCTGAACCTGCCTGAATTTTTCGATCAGCTCCCGGTCCCAGCAAGCATGAACCGCCCGGAAACTGTCCTCTTCAATGAACAGAGGAAGCGTGTAGAACCATTCGAGAAACTCGTTCCACTCATGGGGATGGTGGGCAAACTGGGCGAGGGTTTCGGCAATCAGCCCGTCGTGCCGGGAATTGTGATCGCGCAGCCATTTACGGCCACTGCCGGCGCGGGCGCGGGTACAGTAACTCAGAGCGTTATATTCATGATTGCCCATGACAATCTGGGCGGCACCGTGATCGACCATATCCCGCACCAGGTGCAAGGCTTCGCGAATACGCGGCCCGCGGTCAATGATGTCGCCAATGAAAATCGCCTGGCGATCAGCATGTTGATAGATGCCGTTGACCTTGCGATAGTCCATTTTATCCAGCAAACGCTCAAGCGTGAGTGCGCAACCATGGATATCGCCGATAATATCGAAGCCGCTGGGGACTCTTTGTTTGAATGGCATGATTAACTCGCTGATATCTCACTGGCCCAGCCCAATTTGCCCCGACAAGTGGCGTAAAAATTATGGTCTGTCGGATGAATCAGGCGGATTTTGAATGGTTTTTTACTGATACGAATGACATCGCCAGGCGTCAGGGCAATGTCCAACTGGCCGTCGCAACTGACCTGCGGATAGGTGGCATTGGTCTCGCGGATCACCAGTTTGATCTCGCTCTTGCCATCGACAACAATGGGCCTGCTACTCAAGGTATGGGGAAACATGGGCACCAGTACAATGGCATCCAGCTTTGGATGCATGATCGGACCGCCGGCGGACAGCGAATAAGCGGTCGAGCCGGTGGGCGTGGACACAATCAGACCGTCAGACCGCTGGCTGTAAACAAAGTGCCCGTCAATATATAAATCGAAACCGATCATCCGCGTCGATTTGCCGGGGTGAAGAACCACGTCGTTCAACGCCGAACCGAACCCCAGAGGCTGGCCGTTGCGCTCGACATGGGCGTCCAGCAAGAACCGGCTTTCCTCAATGTATTCGCCCTGAAGCACTTTGGCGAGGCGCACTTCAAGATCCCAGGGCGATATATCAGTCAGAAACCCCAGGCGGCCACGATTGACCCCCAACAAGGGGACTTTGGACTTTGCCAGTTCCCGAGCCGCCCCGAGCAAGCTACCGTCACCGCCCACCACAATAACCAGGTCGCAGATTTCGCCCAGCAGTTTTTTACTGGCAACCTGCAGCCCATGGCCGGGTAGCATGGTCGCCGTTTCCGACTCCAGAATAACGTGATAGTTTTCGCTAACCAGGAAATTGCGCAGCTTGCGGAGCGATTCAACCACCTTGGCTCTGCCCATCCGGCCGATAATGCCAATATTTCTGAATTGATCCATGGGAATTCCTGTAAATTAAGCGTTGGTGGTACGGACCACCGAAGATCTGAAAGGTTGATCGCCACATCTTACCGAATTAAGGCTCGATTCTGAAAAGATCGGCGGCAATTGAATGAAATCCTCGAAAAAAGATACTGCGGACCGCTATGACAGCGATACAACAGCCCTTCTGGCACACGCCGGCAGTCAGGCATCTGGCCTGGCTGTGTCAGACTCCAAGCCTGATAAAAGCTGCTCAGGTTTTTCATCCCTCGCATAGCTTGCCCGCCGATATAAGCGAGCTTCTGAGACAGCTTGACGAAGCTCCGGCGCCGTTGCTCGCAAGCCTTGAATACGGGCAATCGCGTCGTCTTGGCCAATACTTCGAGAATCTTTACGGTTTTTTTCTGACCAACATTCTGGGCTGGCAAGTGCTTTTACGCAACGAGCCCATACGCGCGGACAGTGGGCGGACGCTGGGCGAACTCGACTACGTGGTGCGCAACCCGGCCAGCGGCAGACTTCAGCATCACGAAATTGCCGTAAAATTCTACCTGGGCCTCCGGCGGGGCGAAGACACTCTCTGGCACGGCCCCAACGCGCGGGATCGGCTGGATCTGAAAAGCCGGCGAATACTTGATCACCAATCCACCATGACACACAGGCCGGAAACCCTGGCCAGGCTTGCCAGCCACGGCCTGGAACCTGACATTGAACCCGTCTTGTTCATGCCCGGCGGCCTTTTCTACCCGGAACCGCCTCTGGCTCGGGCCCATACGCCAAGTTGGGTTAACCCGGCCCACCAGCGCGACCGCTGGTGTCGGCAGGAGGCGCTGTCAGCGCGCGATACCAGCGACTGGGTGCCCCTGATAAAGCCCCACTGGCTGGGCCGATATCAATGCGCCGAACCACCGGCACCGGAGTTTACTGCACGCATTATCAACGAAATGGCAGAACAACAAAGGCCGGGGCTGTTCGCCCGCATGGCAAAGCGCCCGGATAATCAGGGTTATGACGAGGTTGAACGTTATTTCGTTGTACCCGGTGTCTGGCCAGCGCTTCGATAAAAGCCACTCTGCGCCATTCTCAGGCGGGCTGAAACTCACCGACCTTGTGCTCTTCACATCGATCGTCACGCCCGGGCTGATAATCCCCCGGCTGACTCACCCGCATGACAGGCTCGTCACAGCGCGAGCCGTTTGAGAGCTTTTGATTGCATGAAGGCGCGCCATGGTGCTCCAGCCATTGCAGGTAGTCTTCTTCGCTGACGCCGCATTTCTCAGCGGCGTAAGCGTTCGGGCTCTGGTAGTAACGTTCGATGTCGCGATAAGGCAAAGTCAGGTGACCAACGCCGGCATGGTAAGCCACGAGAAAAAGGTTCTGATCACGCAACTGCAGCAACAACGAGCTTTCGGAAGGCTCGAGATTCTGCAGCTCTTGGTTTTGCTGTTCCAGGAACTGGATTTTTTCGCTGCTTAATGCCAACTCGCGCTTTTTGCGCTCAAGTTGTTCCCGTAACAGCACCAGCTCGGCATCATTGGTTTGGATTTTCTGCTTGCGGGAATCCGCTTCCTGGCTCCGTTGCTCCTTGAGAGCCCGGAGTTCTTCATCGCGCTTATCCAGACGCTTTTTCAATTTTTGCGCCAGCACATGCTGGTGCTCATATTTTTGTTCAAAGGCAAGAAAATCGGCTTTCAGGCCCTGGATATTAAGCCGGTGGTCACGCGCCATTGTGGCGAGCTCTTCCTGATGGGCACTGCGCTGGGTTTTTATGCGCAGGCGCTGCCCCCTGATCAGCCGGGCCCGGCGAGCCCGCTGCCCGGCAGTTTCTGAAGCGCCCGCCGACGAAGTCTTCGTCTGCTCCCGCTCCGAACGCAACACCGGGATATCTTGATCCGGGGTCGGCGCAGCCGTTTTCTTCAGTTTAAGCCTGTTGGCCTCCACTGCTTTGCGTATGGTGTGAAAATGGTTGGAGCCGGGCGTCATGTCCGGATCCCATAACTCGTCGGCGATGCCGGCTATCGGACACTGGCTACGACAGACCAGATGAATCGCGCCGCCACCCAGGTCAGGCCCTTTGGCGCCATTGCGGGCGAGATCCTCGACAGGCAGGTTCCAGTAACTGTCGGCTCGCCCTTCCTCATCAAAGTAAATCCGGAAAAATACCAGCCCTCGAATAAACAGGTCATGGCCGATGACCACGTAAACAGCGCGAACGTCCGTTTCTATCAGATCGGACAGGCCGGCGTAGCCATCCAGAAAAGCACCGAACTCGGACGTACGCATCTGTCGCGACACCTGCGCCCCGTCCATAAAAAAAACCACCGCATGACCTTCTGTCACCTGATCGGCAAAACTCATTGCGCACGTTCCCCGCTAAAACTCATACCACCCCTGTCATGCTAGCCCGACTGCATAGATCAAAACCGGATTCTGATCACATTGTAGTCACATAACAGGCAAGTATCGCGGCGAACGCTCAAACTTTTGCGAAATCGTCTGGGGCGTGGCTTCCCAAGCCCCCACTCACCGAAGCTCGCTAATGGGGCGCTAGAGCTCAGCGGCCAGTCGACTGCCCTGATCAATGGCCCGCTTGGCGTCCAGTTCAGCGGCGACATCGGCGCCACCGATCAGGTGAACCGGCATTCCGGCCTGCTCCAACCCGGCCTGAAGCTCCCGCAAGGGGTCCTGGCCGGCGCAAATAATAACCGTATCCACCGGCAGCATCTGATCCTCGCCCTGATCGGCACCCTTGGGTGTCACCGTGATATGCAGGCCGGCGTCGTCGATTTTCCGGTAGCTGACCCCGGGAATCATGCGTACTTGCTGGTTTCTAAGGGAGGTGCGATGAATCCAGCCAGTGGTTTTACCCAGATTTTTGCCTATTTTTGAGCTCTTGCGCTGTAACAGATACACCTCTCTCGCCGGCTCTGGCACCTGCGGCTTCACACCGGCAATACCGCCACGGTGAGACACGCTCAAGTCCACGCCCCATTCACGCATGAAATGCCCTGCATCCAGCGCGGCGGAGTTGCCTTTGTGCACGATGAACTCGGATACGTCAAAACCAATACCGCCGGCCCCGATCACCGCGACACGCCGGCCCACCGGCTTACGTTCAAGAAGCGCATCCAGATAGCTGATGACCTTGGGATGATTGATCCCTTCGATTGCCGGCATCCTGGGTGCCACGCCGGTGGCCAGGACCACCTGGTCAAAACCGCCAGCCATCAGGTCGTCGGCACTCACCCGGGTGTTCAGCCGCAGTTCCACGCCGTGTTTGTCCAGCATCACGCCAAAATAGCGCAGGGTTTCATAGAATTCTTCTTTGCCTGGAATTCGCTTGGCGACATTGAACTGACCGCCGATTTCACGACTGGCATCGAACAGGGTGACCTTGTGACCACGCCCGGCGGCCACGCTGGCGAATGCCATACCCGCCGGCCCCGCGCCGACCACCGCCAATTTTTTGGGCATGGCCGTAGTCGTGTAATTCAGTTCCGTCTCGTGACAGGCTCTCGGATTGACCAGGCAAGAGGTCAGCTTGCCGCTGAACGTGTGATCCAGACAGGCCTGATTGCAGCCTATGCAGGTGTTGATTTCATCAGCTTTATTCAATGCCGCCTTGTTGACCAGATCGGCGTCCGCCAGGAAGGGGCGGGCCATGGACACCAGATCCGCGTCGCCTTCCGCAAGAATTCGCTCCGCCACACCCGGCATGTTAATGCGGTTAGTGGTTATCAGGGGAATGCTGACTTCGTCCTTGAGGCGCGCCGTGACCTTGGTAAAAGCGCCGCGGGGCACGGACGTGGCAATCGTGGGTACACGGGCCTCGTGCCAGCCGATACCCGTGTTAATCAGAGTGGCGCCAGCCTTTTCAATGGCTTTGGCCAACTGCACGACCTCATCCCAGGTACTGCCCTTCTCTATAAGATCCAGCATGGAGAGTCGGTAAATAATAATGGAATGCTCGCCCAGGCGTTCCCTGACGCGCCTTACGATGTCCACTGGCAGCCGCATGCGGTTTTCATAGGGACCACCCCACTGATCCGTGCGGTGATTGGTATGGGCGACAATGAACTGGTTGATGAAATAGCCTTCCGAGCCCATGATTTCAACGCCGTCATAACCGGCCCGTTGCGCCAGGGCGGCGCAATCCACGTACGCCTGAATCTGCTTTTCAATGCCGGCTTCGTCCAGCTCTTTGGGCGAAAAAGGGTTAATCGGCGCCTGAATGGCTGAAGGCGCCACCAGATCCGGGTGATAGGCATAGCGTCCGGCGTGCAGAATCTGCATGCAGATCTTGCCGTCGGCTTCATGCACCGCACCGGTCACCACCTTATGTTGGTCGGACTCGGCCTCGGAATCCATCTTGGCGGCATGCTGAAAAACCGCACCTTCCGGGTTGGGCGCAATACCACCGGTCACAATCAGGCCCACACCGCCCCGGGCTCGCTCAGCGTAAAACGCCGCCAGACGCTCGAAGCCGTTTTTCGCCTCCTCCAGGCCCGTATGCATGGAGCCCATCAGGGCCCGATTGCGCAAAACAGTAAAGCCCAGATCCAGGGGCTCGAGCAATTTCGGGTAAGGGCCGGTATCGACAGGGTGCATGGCGGAGGTCATCAATGGTTCCTTGTAACAACGAAGAGGGGTTCTATGGACTGTCATCAATTTAGACTGAGTGCTTGCCGGCAACAATGTCCTCTAATAACATTTCATTATCTTCAAACAACAGAATGCCCTTATGTATACGGCAAACAGCGGACGGCGCAATACTCTCGGTGATATCAGTCTGCTTTACGTGGCGGTACTGGCCCGGGCTATCTCTCGGGAGGGCATGGACCCCCAACCCCTGCTGGCGCGTTTTGATCTGGATGAATGCCGTTTGGGGGCGCCGGATGCGCGGATCAGCATTCCGCGTTTTATGAGACTTGGGCATGCTGCCGTCGAGCTAACCGGCAATCCGGCTCTGGGTCTGCTCATGGGCGAACTGACCCGCCCGGTGGACACGGGCCGTGCCGGGCTCGCCGCCCAAACCGCGCCCGACGCGGGTCAGGCCCTGTCGACACTGATTCATTATGACCTGTTAACCAGCCAGAACAGCCGTGGCCAGCCCAGCATGGGCCCGGGCCGGGGCTACGCTGAGTTTTACTCCATCCGGCCCTACAACGCCTTCAATTTTTTCGTGGTGGATTCCGTGCTGGCGGGCTGGACTCAGTTCCTTCGCCTGATTACCGGCCGCACCCAGGTGCTCGCCAAAGTCACTATCGAGTACCCCGAGCAGGGCCTTGACGCGGAATTTGAGCGCTGGTTTGGCTGCCCGGTCAGTTTTGGCGAAAAGCACAACCGGGTTTATTTGGCGCCGGGTCTCTCGAGCCTGCCCTCGCAGCAAAGCCAGCCGGCCATGCACCGTCTGCTTTGCGAAGACTGTAATCAGGCCCTGAGCCGCTTGCAGTCGGGCTGGGGTACGGCAGACCGGGTGCGAGACAAACTGACGACCTTGCTTGAAGGTGCCCCGCCCCGACTGGAGCATCTGGCCGAAGAACTGGGTATGACGCCCTGGACGCTGCAGCGACGGCTCACTCAGGAAGGTACTGGATTCAGGGCACTGCTGGATGCCACCCGCAAAGACCTGGGACTGGAGTATATTCGCGAAACCCGCCTGGCGTTCTCAGAAATCGCCTGGCTGCTGGGTTTTTCCGGAGCGGCGGCCTTCCACAAAGCTTATCTACGCTGGCACGGCTGCAATCCGGGCGAACACAGACGGCAACTGAATAAAGCTTGAGCATAACGTGTCATAGCTCAAAGCCGTCATCCAGGCTTTCTTCATCGTCGTCGTAATCTTCATGCCGAGTGTCTATCAGCTCTTCTTCATAGTCCTGCATACAGAATTCTCACATTCATGGACACAACGACAGTGTGGCGATGACAAATGACAAAACCGTGACAGAAGCACAGTGGGATGGCTGGGATTAAACGATCTGGAGTTAAGCGTCTTACTGAGGGGAAAAAATGGCGGAGCGGACGGGACTCGAACCCGCGACCTCCGGCGTGACAGGCCGGCATTCTAACCAGCTGAACTACCGCTCCGCACTGCGTTGCCATCGATCCTGATGCTGGTTACTTGATGACAACGAGGGCGCATTATAAAGAGCCACCCTCTCATGTCAATGCTTTTTTAAGAGCCTTCGTCACGAGTGGGCTGAAAGTGCCGTCAATTCTGCTGTAAACCTGGAGCACCACAGCACCCGAGTTTCAGGCCGCCGGCGCCGCTGGCAAGGTGAAAGCAAAACAGGCGCCGCCGCCTTCCGGGCGTTCGAAACGGATATCCCCGCCCTGGGCCTGGATCAAGGAGCGGCACAGCGCCAGCCCAATACCCATGCCACTCTCTTTGGTGGTGTAGAACGGCAGAAAAAGCCGATCCTCGGCCTCCTCCGGCACCCCCTCACCCTGGTCAGTGACGGTGATTTTGACGCAGTCCGCGCTCTGGCGCTCGGCATGGACCAGTACCGGCAGGTCACGGCCCAGACTGCGGGTTGACTCCAATGCGTTGCGTATCAGGTTCAATGCCACCTGTTGCACCTGAACCGGGTCAGCAAGGACATCCGGCACGTCCTCTTCCACGGTGACCTGGATATCAACCTCGTTGTTCTTGGCATCCACTTCCGCGAACTGACGGGTTTCTTCAAGCAAAGACCTCACTGACAGCACTTCCTTGCCAGCGGCCGGCTTTTTAACAAATGTCCGTATCCTGCGGATAATCTCACTGGCCCGATGCGACTGGGCTTCGATTTTACCCAAAGTCTGCCTGATCAAGTCCTGATCTGTCTGATCCTCTGCCAGCATTCGCAAGGTAACGCGGGCATAATTGGTGATCGCCGTCAGGGGCTGGTTAATCTCGTGGGCGAAGCCGGCGGCCATTTCCCCCATGGTCGCCATGCGGGAGGCGTGAGCCAGTTGATCCCGCTGCTGCTGTACCGTTTCCCGGGCATTTTCGAGAGCGCGGTCATTGTCCAGTTCCGAAGTGATGTCCCGAAAAACCACAACCGCCCCGGCGAGTTGATCGTTTTCCAGCTTCGGCGTGGCACGGTATTCAGCCAAGAAACTCGAACCATCCCGCCGCAACATGGCAATGTTGCGGCGGTGCTCAGCCACGCCCTGGCTGCAGGTTGCCTGGACCGGCAGGCTTGCAGTGGTCAGGTCCTCGTCGCCGACCGGTGGCGCCGCGGCAAAATGCAGTTCGAAAAAATTGCGGCCGGTCAATTCATTCGGGGTCGAGCCTGTAATCATGGCAGCGGCGGGGTTGGCAAAAACAATCCGGCCTTTGGGGTCGAGGCCATAAATGCCCTCGCTGATGGCATTGAGAATGCGGCTCTGGTCATTTTCCAGTTTCTGGTTGCGGGCCTGCAGCTCGCGTTCAAGCAGAATCACCTGAGCGTGGGTATGCACTCTGGCAACCACTTCCTGGGGCTGAAACGGCTTTGCGATATAGTCCGCGCCGCCCAGGCCAAAACCCTTCACTTTGGCGTCAACATCATCCAGCGCGGACAGGAAGATCACCGCTGTGTCGGCGGTGCGAGCACTGGATTTCAGCCGACGGCAGACCTCATAACCATCAAGGCCCGGCATCATGATATCCAGGAGGATGACTTCCGGCAGGTGGCGTTCAGCCAGCGTAAGGGCTTTGTCGCCGTCATTGGCGACAAGAAGCTTGTAACCACGGTCTTTCAGGGTTTCGTAAAGAACCTGGAGGTTCTGGGCATTGTCATCAACCAGAAGCACTGTCGCGTTGACGCTTTCAATCATAATGGCTCGGCCGATTCAGAGGAATCCGCTATAATGGCGCAAGGGTCAACCCGCGTCGATACGGTCCTTTACGGACAGCACCATACGCACCAGGTGCGCAAGTGAGTGGGTCCCCATCTTGTGCATAACCCGGGAACGGTGGATCTCCACCGTACGCTGGCTGATTTCCAGCTCGATGGCGATGACTTTGTTGGCCTGGCCCGCAATCATCCGGTCCATGATTTCCCGCTCCCGGGGCGTCAGGGTTTTTATCCGGCGAATGATTTCCTGTTTTTCTCCCAGGGTTTTGCGCTGCTCCCGATCCTGCTCGAGCGCCGCTTCGATTTTCTCCAGCAATGCCTCTTCGCGATAAGGCTTCTGAATAAAGTCGACCGCCCCTTCTTTCATGGCATCCACCGCCATGGGCACATCGCCATGACCGGTGACAAAAATAATGGGCAGAAGGGAATGGCGCTCGTTCAGCTTTTTCTGCAGTTCCAGCCCATCCATGCCCGGCATGCGAATATCCAGGACAATACAGCCGGCCATCCGGTCAGAATAATCATGTAGAAACGCGTTCGCCGTCTCGTAGGTTTTCACCGACTTTCCGGCAGATTTCAGCAAAAGCTCCAGTGAGTCCCTGACAGCTTCGTCGTCTTCCACTACATAGACGGTCTGCTCGATGTCGCTCATGTCTTTCATCTCCGTTCCTGGATGTTGTGATCGGACCCGTTAGCGCGACTGTGATCCGGACACGGGATAAACCAGAGCGGGCGTTCGCCCCGGTTGATATTGACAGCACGGCCATGACCAATCATGAGTGTTCCGCCGGGATAGGACAAATCCGGCACCGCCAGGGTCAATCACGTTTCCCCTGCCTCAGTGAATCGAGGGGTCCTTGTTGTCATGTTTGTGATCGGAGTGGCTATGCTCCTGGCGCTCCTGTTCACGCATTTTTTCAAGGCGCTGCTGGATAGCGCCGAAGACGGTCTTATCCGGATATCGCCCCTTGCGATCCGCTTTGCCTGCCGGTGTCCCGAGCAATAGTGTTATCGCTTGTTCTGCATGACTGACATCGTAGATCGCAAAGGCGCCCTTCCGCACGGCCTGCACAACCTCGTTGTCCAGCATCAGGTTCTGGACATTGGTATGGGGCATGATCACGCCCTGAGTTCCGGTTACCTTCGTCAATCGGCAGGTGTGGAAGAACCCTTCAATTTTTTCATTGGCCCCGCCAATGGGCTGAACCTCGCCAAACTGGTTGACGGACCCGGTAATCGCCAGGTCCTGTCGGACCGGAATACCAGACAAGGCAGAGACCAGGGCACAAAGCTCGGCGAGAGAGGCACTGTCGCCGTCAACCTCGCCGTAATTCTGCTCAAAGGTCAGGCTGGCGGACAGGTGCATGGGTTCGGTGGCGGCGAAGTGCGACGCCAGCCAGGAAGTCAGAATCATCACCCCTTTGGAATGGATATTGCCACCGAGTTTCACGTCCCGCTCGATGTCGATCACATCGCCATCGCCGTAATAGCAGGTGGCGGTGATACGATTTGACAAGCCAAACTCGAAGCCACCGGTAGACAGCACCGACAACGCATTGACCTGTCCCACGCGAACGCCGGAAGTGGACACCAGCGTGCTGCCATCGGTAATGGAATCGTAGAACTGATCGCGTATCCGGCTGCTGCGGTATCGGGCGCTGGTAAGGGCCTGCTCCACGTGGCTGGCACGGACCATATTGGCGTTTGCCTGGCGCGCCCAGTAGTCGGACTCCCTGAGCAGATTGGCAATGTCCGCCGCATGCAGCGAAAGCCGGTCCTGATGCTCGGCCATACGGGCGCTGTGCTCGATTATCCTGGCCACCGCCTTTTGATCGCAGTGCAGCAGTTTCTTTTCCACCACAAGGCTGGCAATAAATTTGGCGTAAAGCACCTGGCTGTCCGGTGTGCGCATCATTTCGTTTTCAAAATCGGCGGTCACCCGGAACAGCTCGGCGAATTCCGGATCGTATTCCTGCAACAGCATCCAGGTTTCCCTGTCGCCAAACAGTACAATTTTCACATCCAGGGGAATGGCTTCAGGCTCCAGGGAAATCGTGCCGGAAAGGGTCAATTCCCGCTCCAGAGAATGCATCTGCAGGGATTTGGCCCGCAGGGCTCGTTTCAGCCCATCCCAAACGAAGGGTTGCTCCAGCATTTTAATGGCGTCCATCAACAGATAGCCGCCGTTGGCACGGTGCAGGCTACCGGGCCGGATCAAGGAGAAATCGGTGAACACAGTGCCTTTGAACGTCACGTTTTCAACGTAACCAAACAGATTGTGGTAAGTGGGGTTGTCCTCCACCACTAACGGCACGTCCTGATCCTTGCGGTGAACCAGAAGGTTGACCTGGTAACGCCGGGGCATTTTGCGATCAAGGGAAGCGTAGGCGATGGCGGCCTGCTCCTCGTTGTCTTCCAGAAAAATATCCAGGCTCTCAGCCAGATCTTTGCGCACGGCTTTCAGGTAGGACTTCACCTCGGGCTGATCGGCATACTTTTCGATCAACTGATCCATCTGACGCCCGGCAATGCCTTCGAGCGTTTCCTCGTTGAGGGCATGCTGCTCGTCTGCGTATTGCTGCTCCCACTCCGCCAACTTGCGCAGGGCCTGGCGTAATTTTTTCTCCAGCTTGTTGATGGAATCTTCAAACCGGGCTCGTTGCTCTTCGGTCAGCAACTCAAAAGATTCCACGGTGTGGGGTTCGTCACCCTTCATGGCCACCAGGCGATAACCGCCCGGTGTCGTGATAGTGAGCCGGACTTTTTTTCGCTTGGCCTGATTAGCCACTTTTTCCAGTTCGTCTTCCTGCTTCTTGCTGTATTCGTTCTTTAGCTGCTCCGCGCGCTCCAGAAAGCTCTCGCTATCGAAGGTCTGGGGAATCAGCTTCATCAACCGCGCCATCAGCCGATCCATGTCCTGCTTCAGCATCTGGCCTTTGCCGGCGGGAAGACACAGCACACTGGGTGTGCGGGGCTCCTCGAAGTTGGCAACGTAACACCAGTCATGGCTTTTGTGATCCGTGTCGGCATGATGTTCCAGGTAACGCAGCATCATGGTGCGCTTACCCAGACCGTTGCGGCCCACAGCATAAACATTGTAACCACCATGGGGCATGGCCAGGGCAAAACGCACCGCTTCCTGGGCACGGTTCTGGCCCACTATTTCGGCAAGTGGCTCAAGCTGGCGGGTGGTTTTGAACGGAAAATCCTTCAGTACGCAGGCTTTGTAAAGCTGGTGCAGGGACAATGACTTCAAGATAGGGTCCTGTAACGATAATAACATGGCGACATAGCCGGGCATTGTAGAACCTGACACCGCCGCTGTCGCCTCCAGGCGAGAATTTCCTGCGCCCCGAGTCAGGTTTTACCCAGCCCAGAACCAAAAAAACCGACAGGGAACCCTGTCGGTTTTTCGCGGGGCGCTAATCCGGTGCGGTCAGATCAATTCGCCGTTGGCTTCGGCCGGCACTTCTTCGGCTTTGGCTTTTTCACCTTTCTCCGGTGGTTTCGGCATCAGCTTTTCCCGGATCTTGGCCTCAATTTCCTGCGCGATTTCCTTGTGTTCTTCCAGGAATTTACAGGCATTGGCCTTGCCCTGACCGATCTTGTCACCGTTATAGGAGTACCAGGCGCCGGCCTTATCGACAAAACCTTCCTTCACGCCCATATCGACCACTTCGGCCAACTGGTAAATGCCCTTACCGTACATGATCTGGAACTCGGCCTGTTTGAACGGCGGCGCCACCTTGTTTTTCACGACCTTGACGCGCGTCTCGTTGCCGATCACCTCGTCGCCGTCCTTGACCGCGCCGATGCGGCGGATGTCCAGGCGAACGGAGCAATAGAACTTGAGGGCGTTACCGCCGGTGGTGGTTTCGGGGCTGCCGAACATGACACCGATTTTCATCCGGATCTGGTTGATGAACACCAGCATGCAATTGGCGTTTTTTACGTTGCCGGTGAGCTTGCGCAGCGCCTGAGACATCAGCCTGGCTTGCAAGCCAACGTGAGAGTCGCCCATTTCGCCTTCGATTTCCGCCTTGGGTGTCAGGGCCGCCACCGAGTCGACGACGATGACGTCAACGGCGTTGGAGCGCACCAGCATGTCAGCGATTTCCAGGGCCTGTTCGCCGGTATCCGGCTGCGAGACGAGCAGTTCGTCCACATCAACACCGATCTTTTCAGCGTAGATCGGATCAAGGGCGTGTTCCGCATCAATAAAGGCGCAGGTCTTGCCTTTCTTCTGGGCTTCGGCGATTACCTGCAGCGTCAGCGTGGTTTTACCGGAGCTTTCAGGGCCGTAGATTTCCACAATCCGACCGTAAGGAAGGCCGCCAATGCCAAGCGCAACATCCAGGCCCAGTGAGCCGGTGGACACCGACGGAATTGCCTCTCGCGGCTGATCGCCCATCTTCATGACCGCGCCTTTGCCAAACTGGCGTTCGATCTGACCCAGTGCCGCACCCAGTGCTTTTTTACGATTGTCTTCTGTCGCTGCCATCGCTACCAAACCCTCTTTGCCAGTGCCACCGGTCGATGGCCTTGATCGCCGCATTCATTGCCTGGTAACACCCAGGCACTTACGGACTATTAACTGTATATTTGACCAGTATTAAAACATAACCTTTGGGCAAGACCAACCCCTGATTTACGATTCCTCCAGAAAGGCGCACACACCCTCAAGTGCAAACAGCGTCGCCTGCTTTCTGACGGCATCCCGGTCGCCTTCAAACACCCGGGACACCGCATGGGTGTTGCTCACCGAGCCTCCCCAGGCAAACCAGACGGTGCCCACCGGCTTTTCCTCAGTGCCGCCTCCCGGGCCGGCGACACCGCTAATAGCAAGGGCAACGTCAGCGTTCATGGCCGCCAGTGCGCCCGCGACCATCTCCCGGACCACCAATTCACTCACCGCGCCCTCTTCGGCCAGGGTGGTTTGCTTTACGCATAACAGACGGCGCTTACTCTCGTCGCTGTAGGTCACCAGCCCCCCTTGCACATACGCAGACGAGCCGGCCCGATCTGTCAGTATCTTTGCCACCCAGCCACCGGTGCAGCTTTCAGCGGTCGCAATCATCAGACCGCGCTGTTCAAGTTGCTCTGCCAAAGCATTATTGGCGTTTGCTAATGCCTGATCGGAAACTCTCATAATGCCCCCTTGTCATGGCGCGCAAGCCCACCCGTGACGCAACCCCGGACTGCGCAACCGAAACCGGATTTACAGCTTTTATGCAATGCTGCAAGCTTCCACCGACGGGGTCAACAACGGGCAACTCCCGAACCAGTCGCCCTGCGTTATTTAATCGTCGCCCGGTTTCTCTTACAATCCGGTTTCCTTTAAGCCCCGAAGGTTTTGTCCTTTCTCTCATAAAGCCGGATACCCAATGGCAGTGAACGCTCAAGACACCCCTCAACACACCCCGATGATGCAGCAATACCTCCGGATCAAAGGCCAGCACCCCAATGAGCTGGTGTTTTACCGGATGGGGGATTTTTACGAGCTGTTCTACGAGGATGCGAAAAAAGCGGCGGACCTGATGGAGATCACCCTCACGGCGCGGGGCCATTCCGGCGGTAACCCGATTCCCATGGCGGGCATTCCCTACCATTCCGCGGAGAATTACATTGCCCGACTGGTGCGGGCGGGCCAGTCCATCGCCATTTGCGAGCAGATCGGCGACCCGGCCACCAGCAAGGGGCCGGTGGACCGACAAGTGGTGCGTATCGTGACGCCCGGCACCCTGAGCGACGACGCCTTCCTGGAAGACCGCCGCGACAACCTGCTGGCCGCCATCTTCAGCCATCGGGAACGTTTCGGCTTCGCTTCGCTGGACATTTCCAGTGGCCGCTTTGCGGTTTCCGAGATGGACAATCTTGAAGCCCTGCAGGGCGAACTGCAGCGCCTGCGCCCGGCGGAAATCCTGATCAGCGAGGATTTTCCCTACGAGGACGTGCTTGCCGGTTTCACCGGCATCCGGCGCCAGGGCCCCTGGCTGTTCGAAGCCGATACCGCGCATCGGGTGCTGACCCGCCAGCTTCAGGTTCGGGATCTCACCGGCTTTGGCTGTGAAGCTATGGCTCTAGCCATTCCGGCCGCCGGCTGCCTTTTACAATACGCCCGTGATACCCAGCGCACCGACCTGCCCCACATCCGCAAACTGACCCGGGAAAGGCGTGAAGACACCGTCATCCTGGATGCCGCCAGCCGCCGCAACCTGGAAATCGACACCAACCTGATGGGCGGCCAGCAGCATACACTGGCCTGGGTTATGGACCGCACCGCCACCGCCATGGGTGGCCGCCAGCTGCGACGCTGGCTGAACCGCCCCCTGCGGGACGTCGAGTTGGTCAGCCAGCGCCAGCATGCGGTTGCCGCCCTGCTGGACGGGTTTCATTACGAGCCGGTCCATGACCTCCTGAAGCAGGTGGGCGATATCGAACGGGTACTGGCCCGGGTCGCCCTGCGCTCAGCCCGGCCCCGGGATTTGGCCCGGCTGCGGGAGGCCTTCGCCGCCCTGCCCGGCCTGCAAACCGCACTGACACCGGTAAAGTCCCACCACATCGTCAAGATCGCCACCACCATTGCCGAATACCCGGCCCTGGCCGATCTTCTGGAACGGGCCCTTATTGATAACCCGCCGGTGGTCATTCGCGAGGGTGGCGTTATCCGGGAGGGCTTCGATGAGGAACTGGACGACCTGCGCAATATCAGCGAGAACGCCGGCCAGTACCTGCTGGATGTGGAAACCCGCGAACGGGAGCGCACCGGTATTTCCACATTGAAAGTGGGCTACAACCGCGTGCACGGCTATTTCATCGAGATCAGCCGGGCCCAGTCAGACAAGGCGCCGGTGGACTATATCCGCCGCCAGACCCTGAAAAACGCAGAACGGTTCATTACGCCGGAGCTGAAAACCTTCGAAGACAAGGCCCTGAGCGCAAAAAGCCGCTCGCTGGCCCGTGAAAAAGCCCTGTACGATGAAGTGCTGGAAGCCACCGCCGAGCAATTGGCGCCCTTGCAGGACAGCGCCCAGGCCCTGGCTGAGCTGGATGTATTAACCAATTTCGCGGAACGGGCCACCTCTTTACGTTTCTGTGCGCCGGACTTCTCGCAAACACCGGGCTTTGATATCGAACAGGGCCGCCACCCGGTGGTGGAGCAGTTACTGGCCGAGCCCTACGTGCCCAACGACCTTCTGATTGATGACAAGCGCCGCATGCTGGTGATCACCGGCCCCAACATGGGCGGTAAGTCCACCTACATGCGCCAGGCCGCGCTGATCGCGCTGCTGGCCTACACCGGCAGTTTCGTGCCTGCCAGCCGGGCCTGCCTGGGGCCGCTGGACCGTATCTTCACCCGCATGGGCTCGTCCGACGACATTGCCGGCGGGCGTTCCACTTTCATGGTGGAAATGACCGAAACCGCCAACATTCTGCACAACGCCACCGAACACAGCCTGGTATTGATGGACGAAGTCGGTCGCGGCACCAGCACCTTCGACGGCCTGTCGCTGGCCTGGGCCACCGCCGAGCACCTGGCCCGGGAGACTCATTGCTACACCTTGTTTGCCACCCATTATTTCGAGCTGACCCAACTGGCGGATCAGCTTGAACATGCCGTCAACGTTCACCTGACCGCGACCGAACACGACGACACCATCGTGTTTCTCCACAACGTCCACGATGGCCCGGCCAGCCAGAGCTATGGCCTTCAGGTCGCCAAACTGGCAGGTGTGCCGGCGAGTGTGATCAGCAATGCGAAGCAGCAACTGGGCCGACTTGAAGGCAGCGCAACGCCCGCAAAAACAGGACAGGCGCTGCCGACCTCCAGAAAAGCCGCAACAAAAGCCGCGCAGGAAATGGCGGCCATGCAGGCCGACATGTTTGCAAGCCCCGAGCCGAGTGACGTGGAGAAGGCCCTGGCGACACTGGATCTGGACGAACTTAGCCCTCGCCAGGCGCTTGAGCAGCTTTACGAACTCAAAGCCCGATTGAAAAGCTGATGATCGAGGCTTTGGAAAGGCTCTCCTGAGGGGGGCTGGTGTTGCTCCGGTGTTAGTTGCGGTAATAAAGTTATATCCCGACGATGCTTGCGACAATGCGGCCTGCTCCCTACAATATTGCCCAATCCAGAAACAGTTTAAAAAAAGCACGCAGGCTGACGCCCGCCGGGTGAAAACCCTGTGCCGGCAGCAACCTGACTTGCACGCTGATGAGATCGACCACATACCAGGAACCCAATTATGACTTTTGTCGTTACCGAGAACTGCATCAAATGCAAGTACACCGACTGCGTTGAGGTGTGCCCGGTAGACTGCTTTTACGAAGGACCGAACTTTCTGGTTATCGATCCTGACGAGTGCATCGACTGCGCCCTGTGCGAACCGGAGTGCCCGGCCGAGGCGATTTTCTCGGAAGATGAATTACCTGCGGACCAGGAGCACTTCATTGAGCTCAACGCCGACCTTGCGGGCAAATGGGACAATATCACCGAGAAAAAAGACCCACTGCCGGACGCTGAAGAATGGGACGGCAAGCCGGACAAGTTCCAGCACCTGGAAAAATAGCTGCCAGATGCCTCATTGAGACGATCTGTGACGCAAGACGAAAAAGGGAAGCCACTGGCTTCCCTTTTTTATGGCTCGTCGATTTTTTCCGGGCATCAAGGCTGAGTAATCGCAAGCCTGGCCCCCAGGGCCACAAAAACACCTCCGGTCAGGCCATGCATCAGACGGAGCAGCCGCGGCTTCATCACGAAACCCCGGCCTCTGGCCACGACCAGGGCCAGGCCGCACTGCCAGGCCATTGCCATAACGAAATGCATCCCCGCCAGCACCATTGACTGACCCAGCGCCGACCCTGCCGGGTCAATGAACTGAGGCAGGAAGGCCATGTAAAACAGCGCTGTCTTGGGATTAAGCACATTGGACAACAAGCCTTCCCGGAAGGGTTGACCGAGTCGGGATGGCGCGGAATTGCCGGTCGCGGTGATTGACAGCCCTGGCGCCCTTCTGGCCGCCTGAAACAGGCTCGATAACCCCAGCCAGACCAGATAAGCGGCGCCGGCCCATTTGAGCAGAGTGAATGCCCAGGCGGTTTGCACCAGAATCAACGAAATACCCACCGCGGAAAGCGTGGCGTGAATGAACAGTCCGCTGCACACACCCAGACTGGTAAACGCACCCTCATGAACGCCGCCACGGGCGGTGTTGCGAACCACCACCAGAGTATCCACGCCCGGTGTTAACGTCAGTACCAGAATCGCGAGCAGGTAAGCCCACATTAAATCAAAAGGTGGCATGGCGATTTTACCCCGGCCTCATGAGAAACATTAATCGCTCCTCTGTTGAAGAATTCTTGCCACCGCAGCAGACCGGTAAAACGGCTCCAGCCTGCGACGCAAAAGAGCCTCAAGATAGCCCTGGTCCCGAAGTGCATCCGCAATCGGCAAGAGGTTGGCCTCGACTTCAGTCATGACCATGGCTTCGGTAACACCCAGCTCATCAAGCAGGCTGGCCAGACTCACATCACCATAGGCTTGGAACAGCTGCTCGACCACTGCTCGGCAGCAGCCGTGGAAATAATCGGTGGTGCGCAAATGCGCCCAGAAATCGCCGCCCATTGCCGTCAACTCACCAAGCTCCAGGTCTCCGCTGGCCTGCCAGAGTTCAGCCAGGGTGCGCTCTTCCATGTCATCCCAGGCCGCCATGACCGCATCCCGCAACTCTTGGCTGGAGAGCGCTTCGTTAAGGAATCTCTCACTGCGGCCAATCAGTATCGGCAAACTCTCCGACAGCCAGTTCTTGATCCCGCGTTCAATCCGGTCATCCAGCCCCGGTGATGCCCGGTTGGCCATGCGTTTGCCGAATTTCATCATGGAGCCGATCGCGGGCACGCTTTTGGTAACCGCGTTGTCCTCGTACAGGTAATTCAGCAGACCGCTGTAAACCAGATCGGCGATCATTTCCTGGTAAACCGGATTGTCCATGACCTTGCGGATCATTTTCTCGCGCTGCCGCTGAAGTTTGAGCGCCTGCTCCAGAAAAGCCAGAGCCTGCTCCCGGGTAATAACATCTTTGAGGCGCGTATCGAGCTGCTCAGGCGCATTGAATAACCCTGAGGCCATCTGGCTCATCAGGTCGGAAACATTGCTGCCCATGTCTGCGTCCACAACTATGCGATGGACAGCCGCCATGACCCGATCGACTGAACTGATATCCTGGAGCGTCAATTCTTCCATCTGCCCGAACAGTTCATGCACTTCCTGCCTGGCAAACTTGCGCAGTTTTACGCCTTTGAAGCCGGCCAGCTCAAACCTGATGTGCGCCTCAAGCAACTCTGAGGCGATCTCTTTATGGTGTCTTGCCATAATCCGGTTCCCGGGAATCTATGGAATTGGTGGAATCGCTGGAAAGTACCGCCAGATTAACCACTGAGCCCGGCATTCGCCAAGTCCGGACACGCCGATCCGGATAGGGGCAATTCCCAGTGGCAGCTTTTTGGATTAAAGTCCACACTATGATGTGTAGTTGCCTAAGCAATTCCTGTTGCTTGGCTGGAGTGCAACCAATACCAGTGAAAGGATGACTTTTTAATGGCGAACACCAAAGCATACGCAGCGCAGTCCGAAACGTCAGACATAGCGCCGTTTGAATTTGAGCGTCGCGAACCGCGACCTGACGATGTGTCTATCGAGATTGATTACTGCGGTGTCTGTCACTCCGACATTCACATTGCCCAGAACGATTGGGGAGTCTCTGTCTATCCGGTGGTTCCCGGCCACGAAATTGTCGGGCGCGTGACGGCGGTGGGGCCCCGGGTCAGCCATTACAAAGTCGGCGACGTTGTGGGTGTGGGCGTCATGGTGGACTCCTGCCGCAGTTGTTCGGCCTGTGACGCCGGCCTTGAGCAATACTGCCTGGAGGGCATGACCGGCACCTACAATGGCAAAGACCGGCACGACGGTTCCATCACCTTCGGTGGCTATTCCGACCAGATCGTGGTGGCCGAGCATTTTGTGGTCAAGATTCCGGAAAAACTGGATGTGAAAGCCGCCGCGCCCCTGCTGTGCGCCGGCATCACGACCTACTCGCCGCTTCGCCATTATGGCGTCAAAGCTGGCGACAAGGTCGGCGTCATCGGCATGGGCGGCCTGGGCCACATGGGCGTTAAATTCGCCAGTGCCCTGGGCGCCGAAGTCACGATTTTCACTCGCTCCGAAAGCAAAGTGGCAGAGGCCAAAAAACAGGGCGCGGATCATGTCGTCGTTTCCACCGACAAGGCTCAGATGAAAGCGGCGGCGGAAACTTTTGATTTCATGCTGGACACCGTGCCCGTGCCCCATGATATCAACCCGTATCTGCGTACGCTCAAATACGACGGCACCCACATTCTGGTCGGGCTTCTGCAGCCCATGGAGAGCTACCTCGACTCGGGCGCGCTTGTCCTGAAGCGCCGCGTTCTGGCCGGCTCACTGATCGGCGGCATGCCCGAGACCCAGGAGATGCTGGAGTTCTGCGCCAAGCACGACATCAGCTGTGATGTGGAAATGCTGGATATCCAGAACATTAATAACGCTTACGAGCGCATGAAAGCGGGCGATGTCAAATATCGCTTCGTGATCGACATGGCCTCGCTTAAATCCGCGTAAGCCCCGTGCTGGAAGGCTGGCCACCGTCAGCCTTCCGCTTATTCCTGCCGAATAAATTCCACCCGTTTTTCCCGTACTGACCTCGCCACAGCAAAGACGAGAAGCCTGACAAAACGTATAATCACCTTATTATTTGTTAACAGCAGTGGATTCATGCCTTCCAACTATGACGTAATCATCATTGGCGCCGGCGCCGCGGGCCTTATGTGCGCGGCGATCGCCGGCTATCGGGGGCGCCGCGTCCTGGTGCTCGATCACGCCAACAAGGCCGGCAAGAAAATTCTGATGTCCGGCGGCGGGCGCTGTAACTTCACCAATCTGAACAGCACACCGGCGAACTTCCTGTCCGGCAATCCCCACTTCTGCATTTCAGCTCTGAAGCGCTATACGCCCCAGCATTTTCTGGACCTGGTGGAACGTCACGGCATTGAACATGAGGAAAAATCGGCCGGCCAACTTTTCTGCCGTGACAGCAGCAAGGAAATTGTCAAACTTCTGCTAACGGAATGCCAATGGGCTGGTGCCGAAGTGCGGCTGGAAACCGATATCACCGGAGTCGAAGGCCAGGCCGGGGGCTATCGGGTGAAGACCAGCGCCGGCAGTTTCCAGTGCGCGTCCCTGGTGGTGGCCTGCGGCGGCCTGTCCATTCCCACCATGGGCGCGACCGGGTTTGGCTATGAACTGGCCCGTCAATTCGGCCTGGACGTTGTGCCCACCCGGGCCGGGCTCGTGCCTTTTACGCTGCACCCGGAACTGAAAACTCACCTGGCCCCTCTTTCCGGCGTCAGCTCCCCTGTGGACGCGGCCTGCCGTGGCGAGCATTTCCGCGAGCCCATGCTGGTCACCCATCGTGGCCTCAGCGGGCCGGCGATGTTGCAGATATCGAGTTTCTGGCAGCCCGGCGATACCCTGAGCATCAACCTGTTGCCCGGGCAGGATGCCAACACCGAACTGCTCGCAAGACGCGCAGCCAAACCCCAATCGACTGTGGCGCAGTATCTCGGCGAGTGGCTACCGAAGCGCGTGGCCCAGGCATTTAATGACATAAATGGCTGGAAGGGACCTTTGCAGGCATATCGCAAGGGGGAGATAGAAGAGGTTGCCGAGGCTCTGAACCAATGGGCCGTGAAGCCGGCCGGCACAGAAGGTTACCGGACAGCCGAAGTCACCCTCGGTGGCGTCGATACACGGCAGCTGTCGTCAAAGACCATGGCCGTCGCCAACCGACCCAACCTGTTTTTTATCGGTGAAGTTGTGGACGTCACCGGCCATCTGGGTGGCCACAATTTCCAGTGGGCCTGGGCTTCCGGCGTCGCCGCTGGCAACGCCGCCTGAGTACAAAACCCCGGAGGGAGAGGACGAACTCCACAACCCCCCTAGTGGGCCACTTCCGGCTGCTTTGAGAAACTCTCAAGCAAACCGGGAACCTTTTCCGCAGCCACCGGCCGACCCAACAAAAACCCCTGAATCATGTCGCAATGGAGCTCTTCCAGCAAGGCGCGCTGGCTCTCATGCTCTACGCCTTCCGCTACCAGGGCCAGGCCCATCGCCCTGGCAATGGCGATAATGCCAGAGGCAAGTTCAATCGCGCCCTGCTGGTCGGGTAGACCATCAATGAAACTCTTGTCGATTTTCAGGATATCCAGCGGCAGGCGTCTTAAAATGTTAAGGGAGGAGTCGCCGGTTCCAAAATTATCCAGTGACAGCTTTATCCCTTGCCGGGAAAGCTCGTCCATGATTTTGGTAGCCCGGCCCACATCCTGCGTCAGACTCTCTTCGGTCAGTTCCAGAATAAGGCGATGCGGGTCCATTCCGGTGTCCCGGAGTATGTCCAGAACCAAACCCACAAAACCCGGACTGTAGAATTCCCGCGCCGGAATATTTACGGCAACCCGCACGGGTAGGCTTTGCCCCTTTGCAGGCCATGCATGGGCCTGCTTACAGGCGGTTCGCAGCACCCAGTAGGTCAGCAAAAACGAAAACCGCCGGCTTCGCTCCGCGATGGGTATAAACTCGGTCGGACTCACTGTACCAAGCTCCTCATCCTGCCAGCGAACCAGCGCCTCGAAACTGACGATACCGCTTCCATCAGAAACGAAAACCGGCAGGTAATCCAACGTCAGGCAGTCGGTCAGAAGAGCCGTTTCGAGTCGATCTTCAATCACATGCCGGCGGATCAACATCTGGTCGTCGTCAGCCGCAGCCTCCGGTATCCGTATATCGTCCTTTTCGAATTCAAGGTCACAGTGGGCTTTTGCCTGAACCAACTCCGGAAAAGTTGTTTTCATGATTTGTCCTTTCATCCCGCTTCCGCAAGAAAGTGTGTTCCCTGTTCCACAAACCACCCAACCAAAACATGTATTTTAATTAATATTAAAATGAAAGCCGCTGCAGATACAACAATAAAGCCGCCAGCGTTTGATTATTAAAAATGACGTAAAATCAAATTATTAGAATTTTTTAGGTGATACAACCAAGTAAAGAAAGGCTGATAATTCACTCAAAGCATAAATTCGTAAATTAAATGCACTTTATGAGGGTAGTTGTGAGGCGGTCTTGGATGGAAGGCTAGTCAACGTGGTCAAGAATCGAGGGAGAGCCAAAGTGTCAGAACAAAAAAACGAGAATTATTATCAAAACGCTGAGTCACAATAAGAAAAGCACGCCCTCAGGCGTGCTTTTTCAGGCTGTCACCAGCGCCCAATTTCAGGCAGTTTCAGAGGCGTCAGCTTCAAGAACCGATGCCACCTGGGCCCGAATGGACTGAGTGGCGGCCTCATCCAACATCCCGACGCGCAAGCGGCGATAGACGACATCGTCGACCTTGCAGGCGCCTTCAAACTTTATGGCCCAGTCCAGTTCTGCTTTTATGTATGGCTGGTTGTCGACCAGACGGTCGCTCGACCCTTGCTTCAGAACCAGGTGCGCACGATCGCCATAAGCTTGCCATAAATAAGTGGCCACATCTTCCGGAAGCCCCTTGAGCGCCGCCTCGGCAGCTGCCTTATCGCCGTTGGCGCCCGGCAAACGGATTTCATAAGTGTTACAGGCGCCGGCTTTCAGCTCAGGGTTGGATTTAACCACTTCATTCACACAGTCTTCAGCCATATTGCGCCAGGTGGTCCACTTACCACCAGTCAGGGTGACCATGCCTTTCTCGTTAATAATGACGTGATCCCGGCTCAAACCACCCGTGGAAGACTCTGAGGGATTGCTCACCAGAGGGCGAAGCCCGGAGAAAGTCGCGCTTATGTCATCGCGACTCAAAGGTTCCGCCAGCCATTCGTTAACATGTTTAATAATGTAATCAATATCATCATCAGTGGCTGTCGGGGTATCCGAGAGGTTGGCAGGATCATCGGTGGTTCCAACCAGGGTTTTGCCCAACCAAGGCAGGATGAACAGAACCCGGCCGTCGTCAGTTTCCGGTACGAGGATACCGCGCCCATCCGGCAACAGGTTCTTGTTAAAGGAAATGTGAATACCACTTGAAACAGTCATCATCGGCTTGGCCGCAGGGTCGGCCATCGTGCGAATTTTATCGGTCCAGGGCCCCGTGCAGTTGACCACAACCCGAGCGTTTATGTTTAATACTTCGCCGCTCAGTTCGTCGGTGCACCTGGCGCCACTCACCCTGTCGTCGGACAGAATCAATTCGTCGACTTTCGTATAATTCAAGACGTGAGCGCCCTGTTCAACGGCCGAACGCACCATGGCGATGCCAAAGCGAGCGTCGTCAAACTGTCCGTCCATATAGCTCACGCCTCCTTTCAATGGCTTCAGGTCCAGACTTGGGCAGGCGCGACTGAGCTCATCCTTACTTTCAATTCGCGACTTGCCGAGGCGCTCTGAGCCGGCAAGAATATCGTAAAGACCCAGACCGAAGCGGTAGTAAAGCAGACCAATCGGATTTTTTACCGGAGTGATCAGGGTCAATGGCCAGGCGAGATGAGGCGCCATCTTCAGCATGCGCTTGCGCTCGTGCAGTGCCTCCTTGACCAACTGATATTTGCCGTAATCAAAGCTTTTGAAGGCCTGTTCGAGATAACGAACCCCGCCATGAATAAGCTTGGTGGACCGGCTTGAGGTTCCCGCCATAAAATCCTGCCTGTCGACCAGTGCCACCGTCAGCCCCCGGCTAAGAGCATCCAGCGCGACGCCAGCACCGCTGGCACCGCCGCCAATTACCAGAAGGTCCACGTCGGTAGATTTAAGAGCGTCGACGTGAGATTGACGTTCCCAGCATTGACTGGATTTAACGGCGGCAGCTTGTGACATTGTAAGACTCCACAGGATTGTTTGTGTTCACAGATTATTCGTACGCAAATTCGCGAAAAGACTTATTACAGCCCGACTGCGTTTGAAATCTGTAATATTATAGACCTAATGGCGGAACATTCCCCAATTTCTCAGGGTTAACTCTGGTAAAACGCCAACGATTTCCCTAAAGCAACGGCACAACGCGTGATGCGTCCACCAATTTTAAGCCTTTGACCCGCACCCGATTTGGCTGGATCTCTAGCCGTTACACCATAGAAATATACCCGCGGATACCACCGGAGGCAAATCAGAACTTCCCGCCTCAGAGGTTAAAAGCACGTCAAGCGACAAAGTGCGACAGGGAGAGTCACGGAACCTTTGTTATTCAAAGATCCATGTTCGCTAGCGAATAAAAGAGGGAAAGCCTGTAATTGCCTGTTTTCGCAAAAGATCACAAGCAGTTTTACCATCGTTATCCAAGGCAGCAATCACAGCCGACTCTTCAGGTTCGGAAATGACAAACTTGTAACGGGTCCAAATGTAAGCTTGCGCCGTAAATTCCACTGAGTTTCCAACGGCAGGTCGCAACAGCTGAAACCAGTGCAGGGCCGGCCGAGATGTACACTTTAGACCAGGAGCAAGATCTATGAGCTTTAATTTCAAACACGTCGCTTTGGCCGCAGCGATTCTTATCCCGTCAACATCAGCGCTTGCCGCTGAGCACACCATTGAGATGAAAAACAATGGTGCCGATGGAACGATGGTCTTCGAGCCGGGCTTTATCAAAGCCGAGAAAGGCGACACTATTAAATTCAAAGCAACCGACCCGGCTCACAACTCTATCTCGGTGGCCGTTCCTGAAGGGGCGGAATCATGGGAAGGCGCCATGAATGAAGAGATTGAAATAACTCTCGATGAAGAGGGTGTCTACGTATACAAGTGCACCCCCCACGCCGTACTGAACATGGTCGGCGTCATTCAGGTGGGTTCACCAACCAATATGGACGCGGCAGAAGAAGCCGTAGCTGAACTGACGGACAATGCCGCGACCAACAAAGACCGGGGGCAAATGTACCTCGATAAAGTTGACGGCTAAATGCCGATAGGAACCGGGCTTTAACGCCTGCCGGAAGAAGAGAGCGCCGCAAGACGCCCTCTTACAAGGGATAACTTTCAAAACCCGCAATAAATTGCGGGTTTTCGATTTTATACAGGCACTGGAAATTCCATCATCCGGTGACTTTTCACACTTCATGTCACTGCCTTCTTTGCCGTCCCGATTGTTTTAAAATGGGACGCCTGCGACAAACTGCGCAGTTTCTTCTCGCCGCCAAGGTCGTATACTACTCAATGTAGAAGTGTCCGAATAAATGGCTGTTCGCCGGACCGCCATAGCCAAAGAGCGAACAATGACAAACGGCAGCCCCGTGTTTTTTCGATGTTTAACCACCCTGCTACTGGCGTTTTCGACGCTGGCGGCGGCTGATGCCATTAACCGGGTGGTTCATCCGGACGGATCCGTTGAGTTCACCAATATAAAACAAGGTGAAAAGCCGCGGGCGTCCAGCAAAGACGAGGTGGTATTTCGTTACAAAGATGATAACGGCATCGTTGCTTACAGCAGCCTTCAGCCCCGAAATGGGGATTTCGACGTGATCCGTTTCGAGTGCTACGCCTGCGACCCCGGTTCCAGCGTCAACTGGCGCACCACGCCTCTCTTCCTCAAGCCGTACCGCGAAGCAATCAAAAACGCTGCCACAGAATTTGGCGTCGACCCGGCCCTCGTTCGAGCTGTCATTCACGCCGAGTCCGCCTTTAATGCCAGAGCCCTGTCACCGAGAGGCGCTCAGGGCCTGATGCAACTCATGCCGGGCACCGCCAGAGAATTGGGCGTACAAAATGTCAAAGCCCCCACGGAGAACATTCGGGGGGGAGCGGATTATCTGGCCCGGATGCTTGAGCGATTCGACGGCGACATCAGACTGGCAACGGCCGCCTATAACGCCGGCCCGGGTGCCGTCGGCCGATATGGCGGCATTCCACCTTACGCCGAGACCCAGGCCTATGTTGAGCGTGTAGGCATCCTCCACGAGCGTTACGCGTCCAGGTTTTGATGGTGCCGGGACTAGGCCGGCTCCGATCCCTGGATGGCGACACGATCAATGACATCCAGAACCCCCGGTATCGACCAGACATCCAGGACCGCGTATTTTTTTATCATGTCGGTAGCCGCGAAGCCCTGAATCTCGACAGTCCGGGCGGACGTTTTGAGGTAGAACTGATCCGCATCCAGGGTATGGTCCTTCTCAAGAACCAGGCGGGCGGCATCATTGATCTCATGGTCCGAGTCTTCCTCCTCCGGCATCACGGCCAGTAAATTTTCCACTGACTCGCAACCATAGGCCCACCAAGTAAGCGCCTCGGCAAAGCGCCTGTGGCTCAGGCTGGCGACCGAACCTGTCAACATAACCGCGCCATCATCCACATTAATAATGATTTCATAACTGCCGGGGCCGGCATCGCGAATGGTTTCGACCTTACCGGCAGTTTGCGCACCCAGGGTGTATTCGAGGAACATCGACTCAGTGGACAGCCTTTCCACCACATCATCGCGTATTTGCCGGTCACCCTGCTTCTCAACGACTTCCCGACGAAGCCGGTCGTCGATGGGCCAGTGTCCATCGACCATCTGCTCGGCAAGCACTCTGGCGCGGCGCTTGGCGGCAACATTCTCCACGGTGCCGGCCATCACCAGACGGCCATCTTCATTTCTAAGCTCCACCGGAAAACGGTGCAAATTGATCCAGTGGTCACGCTCAAACGCAGCGCGCAGGCTTTCCACGACCTCATCAATGTGAGCGGGTGCATCATCGGACATAAGACCTCCTTCCCTAAAGTCAGTTATATCGGTCAACTTCCCCTTGTGTTCATCATGCCATTCAGCTCCCTGGCCGGCTACTGTCAAAAGGCTATACCGGAAAGGTAGGTTTTCCGGATCGCTTTCAGCGCTGATTTCTTTTAGATTGGTGAACAACAACTGGAAACTGAGGCTTTCCGGCCCAGCCATCGCAAAACGAGGAACAATGGAATTTACCTTTCTGGGCACATCTGCCGGAACACCAACACGATCGCGCAATGTGACCGGCCTGGTGGTGTGCCACTCCGGCCCCAGATCCAGTTACCTGGTGGACTGTGGCGAAGGCACCCAGCACCAGCTGCTCCGTACCCGCTACTCGGCGATGCAGTTGCGGGCAATATTCATTACCCACATCCACGGCGACCATACTTTCGGCCTGCCGGGGCTCCTTACCAGTGCCTCCATGCTGGGCCGCACGGAAGCACTCGATGTCATTGCCCCCGTCCAGGTGCAGCGTTTCATCACTGCGGTCATCGAAAACAGCGATTCCAGTCTGAGCTACCCCCTGAACTTCATCGATTCCGAAGCACCGGGTTTCCACTGGCAGGATGAACACTTCGAGGTCACCGCCGTCGCTCTGTCCCACCGCGTACCCTGTCGCGCCTACGTGTTTACCGAGCGCAATCTGGAGCGCCAGCTGTTGCAGGAAAAGCTCTGGGCGGATGGCATAGAACCCGGGCCCAACTGGGGCGAACTGCAAAAAGGCAATGACGTAACGCTGGCGGACGGCCGCCTGCTCAGAAGTGAGGATTACACGCACATTTCCCGCGTCGCCCGGCGCCTGATTGTGGGCGGAGACAACGACAACCCGGCCCTTCTGACTCAGGTATGCAAAGATAGCCACGCGCTGATCCACGAAGCCACTTACACCCAGGACGTGGCGGACCGCGTCGGGCCCTGGCCTCAACACAGCTCCGCCGAGCAGGTGGCCCGCTTTGCCGAGCAGGTACAGATGCCCAATCTGGTGCTAACCCACTTCAGCTCCCGCTACCAGTCCGGACCGGGCGGCGCACCCCACATCAACCAGCTGGCGGCGGAAGCCATGCCGCATTACCGCGGCCAGCTGTTCCTGGCACGGGATTTTGAAACCTACCGGTTGGAGAAAGACTTGTCACTGACCTGCCTTACCAACGGAACCACAACCTGATAATCAGAAATTTAGGATAATAAACACACCGGCGTTTGCATGGATACATCGCTGCCACTCAGTTCGATTTGCCAGCGCCATTATAGCCTTGGGCACCTGACCCTTATCATCAACCACAGCACTTCTTGAATTTAAGACCACTGCCGCAACTGCATGGGTCATTGCGCGAAGGTGGTTTCGCCTTGGTGAGCGTCGCGCCTTTGCTCAGAAGTGCGGTCAGTTCGGCGATGGATTCGACGGCACCCTCACGGCTATCAAGCGTAATGTCTGCATGCAGCTTGGCCTCAGCCACCTGGGTTTCGATGTCCTGCTTACGCGCCTCACTGGTCACCACCAGCGTAAGCGGGTACTTTTTGCTGCCACTCTTCTGACTGGCCCTGGTTTTAAAGCCGCCGTGCGCAGTGTGATGCTGGCGCGCGTCCTGCCGGCCTTTGAAGAAAAACTTGTCTGACATGCTGAGATCCTGATGAACGGAAGGGTGCCTGCCGCCTGGCGACCACTGGGTGCGACGTTTTAGCATGGTTACGGAAGGGGTTATATAGGCAGAAGTGCAAATAACATGAAACAACCAAACCGCACCTACCCGGTCTGAGCCCAAGCCTCTGTTCGCGGCTGAAGCCGCGCCCAAAACATTGTCGCACCCCCGATGGACAACGCCGCACCGTAGGAGCGGTTTCAACCACGATGATGGCCTTAGCTCAAATCTCTTTCGCGGCTGAAGCCGCTCCTACCGGGACCTCCCGCATCGGGGCGGGGGGTTAACCGCGATTCTTGGTTTCACTTCAAAACGTTTTCGCGGCTGAAGCCGCTCCTACCAGGACCTCCCGCACCGTAGGAGCGGTTTTAACCGCGATATCTGGCTACCCCCGCGGAGAAAGAGACATGGTGCGAGTCTCCGTTCAACCATCCGCAGTCTTGCACCAACGATATACGCGCATTGGCGGGATATTCCTTATCTCCAGCGTGCAACTGGCGGGCGGCCCCATGATCGGGCGGGTAATCCTGGCGACATCCCGACAGAACTGATAGGCAATAAAACGCCCGCCCTCGGCCAGGTTGTCCTTCACGGCCTGTGCAACCCGGGTGGCAATGATTTCCGGCATTTTCGAGAAGGGAATGCCCGAGATGATCACATCCGGTTGCTCCATGTGATGCAACGCCAGGATCGTGGCGAGATCCTCAGCACTGCCCAGTTCGTTGGTCAAACGCGGGTCTGAGATCTCGCCAAGCAGTTCATGGAAGTGGGGGCTCAACTCGATTGAGAGCAGGCGCGCACCGGGACCGAGGTGCCGCAGGAACGTTCTCGTGGTACCACCGGTGCCCGGCCCCAGCTCCACCACCCGCCTGGCTTTAGACAAGTCCGCTGCCTCGACGATCCGATGCTCCAGAAATCGCGAGCTGGGAATAACTGAGCCTACCTGCAGCGGATCCCGCAAGAACCCACGGAAAAAAGCCGCTGGACTTGTTCTACGGTTTGAACCGTACTTCGAGCCACTGCTTTCTCCGGCCATAATGTCATCTCCACCTGATCGTCGGGACTACCAGTCAACCATAACATTGACGTCGGTACATCCTATCGTCAAATAGCCGGGCCTCACTGCGGACGAGCTTATCCATCAATCTTGGCGAGAGACGCTGCCAGGGCTTCAACCCGCTGGTTGGTTTCGCCCACCAGCGTATCAATCTCCCCGGCCGAGACACTGGATTTTCGGGCCAGCGTCCGCACTTCATCAGCCACCACCGCAAAACCACGACCCGCTTCGCCCGCTCGGGCTGCTTCAATGGCAGCGTTCAGGGCCAGCAGGTTGGTTTGATCTGCAATCGTGTTAATGGTCGAGAGTATACCGCTTATCTTGCTGCTGACCTGAAGTACAGATTTCATGGCTTCCTGGGTTTCGTCCAGTGCTATATGTCGATCGGTGATATCAATGCCAAAGAGCACATAACGACGGATGTCACCGCTGAAGTGCTTCAAAGCCACTACCTGGTAGTCCAACGCCAGTGGCGCCATGCCTGCCAGGTCAATCGAATCCCTGCCGCTGAACTCGTCGTTGTTGTGCAGTGTGTTCAGGTTATCGGGAGTGAGCTTCGACCAGAGTGACCGTGCGATCTGTGCCACTTTTTCTTTATCGCCATATTTATCCTGAATCAGCTTGTTCGCGGACAGAAAGCTGCCATCCGGGTTGAACTCCATGGTAACCATGGACCGCTCAATAGTCTGCAGGCGCCTGGTGAAGTCGACTGTCTCCTGCTTACTGTCGGTAATATCCGCTTCAACCGATATATAGCGTTCGACGCGCCCCCGTTCATCAAAGACAGGCGCAATAGAGAGTGAGACCCAGTAGGGGGTACCGTTTTTATGGTAGTTGAGGATTTCAATATAAAAGGGTTCCTGGCGATCCAGGTGATAGCGGATCTCCTTGACAGTCTCCGGATCCGTATCCTTGCCTTGCAGCATGGGACCGGGTTTCTTTCCGCGCGCCTCTTCGAGGCTGTAGCCGGTAAGCTTCTCGAAGCCGGCGTTGATGTACTCGATCTTGCCGTTGCCGTCGGTAATGAGAATGCCGCTATTGGCCTGGTCGGCAACCAGCGACAGCA
>JAGXLV010000147.1 GCA_018334495.1 Oleiphilaceae bacterium
AGGAGTGATCGCCGTAGGTAACCGCATGCTTGGGCGCGCGCTCATTCGCAAGCGCGATCGCAAGACTGTCACGACCACCGGACAGCATTAATACACTCTTTTCGTCAAACCGATAACGGGCCACCCCGCGGCCAAGAACTGTCATCAGAGTGTCAGGCCCAAAAGTGGGGGCTTTAATATCCAGTAAAGAGCGCGCACCACGCCTCTGAGTCGTTTTTACCTGAACAGATTGGGAGTGGAGCTCATGCTCTGCTGTGAGCACGGATCCGGCAGCTAGCCTGAAAATACCACTGAAATGTGTTTCATCGAACAGTTGTGCGCGGGCGTAAAGCTGCGCTGCAACGCCAAGCGGATTTAAGGCCGGTGCAAAAGGAAGAACTTTCAATAGAAGCCCCAGATGCGAGGCAAAGAAAAAATGGCTTTTAACATAAATATAAAAAACTGCACCCGCCCCGAGCACATCAGTGGCTAGCTCTACGCTCTGAGGCGCTATCTTTGCGATGGCAAACTTGCCATCCAGAGCCTTATATTCCGCAACTGATCCATCCCAGGGCCGGCCTTCCTGAAAGAAAGGGGAACCGGTAAAGAGAATCGTGTTTTCCTGGTCAACCGAATCATTTGCGGAGTTGCGCGAATAGACTCCAAACGTGCAACTACCCTGTTTTGAAGTGGAGAAATCAGGCCCTTGGAGCGCCTTCATACCATCGTGTTGCTCCGGCTCTCCCCCAAGGACTCCTACAAATCCCTTAGCTTGTAATAAAATCCCCTCTGCTTTTTCGGAAACCATTTATAATCATCCCTGTTTCAGTTGTACCCCTGATTAATTCAGCTTTAACCGCATCGACCAGAAATAACCGTCCGCATGACGGCCTGAACCAAGTTCGGCCTGTAAACTTGTTCGGATGACTTCCCAGCATCAATCTCGCTCGGTATAAAGCGAATCGAGGTGTTTCGCAGTCCGCTTTCGGATCTCCGGCGTGATATCACCGAGAATCGCCTCATTGTTGCAATCCTGGCATCGAAGCCCGATTACCAGAAGTGATGCGTCTGTCCGGGCGTTGAACACTCCCGGCAACTGAGCAAACTTTGCTTGCAGTTCATTGGTTTCCCACCGGCCTTCAACATAATAGCCGTAGGCCAGATTGATTCTCACATCAGATCGACCATTTCTTAAGGTCAGACCGGCCAGGCTGATCCCCTCTCCTGAGTTCACGTTAAAAGTTCGCTCAAGCGAGAGCTCGGAGGGATCGTATAAACGGTTAATATACTGTACCACCTCTGCCCCGGGCCGCTGGAAATCATAGCTGTAAAGCGCCACAAACAACTCCTCGCTTCCCCTGCCCTCAGGGTCCAGATTCTTCCGGTTTAAATAACTTCTCTCCAACGTTCGATCCGCATGCTTTATAACGGGCTGCCAACCTGCAATATCTTTTTCAAACAGAGGCAACCAACGGTCGGAGGGGACCAGCGAGGCACTGTGGTGAGACGAGAAATCTGCGACAGACGCCGGGGCAGAGGAGACACCTAACCAGGAAACCGCTGACACTGCCAGGAGTGGCAAGATCACTGAAAGAGCCCCGACGGGGGAGCCCGGGCCAGAGCGCACTACATTAATTTTTGATTCCGTTGTCGACTTCGAGCTTCCTTCACTCTGCTCCTTTTTTTCAAGCCAGCGCCCAAAAAAGAAAAGAGGAACCAGAGTGCCTGCGAATACCCACCAACCAAAGAAATCATGCTCATTGATGAGCGAAGAAGTCATGTTGGACTCATACCCCACATAGATAATAACGAACACTCGAATCCAGTTGGCGATCAACGCAAGCAGTACACCTGCCGCTACCAGAAGAATTCGGCTGCGCCAATGGTCGAAATTCATCTCACCGTACAGTAATGAGAGGACCGTACCGACCAAAAAGTAACGAAGGCCCGAGCACCCGTGGGCGATCTCGAAAGCGCCCACACCTGGAAAATAAACAAAGATGCCCTCTACGGCAAAATCGATATCAAACCAGGACAACAGAAACTGGTTCACCGCCACTGTAATAAGCTGTAATGGCCAGGCGAGGTAGTCCCAGAATGGCAAGGATAAAACCATTAACCCGATGGGCACAAAAAAGGGTAAGGCCTGACGCCAGCCCCACAGGACAAGCAAGCCGCTCACCAACAAAGGTATTAAAGCAACTTGCTGAAAAGCTTCGATGAGGAGAATGCTACCCACCATATAAAGAACTGCGGACGCGGCGAGCGGAACCAGCCAGGGCCAATAGAAGCCAGGATTTGGCTTAGTTCGCCACCAGACACCCGCACACAGAAAAACACTTGTCACAAGCACCAGAAAGCCGTGGGAGTAGGATTCGTCGAATTTCAGCCAACGTATACCTAGACCGGCCAGCGTCGGCCATGTCGCGAACAGGAAAAGCAAAAGAAATAGTGCTAAAGAAAACCGGCCTGAATCCAAAAAACTCCCTTTAATTAACATTCAAAAGCTCCCGGCTTCTGCCGTCTTATCTGTATGGAATCGAATATCACGCGACGCGCGATGGCAATAATGTTATTCACCAGATGAAGAAGGTTACCTTACTTCACTCCAGCATTCGCTGTTCTTCAAGGTTTTAAACGATACAACCACTGGAATAGCCGGTCCCGCACCAGCATAAAGGAGATCAGGTCTTCATGATTTGTCGCAAGGCGGGATTTATAGTTCTCGTTTTTACCGCTGCCCGCCAACAGATCAAATAAGGTGATATCGGGGCATTCGAAAGCCCTCTCGATTGAATACCCCAAATGCAGAGTACCCAACGCTAGCTTGGGATGGAAATCTGCTATATAGCCGGACTGAAGATTGTATGTGATCCCACCAACGGAAACATTATACAAAACCGAAACGGCCTCCCCATCAATGGTCATTACCGACAAGTCGGGTTTACCGCCCTCATTCAGCACTCTGGTCAAAAACTCCCGGTGAAAGGCAAGACTCTTGTCATTAAAACAGCGCTGCCCCCACCGGTTGACATGAAAGTCATTCAGAAGACCGAAGAACCAATCGAATTGGTCAGGCCACGCCTGGACGAAACCAACCTCGCCGCAATCCGCCAAAATCTTGCGCCGATTGAAAAGGCGCGCACGTGTGTTTTTCCCCAGTTCCTGCAAATACTGCTCGAAAACGCTCGAGGTATCGATGCTGTAGGCTCGATCTCTGGCAACCACCCGCCAATGCCACCCGGAAGTGTACGCAAGAGCCCGTAACTGATCCGTCAGTTCCGAGTTTTCCAGAACATCCCGAAACACGGCTTCTGTCCAATCACAGGCTCTAAGAACCCCCAGGGGGTCGCTCCCACTAGCTCCCGCCAGTGTATTGTACTCCGTCCTTGGTGTTGAAATACGCCGATAGTTGGTTCCAACAAATTGAAGACATTTCACGGAAAGAATGTGCTTGTAGCGGTAGTGGTCGACATAAAGACCAGAGCTTCCCTCGCCACCGTGCTTGATCAACTCGAAACCTTGGGTAGTACCCCATTGACGCCACCAAGCCTCCTGCCATGCCT
>JAGXLV010000079.1 GCA_018334495.1 Oleiphilaceae bacterium
GAAGCGCTTCTTCGGTCAGGAGCGCCTGGGACTTGAAGCGGGACTCCCAGAAATGGCCCGTGCAGTTAACTAAGCAGGACAGACACTCAGTTAAGAAGCCCCGCATTCTCGACAGTAAAACAGGGCCCAATCCCCAGGATGTGATGCCAGCGATGGCTTGAATCGAGAGGTTTGGCTATTTCGCCAACAATTCAGCGGCTTCAGCCAGATTTCGGGCGAGCGAAACCCCTGATGGCCGCTTTGATCAGTAGGGAATAAGAAGTAGAGAAGAATCTAAGCGCTTTTCTTCAGATGCGCCCGTCGGGAATGCCGGCTCTGGTAGTGCTTTTCAAAGCCGGTGGCCAGATCCAGCCAGTCGGCGGTTTCCATTCCCAGGCGCTCCAGTATCGGCGAGTGGTGCGTGGGAATAGACCCGCGCTTGCTGGGATGAATCGCCCGCCCCGTGAAGTCCACCAGTTCCAGGTAATCCCTCAGGTGAAAGATCAGGCCTTCCTGGGCTTCGTTTGTAAGATTGCCCTCGAAAGCGAGAAGCGGGTTCAACGGAAGATCAAAGTCATTCAGGAAGAGCTGTTCGGTGTGTGCCCTCACAGCATCGGCTAACTGAAAGCTGGGTCTGATTCGTTCCTTGATGCTGGTGTGCTTCGAGGCTTCCGGGGTGTCGGCCATCTCGGCCCGGATCGGGTTCAGGTCCACGTACGCCATACAACTGAGAAGCGCTTCTTCGGTGAGTAGCGCCTGGGACTTGAAGCGGGACTCCCAGAAATGGCCCGTGCAGTCGTCTTCCTTGTTGGCTTCTCTGGCAATGGATTCGTTCAGGCACTTCATGAACCAGCTCAGGCTGGTGAGCCGTTTGCGGTAGACCTCGATCAGGCTGTTCAGGGTGTGCCGCTCTGCCGGCAGTAAGGTGTCGCCGGCCCTGCGTTTCTGTACCAGCAAAGGGCCTTTGAAGAGTGCGGTCCAGCGTTTGAGCACTTCGTCGGTTGACCAGTCCTCAGCCTGGCCGGGGCTGAGTTTGACCACCAGGTGGTAGTGGTTGGACATGACGGCGTAAGCCGCCAGGTCAATGCTGAAGATGGAGGACAGCAGGCGAATGCGCTCTTCGATCCATTGCCGGCGGTGCTCGTAGTTCTTGCCGCTTTGGCGGTCTTCACCGCACAGAAAGGTCCGGCGCACGCAGCGCGAGACTACGTGGTAATAGGGCGTGTCGGTGACGGAAACCAGCCTTTCCCGGGGCTGTGTCATGGCAAAATCCTTTTGCGTTTTGTGATCGCTCAAAATAAAAATTGCCGCTGGTGTTGTCAAGCAAGACAGCTGCAGTGTTTGGCACGAAGTAACGTCGTTTTGAAGCCCAAGCGAATAATCCGGAAGAGGCACCTCGAATGGTATAGTAGCTAGGACAGGCATTCAGTAAATGGCCTTGACCACCACAAACAGAGCAGGGCATGCTGGATTTTGTGAGGTTTTTGCGGGCACCCTCAAAACCTTCCTCAATAATTTTTTTAAAAAGAAGTATTGGTCGTAATAATAGTTGAAACAATTACTTATCCCGAATTTCTCATAGTCACCCATCGTTGTCGGTTACTTGATGGTATTTCTACTTCCGACGTCTCATTCAAGGTGTTTTTGATCAGGAACCAATTACCGGGACAGATCTATTTCTCCCCTGCCCGTTCCCGCCTAATCAGCAGTACCAAAGCCAGCGCCGCCAGTAATCCCATCACAGCGGCGAAAGTGATCCCGGTCGTCTTCAGGCTGGTCATGCTCGCCATCAATCCCAGGCCGATCACCGGCACCGAGATAGCGATATAGGCCACGACAAAGAACGTGGACGTCACCGCTGCCTTCTCCCGTTCAGGGCTGGCTGCGGCAATGGCGCCCATGCCGGCGCGGAATGAGATGCCCTGGCCCGTACCGGCAATCACGGCACCGCCGATGAACAGCGCGAGGGACTGGGTGTATATGCCTAGCGCTATTGGAATCACGCCGAGCATCAGGGATACGCAGCCTAGAGGCAGGCGCAGCCTGAGCGGCAGGGTGCCCTGCAGGAACTGACCCAGGGTTGAGGCGATGAAGATGCTGCCAGCCACAACGCCGATCAACAACCGATTGTCGTAGCCCAGGACCTTGCCCATCATCGCCGGGGCGATGGATGTGAAGAAGCCGCACATGGCGAAGCCTGCGAAACCGGCAATGGCGGCGGGAATAAATACACCGCGGACTTCCGCTGGCACGTTCAGGCGCTGGATGGACAGTTTGGGGCGAGCGGGTTTTGAGACGGTCTCAGGCGCTGCCCAGATGCAGCACACGGCCAGCACAGCCATGGCAATGTGCACCAGAAAGGTCAGGTGCAGTGGCCAGGGTAGGTACTGGGAAAGAGCGCCAGCTAACATCGGCCCCAGGCCCAGCCCGCCCATGTTCGCCGCCGTGGCAAAGAAAGTGGCTTTCTCCCGCCAGTGAGGCGGGGCAAGTTCAATGACTGCTACCGTAGCCGTGCCGGTAAAGATCCCTGCGGACAGCCCCGACAGCACCCGGCCGGTCAGGATCATCGCCAGGCCATCGGCTTGCCAGAACACCAGGTCACTGATGATGGAGCAAGCCAGGCCCGCAAACAGCAAAGGCCGGCGGCCTATCTGATCAGACCAGCGCCCGGTCAGTACCAGTGCAGCGATCACACCAAAGGCATAGGCGGCAAAGATGATGGTGATCATCAGGTCGGAAAACCCGAAACTGTCCTGGTAGATCGGGTAAAGAGGCGTCGGCATGGTGGTGCCGATCATCGTGACACTGAAGGCGAAGGCCGCGCCCAGGAAAATAAGCAGCGGAAACCGGCGGTGTTGCTTGGGTGAGGGCATGCAGGAGTCCCGGTCGGCGATCTTTAAAAGTTGGCTACCCTATCAGAAGGGGCGGGCGAGCCGAAGCATGATGCTGACAGACGTGGAAAACCGGGGGTCATGGCGCCGTGGTTTCGGTTGTCAGGCAGCTCAGCGATAAATCCTTCGCCAGCCGGTAGGTATCGAAATCCCGAGCCAGGAACAGCTGGCCCTGGGAGTGCTGCATGGCTTCGGCGGCCAGTTGATTGATATGAGGCGTGCCGCCAGGTCCCGACTGGTAACGAGAGCTGAAGTGGGTCAGCACCAGGTTGGGAAGCTGTGCCTGCTGGGCAAATTTTGCCACCTGCCCTGCAGCAGCTGTCGCTCCAGATTCCTTTCGGTGAACACATAGGCGCGACAGGAAACTCGGTGGGACAGCGTTACGGCGCTCACGCTGAACTGCTCATCCTGCCAGTGGAAGTCGGGCGCTTCGGAGTCTATGAAATTCAGCGGGTAGCCCAGGCTGGAGTCGCTGTTATCCATTACGGCGGTGATAAAACGCTGCACCTGGACGGGGGCGATGATATCAAGTGGCTCCGTACGGCCGAGCATGGAGGTACTGGTCAATACCTACACCACGTTACGAAATGGAAGATTCGAAACGCCCAGTCAGTTGCGCCAGGTGTTTCCGACCCTGGACAATTTCAAATATCGGGACAAATGGTGGGTAATCGACATTGGCGGCAACAATTTACGGCTGATTGCCTTCATTGAGTTTCGTGATAACCGTATGTATGTGAAACACATCTGCAGCCATGCTGAATACGATCGGTTGACTGGCAAATACCGTCGCAATAGGGAGTGACGCTTATGTTATCGCCTGCTTTTGTCGAGATCCGAGATGCACTGGCTCAGGTGCCTTATGTCGCCCATATTGAGACTATGGAGGACTATGAGCAAGCATTGGAGCTTATGGACCAGTTGGTGGATGACTACGACGTCAACAGGCTGTTAATTGAGGTTCTGGCTGTCAGCATTGAGCGTTGGGAAGACCAGGCAGAAGAGTTTTCTGACTTTAATGCGGCTGTTGCGGCAACAGATCGGGGAATCGCAGTATTGAAAACGCTTATGGCTCAGCACGCTCTGGGGGTTGCTGACCTACCAGAGCTCGGATCAAAGGGTAATGTGAGCAAAATTCTCAATGGTGCTGAAGGGAAAAAGCTGACCCGCAAACACATGGAGTCCCTCGGCAAACGGTTCGGAGTGCCTCCAGCACTGTTTTTTTGAAATCATCTCCCCAGGCACTGACATCTATCCAGCCCGGGCTGATGCTGTTGGCTCGCACATCGGGCCCCAGGCTTAGACCTGTTCACGGAGACAGCATGAAGTATTTTGCTTACGGATCGAATATGTCACTCCTCAGATTAAGGGCGAGGGTTCCAAGCGCGGAGCGAATCGGTAGGTTCACGCTGGTTGAGCATTCCCTTCGGTTTCACAAATGGAGCAGGAAAGACAAATCCGCAAAATGCGACGCACTGTTCACCGGCAATCCGGAGGACTTCGTCATTGGCGCACTGTTTGAGATACCGCGCGACGAGAAAGGCCCGCTGGACAAGGCTGAGGGTTTGGGCTTCGGTTACGATGAAAAGCGGGTCACGGTTGCGGATGCTCTCGGCAATTCCCTTGACGCTTTCACCTACTGTGCAACGTCAACGGACCCATCGTTGCTGCCTCACTCCTGGTATTTGAATCACGTTATCGTTGGTGCGAAAGAAACGGGCGTTCCCGCTGACTACCTCGATGCCATCTCAGCCACGAGAAGCCAGGAGGACCCTGACAAAAAACGAGACGCGAGAGAGCGGGCCATCTACGATTAAAAGCGGCTCGCTAGGGTCTAAAAAATGGGATCGCCCGTTGCTTTGACCGCATAGAACAGGCAATCGCTCTTCGCAATCACCGGGTTGGTGGTGATCATGAAGGCTTTGAGGGCCTGGGCGGGGTAGATTCGCCCATCCTTGATTTGCAGCACCTGTTCCATGTTCTCGGTCCGGTTGTGGCTGATCGCCGTGAGCACGTCCAGGCCTTTTTGCCCAACCCATCCGAGAGGCTCATCCGGCGACACAATCCCGAAATTGCGATGTTCGATGTCGGGCGGAAACGTGAGGTCCGCCTGCCCACTGGGCGTTAACCGGTACTCGATAGTCGCATCGGGTGCCAACTCCACTCGAATCGGATTGCGCAGAACAGCAACGTTCCATTCCGCTTTTTCCAGCGATAGCACGTCTGGCTGTGAGGCATACCGAACAAGCCCTTCGTACGCCAGCTGGTGCGCCTGATCATCCTGAGCCCCGCCACACTCGATGGTCACGGTGGGAACCTCCTGCTCGGAATATTCCATCAAGGCACCCAGGCGAAGATCCGTCATGATCAGCCGGTCGGTAAAGAGCGACGCCAGCGCTTGATGGGCAGCGTCGTTGGTGATGGTCACAGCGAAGGCAGGGCCCGTGCCTGAGGTGTTGTGCACGTCCAGCAGGCACTCGGGGTTGGCTGTCTGAAGCTCGGCCAGCATGGCCCTGGCAATGGCGCCTTCCTCTTCTTCAAACGGTTCTTTGAAGCACCGGTTCAGATCACGTCCGCCGGGCAGTTGGCGCAGCGACAATATCGGCGGGGTTTTCGCGGGATGGACGCCGCCCAGAAGGAACAGCAGGTTGACCTCCGGGGTGTGCTGCTCCAGTAGCCACCGGTGAATCGCGAACAGCCCTGAGGGTTCATTGCCGTGAAGCAGCGTTGCCATGGCCCGGGTCCGAGAGGGATCGCGGCCAGCAACGCGAACCACCGTGGGCCGTTGCAGCCGGCTCAGCCACTCCAGGGGCGAACGGCCCAGGGTCCGGGGTGACGGGTTGTTGAGATAATCAAGGGTGTTCGAGCGTCTCATGGCGACAAGGTCCATTCGTGCAGTGGTGTGTTTGTCTTCTGATGGCTCATGTAAAGAGACAGCATACTCTTGAACGCCTCGTCGGTAGTCTGGGACCTGGAAAAAGACTCGGTGACCTGTCGCTGCCAGCGGGCGCCCGTCATCCTGGTTTGAATGCGGCCTTCAATGATGCCCAGCAGGCGGTGGATCTCCGCCTCGTCCACAGCGGTTCGTTGCAAGGCTTCCCGGGCGCGCGGCAGCAGGTCACGGGCAACGTTCAACAGGGGTGTATCCTGTAACTGTACCTGGTCTTTGTGGGGCCAGATAATGTCTGCACCGATGCCGTATTTAGCGGCACGATAGAAATTGTGTTCGGTGTAATGAAAGGGAAGTATCGACGTGAGGTGACGGATATCCTCGAGTACCGCCAGCGCCGCCCCGATCACGAACAGCCCGTTCGCGCACATGTCCACGGCCGTTGGTCCGGCCGGCATGGAACGAATCTCGATGCGCAGATGGCCGCCTTCCTTGTGATCAAATATGGCCCGGTTCCAGGGCCATGTCGTCCCATGGTGCAGTCGCAGTTCGGCCAGTTCCGGTACGTCTCCCCGATCAATAACCGCCATCGGGTCTTCTTCCGACATCAATGGAAGGATGGGGGGATACAAGGATGCCGAGGCTGCAAACAGCTCCCAGGCGCTGCGTGCCCAGCCGTTGCCGTAATAGACCCGTGACGGGTGTTTCCAGGTTCTGTGGTTGGGCGACCGGCTGTCGACGGATTGTTTGAACAGGGCGATACGGGTTTCGTCCCATAGGTGGTGGCCGAACAGGCTGGGCGAATTGCTGGCCAGCGCCAGCGCAATGGGCGTCACCAGCTGCACTGCGTTGAAATAGTCTGCAAAGCGGTGGGCTGGAACGCGCCAGTGCAGTTGGAACGAGGTGGTCGCCCCTTCCATGGTGACGTCGTCCGCTTCCAGGTCGATGGCGTCATTGCCACCGATATGGATGCTGAAGGGCTCGCCCCGTTGCTGGATCAATGCGTTGGATAGCGCATGGTAGCGGGGTTCGTCTGTCATCACCTTGGCGCCCATATCGGACTGGCGCAAAGTGGGTAGAATGCCGATGGGGACCAGTTCGCCATTCAAGGGGGCGGCGTGCTGGTTGATTCGCTGCATGGCCTCGAGCAGTTCCTGCTCGGTGCTGGCAAAGGGCGCGCCCTTGAAGGCCTGGGGGCTGAGGTTGTATTCAAGATTGAAGCGGTTGAGCTCAACCGTCAGTTGTGGATCCTGAACGCTGGCGGCTATTTCTGTGTTGATCGGCTGAACACGCAGGTCCGGGTTTACGATGTAGAATTCGACCTCGGCACCGATGGAAGATTCTCCCTCACCAAAGCCGGGCCGGTCCAGAAGGCGGGTGAGTGAGGTAAGATCCGTTCGCACCTTGGCCGCAAAACGGTCAAATTCTTCCGTCGTAAATTCCGATTGTTTTATCGACAGTCCCATAGCGGCTGTGCCTCCAAAACCGACTTACCTTGATAGTAGCGTAAAAAGTGCCGAAGGATGTGCCGGGTAGGCGTCAGCAGCAGAAAGAGGCAGCGGTTCAGAGGGCGCATGAGCTTGCCAGGCACGGCACCATACATTGGTCAATGTGGCTATTTCTGCGCTATAATGTCAAGGAAATCGCGATGGTTAATAGTTATTCTATGTGTGACCTAAAAGCTAAAAAAGATTACTTTGCCAGGGTCCGTCGGTCCAACTACGTCGCCAGTATGCGACTGGAGGGCATGCCTGTAACTCAGAGTGATACCTCCGTAAAACCGGCATCCCGCAAAGCCGTGCTTAGGGCGCATAACTGCCAGGTGGCGAGCTGACCGCCGATAAGTACGGGGTAGGACATGATTCATACTGTTACCCCGGCAGTAATACCCTCAAAAACCGCTACGGTATTCAAGATGGGCTCAAGCTTGAAGCGCTCGAGCGAGACTTGTCCGCAGTGGCTGCCAGCGAAATCGAATTTGAACTCCCTCCTTATGATTTAACCTGCTTGAAGCGATTGCATCATCATCTTTTTCGGGATTTGTATGATTGGGCGGGAGAGATCCGAACGGTTGATATCTCCAAAGGTGATACGCGTTTTTGTAATGTTGCCCGAATTGAACCGGAGGGCAACAAGGTCTTTGACGCCCTGGCAGATAGAAACTGGCTGGAGGGGCTCGAACGTGATGCTTTGGTAGCATCGATTGCCGAATATTATGGTGACCTGAATGTTGTCCATCCGTTCCGCGAGGGTAATGGCCGTGCCCAGCGGCTTCTGTTTGAGCAAATTATTGTCAATGCGGGTTTTGAGATTGACTGGTGGCAAGTTGAACCTGATGAGTGGCTCCAGGCTAATATTGATGCCGTGGTTTGTGACTATGAGGGGTTGGCGGGGATATTTGAGAAGTGTGTTGGATCTCAAATAAGGGCCTGATCAGGTGACGAATGAAGGATCTTTTAGCGAGTATCAGCACTCTCGTTGGCTTAAATGGACTATCACTCACTAGTGACTCTGGCGTCGCTGGGTTAAGAGATATGAAATACCTTTTTGGGGTTATTAACCGAGCAGGCACTCGCAAGAGAAAAAGCCTTTGCTGCACTAACGGGGCAACGCCCGGACTCCGAAAGCATCGGTCATGGGAGGTTTCGGCCTGGATTTAGTCGCCTGTCTGGAAAATCATCGACGAAATCCAAATTCCAGGCGAGCAGAAGCCCCGACGGCTGGTTCGATCAGTAGGAAAGGGCAGTACAGGGTAGCTTAAACGCTTTTCTGCAGATGCGCCCGTCGCGAATGCCGGTTCTGGTACTGTTTTTCAAAGCCTGTTGCTAGATCCAGCCACTCGGCGGTCTCCATTCCCAGTCGTTGCGGTATCGGCGAATGATGTTCCGCAATGGACCCCCGCTTGCTGGGAAGAATAGCCCGGCCCGTGAAATCCACCAGTTCCAGGTAATCTGTCATATGAAAGATCAGGCCTTCCTGAGCTTCGTTTTTGACGTTTTCTTCGAAAGGCAGGAGAGGTTTCAACGGCAGATCAAACTCATTCAGAAAGAATTGTTCGGTTTGTGCCCTAATGGCATCAGCCAACTGAAAGCTCGGCCTGATTCGTTCCTTGATGCTGGTATGCTCCGATGCTTCCGGCGTTTCGGCCATGGCGGGCTCGCACAGGGCTCAGGTCTACGTAGGCCATGCAACTGAGCAGTGCTTCTTTGGTGAGTAGCGCCTGGGACTTGAAACGGGATTCCCAGAAATGGCCGGTGCAGTCATCTTCCTTGTTGGCTTCTCTGGCAATGGACTCATTCAGGCACTTCATGAACCAGCTCAGGCTGGTGAGCCGTTTCCGATATGTCTCGACGAGGCTGTCCACCGTGCCCTGCTCTGCCGGCGATAAGGTCTCGCCGGCCATGGACTTCTGGACGAGCAGCGGGCCTTTGAACAGTGCGGTCTAACTAAGCAGGACAGACACTCAGTTACAGGATGAGAACAATCACTTAGCGAGGACGGGCACTCGATAAAGAAGCCCTGCATTATGTAGGGCGGGGCTCAATCGCCAGAACACTCAATACACCAATACACCAATACACAGGACCCAATACACAGGACCCAATATATAGGACAGGCATTCGTTAAAGCTCAGGCATTCGTTAAAGAAGCTGCGCCATTTCGACTGGAGGGCAGAGTTCAATTCCAGAATGTGTGGCCAGTAATGGTTTGATGGGGGAGGTTTGGCTATTTGACGAACATTTCAGCGGCTTCGGTGAGATTTCAGGCGGGCGAAAGTTATGGCCGGTTTGATCCGTAGGGAAGGGGAATAGATGAGTGTGTGTCCTGGCATACGCTAGTGACAGGCATCCCCAATAGTAGGTTTTTACTACCATCGCGTTTGGCACCACTGCCCCTGATGTTCAGCCGTCATAAACGTCCAGGCCACCAGCCGGGTTATTTTCTGTCCCTGCTGCATCTCCATCGTCCGGACACCCCTTGCCCCGACCCGATCGAGGCGCCGGTAAATCCCGGGGAGATGATCCTTTCGGGAAACCAGGCTGCTGAACCAGAGACACTGCTCGCTGAATTCGGCGCTCTCGGTAATCATGCGGGCAATAAAGGCTGCTTCGCCGCCAGGACACCAGAGCTCAGCCCCCTGACCTCCGAAATTCAGCGGCTGCACTCCGGTGGCCCCCGGCCTTTCTGCAGATCGCACCTGGGTTCCTTTCTTCTTCGTGCTGGCGGCGAGGTTCCTGACCTTCTGACGGGTTCCGGCGTTAGCTTCGGCAAGGGAAGCATGGAAGGGCGGGTTGCACAGGGTGAGATCAAATGCCTCCCGGGCGCCAATGACTCCGCGAAAGATGTTCTGCGCCGAGGCTTGCAGGCGGCACTCGATCTGCTCTTTCAGAACCGGGTTGCTGTCAGCAATTATGCTGGCGCAGCGCAGCGCTATTGGGTCTATATCCGTTCCCACAAAGTCCCAGCCATAGAGCCGCGAACCAACGATAGGGTAGATACAGTTGGCGCCCATGCCCACGTCGAGGGCCTTTATTTTCCGGCCCCTGGGGATGGCATCGGTGGCATTGCCCGGTGTTTCTGCGAGCAGGTCAGCGACGTAGTGCAGGTAATCGGAGCGGCCCGGAATGGGCGGGCACAGATAAGCGGGCGGGATGTCCCATGAATCCACCTGGTAAAAATGCGTCAGCAGGGCCTGGTTCAGAAGCTTCACCGATTCCGGATCGGCAAAATCCACCGACAGATCGCCATGGGGGTTCTTCCGCACGACGGCGGCAAGGGCCGGGCTGGTGTTCATCAGGGCCTCAAAGTCATAACGCCCACGATGGAGGTTTCGCGGGTGCAGGCCTCCGGCTTTTGTCGGAGACCGGGGGCGTTTTTTTCTGACGTGTTTCATCCAGATGCTGACTCTTGAAGTGAACGACGAGTATAGCAGTCGGCCTGACAGGCACCGGCGGGATCACGCACTGCCGGCTTGCTGATCATTAATTCATCTGGCACCCAAAATCGTATGATGAAGACTTTTCACCCGGAGGAATAACTGGGACAGACACCGGCACCGTTCCGCAAGTACGGCCCGGGCGAATGGCATCAACTGTCGCCTAATCGCTTACAACAGTCACCGGCCCGGTGGCGTGCCTGACGACCTTTTCACTGACACTGCCCAGGGTCAGGCTGGTCAATGCCGAATGGCCGCGTCTTCCCAAAACCAGGTGAGTGCCCGGATTGGCTTTCAGGTAGTCGACGATTTGATGGGCGGGATCACCTTTAAGGAGGATCTCGTCGGTTGGTTCGGCTGTTCCACTCACGGCCTCTCTCGCTGCACTAAACACTTTGCGCCGGAATTCATTCACTTCCTCCTCAACATCCCCGGACCATACACGGGTGACCGCCATCTTTTCTATCTCTGAGGCTGGAAATACCGCCAGCATCTTGAGCGGTTGAGCGGTGGCCTTTGCCAGCGAGGCTGCCATTTTCGCGGCTTTTAACGACTGCTCTGAACCGTCGCAAGCGACCACGATGCTTTGTGTAACCTTGGCCATGATGCTTTTCCTTTTCTGCTGGATGTCAGGTTCATATTACACCTGCCGAAACACCGGCGTGTTGATTCAGATCATAAAGGCAGGCGGTTTGTCGTTCCTGCCGGATAACATATATCCTGTATAAAAATTAATCAATAAAGGGCGGCAATCAGAGTCCGCAGGCGTCGTGCGTCCGTATATGTAAGCGCGTATACAATCGATATACCCAAGAGGAAAATGATATGAAAAACGCAGGGATTATTAAGTCGTATGTAGCTTCTGTGCTGATGCTGGGCGGTGCCATTGTGGCGTTGCCGGTTCTGGCCGAAAATCATGGCATGGACGAAAAAGAAAAAATGACGATCGTTGAGCGCGCCTCAAAAGCCGATAACCTGAGCACGTTGGTCGCTGCGATCAAAGCCGGTGGGCTTGTAGAAACACTTTCCGGGGAAGGGCCGTTCACTGTTTTTGCGCCTACCAATGCCGCCTTCGAAAAACTGCCCGCCGGCACAGTTGATACGCTGTTGAAACCGGAGAACAAGGAGCAACTACAATCTATACTGACTTACCACGTGGTGCCTGCCAAGGCGACCTCATCGGCTGCCACCCAGATGGTCCAGGATGGTGGAGGAACTCACAGTGTGGAAACTGTGCAAGGGGGTGAGCTTACCCTCAGTCTGGAAGGCGACTCGTTGGTGATAGAGGATGTGAATGGAAACATGGCTGGGGTGGTCGAAGCGGACATGATGCAGTCCAACGGTGTAGTACACGTGATTGATACGGTGCTGATGCCTTAACATCCGGGCCAGTAGATCGGAAATGGAAAAGGCGGCCCCTTCACGGCCGTCTTTTTTGCTGACGTGTAAAGCCGCACGTAAAGCCGGGACACATGGACGCCCGCCCCAAGGTCAAAGCCAGTACCTGGTCGATATGGGCTATTTGAGCAAGAAAGCGCGGGCGGACTGAGATCGAGCCAGGGACGGGCACTCGTCATAGCCATCGTAGTAGACTTCCTGACAACAATTATTTCCTATTTCGGATACTATGAAGGCTTGAAGTCGGCGAATCAGCCAGACTTTAACTTGGAGAGCACAATGAGCAACAAAGCCGTAAAGGTTACATCAACGTCTGCCATGATTGCGGACCAGACTGCTGCTTTTTT
>JAGXLV010000080.1 GCA_018334495.1 Oleiphilaceae bacterium
GGAAGAAGATGAAGACCCAGTCGGAACTTGAGTTTAAAAGAACCTTTGCTCAAGATAGACGTCACTGTCCCATAGCGGTTTACAGTGCTGGCTGGCGCTCACAACCAGCACGCCACCCATGAATGGCCAGCAGTAGGGAGTTTCTGCGCTGTCCTTGATCAACAAGATAAGGCTAACTGTATGAATGAGGGGAATTTTCGACTCAGGGAACTTGCCGAGCGTGTTGGTGCGAAAATCCAGGGTGATGGCGACGCGAACATTATTGGTGTCGCAAAACTCGAATCGGCCGGTCCGGATCAGTTGGCTTTTTGCGCGAGTGACCGCTTCCGGAGCGCGCTTGAGGCGACTCGGGCTGGCGCGGTTATCGTAAAAGAAGAGCATGCCGGAGTCTGCCCCGCCAGTGCCCTGATCGTTAACGATCCTTATTACGCCTACGCTGAAATTGCGAATCTTTTACATCCCCGTGTGCGCGCAGAACCAGGGGTGCACCCGAGCGCCGTGATCGCCGACGACGCTATGCTTGCGGAAGGCGTGTCGGTGGGTCCTGCCGCCGTGATAGGCGAGGGCGCCCGCCTCGGCAAGAACAGCGAAGTCGGCAGCGGCGTCTACATTGGGGCCGGAGCGGTGATAGGCGATGATTGCTGGCTGGCGCCGGGGGTATACATCGGCCACAACTGCACTGTTGGCTCACGGGTGATGTTACACGCGGGCGTTGTCATCGGTTCTGATGGTTTCGGTTTCGCGCCGGGGCCTGAGGGCTGGCGTAAGGTGCCGCAGCTGGGCGCGGTCGTTCTCGGGGATGATGTGGATATCGGAGCGAATTCCACCATTGACCGTGGCGCCATTGAAGATACGATTATTGGCAATGGCGTTAAACTCGATAATCTTATTCAGATCGCTCACAACGTGACGATTGGCATCAATACTGTGATGGCGGGTTGCACCGTTGTCGCGGGCAGCACCTCAATCGGTAAAAACTGTGTCATCGGCGGTCAGTCGGCCATTACCGGCCATATCGACATTTGCGACGGTGTCACTGTGATGGGCATGACCGGTGTCACCAATTCAATCCGTGAAGCTGGCGTGTACGCCTCTCCCATTCCCGCGCACCCGGCCAAATCCTGGCGCAGAAACGTGGTCCGTTTCATGCAGCTTGACGATATGGCAAAACGTCTCAAAAATCTCGAACAGAAACTAACGGGTAAGTGACGGTGTCGGATTTAACCCCGGGAGTTGTCGTTGGACAGCGCGCGCTCGATCTCACGGTCAATGCGCTGGAGATAGTCCGCGCTCAGGGTTTGTGCGGAATGTTTTTCCAGCAAAGCGGCGCTGGCTCTCAGATTGCCCATAAATGTCCGGCAGTGAGGGCACATTAAAAGGTGCATTCGGACCGAGAGCTTGTTAACGGTACCCAGTTCGTCGTCTATATAGTCGCTTGCGATATGGGCAAGGCCTCGACAGCTCAGCATTCGCCAGTCTCCTGGAAATGTTCGACCATCAGAAAAATCTTCTGACGTGCCCGGTGGATCAGTACTCTGAGGTTAGAGTGACTAATATCCAGTATGTTACAAATATCGTCAGATTTATGATGATGAGTTTCGTAAAGCACCAGCGCTGATCGTTGCGCTTCCGGCAGTCTGGAGAGATGCTGATTCAGGCACTCTTTTAGCGCGTCGTTCTCCAGAAGCTGATCGGCGGACTCGTCGGTTTTCAAGGTTGGCGGTTTGAGCCAACGACCGCTTGAACCGTACCGGCTGTCGAGTTCCGGATCCAGGGTCTCGCTGAAATCGGTGCTGACTTCCCGATTGGTGGTCCTTAGCCGGTTTTTGGCCCGATTGGCGACAATCCGATGCAACCAGGTTTTCAGCCCCGCCCGGCCCTCGAACTTATTGATAGCGTCAATGACCGTCACCCAGCAATCCTGTACGACATCTTCAGCGTTGGCATTGCCATGATAAAACCGGGCCACCGCCAGCATGCCCGGAGTATATAGACGGACTGCGTGTTTGTAGGCCGCCTGGTCACCCTTTTTCAAAAGCTCGATCAGGGCGATTTCGCCCTCTGGGCTGCTGGTATTTGTCATTTCGATGTCCTTGGCGTGAGTCTCCGTCGAATTACCGACAAACCATAGCTTACAAGAATCAGCCTGTTTTTTGAACGGCCAGTCAACAAAAACCGATACCCTAGCCTTGAAGGGGAGTGTCCAGTGATCAATGAGCAGCTTACCGCCTCGGGAAAAGTGTTCAAAAGCCGGGTGACTCGCTGAAAACCATTTCATTTTTCTGTTATCGTAAACGATGCCGGTCTGATCAGGGCGGACTCGTTACGAACACCGCAAGGAGAACAGGATGAACAGCAAGATCAAAGTCGGTGCCCCTTTAGTTATTCTCCACGGCGATGAGATGGCTCAGGTAGCTTTTGAGAAGATGCTTGAGAAATTCGTTGCCTCGCAACTGAATATCAATCTCGTCGAAATTGATCTGTCCGCTGAGCATCGCCTGCTCACCAATGGTCAGGCAGTCATTGATTCAATTGAAGCGCTCAATCACTACGGCGTGGGTGTCAAAAACGCCGGTATGACCGTAAACCGCCAACAATTGAATGAAATGCTTGAGAAGCATCCGGAGGTCGACGGAACGAAGCTTAAGCCCCTGGCCACCAAGTCCCCCAATGGCGCGATACGAAAGGGCATCGCCGGCAACATCACCCGGGAAGATATCCAGTTCCGCAATATACAGGTCAGCAGACCGGAGTGGATCGACCGTGACATAGAGGTCGACACCATGGACAACGGGGGCATCAAGGACAGCTTCAACGAACTGTCCAGGGCCACGGGCGTGATCAAGCTGATGTTCGTGGGCAGCAGCGGCGACCCGGTGGAACTGCACCGCCGTGAAGTTAACAAAGGCGACCCCTGGTTGCTCGCGACCAATGACATCGACGACGTCAAAGCCTGGGCCCATCGGTTTTTCCAACGCGCCATCGATGAAAAGAGAGACGTCTACCTGGGCTTGAAAGATACGGTTATTCCCGGCTATGACGGCGTTATGCGCGCCGCCATAGAAGACATCTACAAAGAAGATTATAAAAAACAGCTCGAAGATCTCGGGCTGCAGTACCACTACGAATTGATTGACGCTCAAGCCGCCCGGATTGTGTCCAACCCACCAGAGCGAGCGTTGTGGGGCGTGCCGGATAACACCACCGGGCGCAAGCTGTTCAAACTCGTCAACCAGTTGAAGAAGCACGGCATTCCAAGCCGCAAGGCGCACGTTTCGATTTCCCGCATGAGCGCGGGTGGCGGTGATCAATACGGCAGCTTTAACATGCCGGCGGAAGAAGACGGCATTCTCAAGGTCATCGTGGATGGTGTTGAAAAACACGCCCGGCGCGTTAAAAAAGGGGATGCCACACTGCTCATGTCAAACGACGAGCAGGCGATCAAGGACTGGGTCGGACAGGTCTTCCGGGATGCGTCGCGCAAGGAGAAGGAGGTGTATTTCGGCCTCAAGCGTGAATATATGGAGTATGACGAAGTTTTCAGCAAGGTCATTACCGATGTACGTCGGGAACTCGCGGACGCCAACACACCGCCACCTTCCTTCATGATCATGCGGCCCTCCAGCCAGCTCATCAAAATGATCACGGATCCGCCAAGGAATGCGCTTTATCCGGCGCAGAACCTCGACGGTGACATCTTTTCCGACATCTCGGCCGCTCTGGGAGGCAGTCTGGCAACCGCCAGTTCCATCATTGAGAGCAAAACCGGTACCATGCTTTTCGAAGCGCCCCACGGCACCGCCCACGATCTGTACCTGAAATACCTTGAAACCGATGGCAGGGAGGCCCACTTCAATCCCTCTGCCCTGATTTTCGCCCTGGCCAATGCTCTGGAAACCCTCGGCGAGCGCGAACTCAATGACCCACTGATAGCGTACGCCAGGAGCCTTAAAGCGGCTCTGACAGGTACGGTCGAGGAGGGCATTGTTACGGCGGACCTGAAAGGCAAGACGACTCATCCGGAATCGGAAAAGGTGGTCGATATGTATGGCTTTTTTGAGGCTGTGGAAAAACGCTTGTCGGCGTGACCACGATTAGCCTCAGTCTGTGCGCCCCGACAGGACCTATACTGGTCGAGTCGGGGCAGCTTAAACATCAGCCTGACGCCGCCAGGGCGGTCAGGTCTTCTGTCACTTGCTCGCTCGTAAGCTCTGAACGAAGCAACAGGCGGACCTTTCCCTCAGTGTCGAAAACATAAATGGCGTTGCTGTGGGAGACGTCGTAGTGACCGCTGCTGTCCGGCTTGCCATAGCCGAAGGTCGTCCGATACCGCTTTGCCAATTCCCGGAGCGGCTTTTCTTCCGCAACAAGTCCTGCGATGTTATCTCCGAAAAAGCCCGTGTACTGCTGCATTTTTTCGGGCGTATCCCTGTCCGGGTCCACACTCACAAACAGCACCGTCACGTCTTCCTGAAGCTCCTCAGGCATCTGTTTGATGGCTTTCTGAAGGTAGGAGAGGGTCGCCGGGCAGATATCCGGGCAGGAGGTGAAGCCGAAAAACATCAATCGAACCTGACCCGCGAAATCCTCTGCCGTTACCGGTTTGCTGTCGGTGTTGACCAGTTCAAATTCCAGGTCAGGCATCACTCCGGTGATATTCTTGCCGTTCCATTCGTGCTCGTCCTGGGTGCAACCAATCGTTATCACGGAAATAAGAATCAGTAAGCTGATCTTCAGATATTGGGTAAACTTTCCCGGTGACATGAACATTTTCGCCTTAATTAGCCAGAGAGCTGTGTTGGGGGTTGTGGTTTGGTTGAGGTTTTTTGTCCTGGTTCATTAACCGTCTGAGTATGAGAAACATACCAAGAATGCTCATCATTGCCGGCGGTATCCATGTGAGGAGCCCGCCCAGCAACTGGTCGGTTTCAGGCGCAATGGGCCATGCCCGACCGCAAACTTCGTATACGTCATAGACCGCGCCGCGGGCAAATACGATGTAGGCACCAAGAATAATCTGCGGCACGGCAACGAGAGCCAAAATCAGAATTCTCTTGCCATAACCCAGGGCCACTTTGGCGGCGGGCGACCGGGGATCCAACATCAACCACCAGAAAAGCAGGCCGTCGAGAAGCATGCTCCAGTTCATGACCCAGTAGAGGTCGCGGCTGAGCATGGCGTCGAAATGCATCGCAGGCCAGAGCCAGAAATAGATCAGTCCAACAAACAGGAACGCGGCTATGGCAGGCTGCTGTAAAAAACGATAGACATACCCCAGAGGCGCCAACAGCGATAGCAGACCGTCAGGAGACCGCGAATGCCAGTACCGAAATACAGGCAGAGGATTGGACACGGCAATCAAAATGGGCCCAAGGTGATGCAGGATCAGGTGCTGGCCGCGGTGCACAAAAAACATGTACTGGGAGTAGTAATCAAAGCGGGTCTGCATGACCGCGTAGCAAAGACCAAGGCCGATCAGAAAGGCCGATATTCTGAGTACGCCCGGTTTCTCGACACTGGGCAGGCGCGCGAGGGCAATAACATAGAGTGCCAACACTGCCACATACGCAATCACCGTTAATGGTGAGAAGTCATAGGGTAAAAAATAGCTCGGCCAGTCCATCAAGCTGACTCCCGGCTTGTGGTCTTGAGGCAGGCAAGTTCTGTCTTTTCTGGGGATATCATCATTGAGTTCTCTAGTCTTTCAGCTTGCGGCAGACTGCAATAATAGTAGGAGGCGCTACTCGGCTTTCTTCATTTATTATACCTCGCTTGAGTGAATGAGAGTATGGCGCGACGGTAATGCCTTTGCGAACATGCGACAGTCCACCCAAGGTCAACCGCGCGCCCTGAACAAAAATTCATTGCACGCCAGTACATTTGCTACTGTTGCCGTTGCCCGTAAAGTGTTATTTTCCAGCAATTCGACAGGCGTTTTTGAAAGTTGTGCCTGTTCGTCGCCGAGTATCAGAGGGACGAATCGTGACAACAGCAGAAGAGCGCACTCGCCTTGAAGAGCTGCTTTCGCTCAATATCCTGGACACCTCGAGAGAGGAGCGTTTTGACCGCCACACCCGGTTGGCATCAAAAGTGTTTGATACGCCTATCGCCATCGTTACGCTCATCGATCAACACCGGGCCTGGTTTAAATCGACCTCGGGAACCGACGCACAGCAGGTCAGACGGGAAGAAAGCATCTGCAACCATGCCTTGGGGATGGGCTACCTGGAAATTCAGGATACCTTCGCGGACAAAATTTTCCAGAATCACCCTGCGACCAAGGGACACCCGCCACTGCGTTTCTATGCGGGCGCGGTGTTATACGGCCCAGCGGGGCAGGCGCTCGGTACCCTTTGCCTGATCGATCACGTACCGCGCCGACTCAGCCCAAGCGAGCGAGCTTTGCTTGAGGCTTTTGCCCGATTGGTGGAGGATGAAATCGTCAGGGATTTCGAGCTCGAAAAAGCCCGGCGCCGGGTTCAAAGCGTCACCCTGGGCGATTCAAGCACAGGGCTCCTTGGCGAGACGCTTCTGAGCGACACACTAGAGCAACTCATCCGGGTGTCCGATCCCAAGAAGGGCAACCTGGCGATCATGCACTTGTGGATTGAAAATCTCGATACCATTGTTCGCTTGCATGGAATCGGTGCTCAAGACACCATCGTGCAGACACTGGCCAAGCGTTTAACCGCCTACGACCAGCACCATCCCATTTTTACGGCGGCCAGGGTTGCGCCCGACCGGTTTGTCATCATCACACCCATCGATTCGTCCCGGAGCGCTCTGGACGAAGCCCTGCGGATACAGAATAAACTCGCCGAGCCGGTAATGATCGACGAACTCCTGCTTCGCGCGGAGACCAGCATTGGCGTGAGCACCTGGCCGAGAGACGGGAGTCGGGCTGACGAGTTGCTGGGCAGGGCACGCAGGGCACTCAATGACCGCCATGCGACCGATGGGGTCCATCTGTTCAGTCGTGATGAAGATGCCTGGGCTATACGTCGTTACCTGATGGAGCAACGCCTGGAAAACGCCCTGATCGAGAATCAGTTAACACTGGAGTACCAGCCCATCTTTGCGGCTGACGGCAGCCGCATTGCTAGCTTTGAAGCACTGATTCGCTGGCGCGATGAGGAACTGGGCGGCGTTGATCCCAAGGAACTTGTGGCCATTGCCGACAGGACGGAGCGCCTGTCCCGTTCGCTCACCGAATGGGTCATCCGCTCGGCATGCCTTCAGGCCCGAACCTGGCACCCGGGCATGGGCACTGATCCCATTCGCGTTGCGGTCAACATACCCGCTCGCGAATTTCACGACCCGGGTTTCCTCAACCGCCTCGACGAAATACTGCAGCAAACCGGGATGGATCCAAACCGGCTCACGTTGGAATTGACCGAGGAGAGCCTGATTCTGGATCCCGAACAGATTATCCGGACCATGGAAATCTTGTCCCGGCAGGGCATAAAACTGGCGCTGGACGATTTTGGAACCGGTTACTCATCATTGAGTTATCTGCGTCGTCTGCCTGTTCACATTCTTAAAATTGACAAGAGTTTCATTGATGGATTGCCGGACCAGCAGGGTGCCATAGACCTTGTCGCCGGAATTATCGGTATCGCGCGAGGCATGGGGCTGGCAGTGGTGGCTGAGGGGGTGGAGCATGAAGCACAGCGAGCCTTGTTGGCCGAACTCCATTGCGACATGATCCAGGGCTTTTTGTTGGGGCGCCCAATGACGGACAGTGAAGTCACCAACCTTGTCGAAGGCACCCAAGCTGTTTAGCTCATTGAAGAACATAGTGGCAGGCGCCAACCGGGTACTCGCCCAACCCATCCGCCTTGCGAGCCTATTTCGCCAACACCTGAAGAGGAGGAAGACGGGCATGGCGCCAAACAAAGCCTCAGGAGCGTACCCTCTAAGGCTTCACGAATTTCTCCGTCTGGAACATGAAAACATACTCCAGACGTGGGAAAACCTGGACCGATCCACCTTAGAATCAGCGCATGAGCTGACAAGCGATGAGCTACGCAATAACGTGCCAACGATGCTGGTTGAGTTTGCTGATCAATATGAGCGCCTCTCGCGTCAAACGCCCCAAACCCGTCATATCAACTTTCCGCAAAAGGGCCCCCATAACCATGCTCAGCAGCGTTGGCAGCTGAAATTTTCCCTGGAAGAGGTCACTCGGGAATATGGTCTGCTACGGGTTGCCATTCTGCAAATACTCGCCCCCAGGGTGGGCGAACTTCCCGAGGGTGACTTGATTTTTCTGAACGAAGCCCTGGATAAGGCCATTATTGAAGGTGTGAGTACTTATGTGACAAAGGCAAGCAGTCAGCTTTCAAGTGAGCGGGAACACTTCCGTGTAACGCTGACAAGCATTACTGATGGCGTGATCAGCACAGATCCGCAAGGTCGAATTACGTTTTTAAATCCCGCCGCCGAGCGCATCAGTGGCTGGCCACTGGACGAAGCCCTCGGGCGCCCTGTGGAAGAGGTTCTGGTCGCCCTCAATGAAACCACCCGGGAAACCCTCGATAGCGTGACGCTCAGGGCCATGGCCCTGAACGAACCGCAACACTCGGGCGGCGTCATGCTGCGACGTTACGATGGCGAGCTGCTTCCAGTCGAGAAGCACGCCGCCCCCCTGCGCGACTCCGCTGGCCAAAGTCTGGGCGTGGTCACCGTGTTTCGCGACATAAGCGAACTGCGCGCATTGACGTCGGAACTGACTTATCTCGCCTCACACGATCCACTGACAGACTTGCCGAATCGCGCTCTGTTGCACGATCGTCTGACGCAGGAACTGGCCTACGCCGAGCGATATAACGCCAACCTGGCGATATTGTATCTGGATCTGGACCTGTTCAAGAAGGTCAATGACCTGCATGGCCATGGCGCCGGTGACGAACTCCTCAGGCAGGTGGCGCAAAGACTCGCAAACTCTGTGCGCCGGACAGACACGGTCAGTCGTCTGGGAGGGGATGAATTTGCTATTCTCCTGACCGGTTTCGAACGCCTGACCTTTCCCGAAGAACTGGCCACAAAGATAACAAAACGCTTGAGCGCGCCCTTCGTTCTCGACCAGGGTACGGTCAATGTATCGACCAGTATCGGCATCAGCCTCTTTCCTCAGGATGGCGATGATGCCGAGACACTGATCAAAAACGCTGACACTGCCATGTACCAGGCAAAAGCAGGGGGGAGAAACCGCGTTCAGTTTTTTGCGCCGGCAATGAACAGGCAAACGGCTGAACGCCATGAATTGGAGAAGGATCTGGCCGCAGCGATTGAACAGGAGCAATTATCACTGTATTTTCAGCCGCAGATTGCGCCTGCGTCGGGCCGGATGATCGGTGCCGAGGCATTATTACGCTGGCAACATCCACAAAAAGGCTTGATCTCACCAGACAGGTTTATTCCGGTAGCGGAAGAGAGCGGAGAGTTAATGGTAGCCATCGGCAACTGGGTGGTAGAGAAAGCGGCCCGCCAGATAAGAAGCTGGCTCGATGCCGGATGCCCTCCACTGCGCATTTCAGTGAACGTCTCCGTAGCTCAGCTTCGCGAAAAGAGGTTTCCGAAGCTTTTGGAAGCACTCTTGCAGCGTTGCGGCCTCCCTGCTGACCTGCTTCAGCTGGAGCTGACAGAGTCGATCATCATGAGCGATATCGAAGGGGCCACCGATCGGGTGCGCAGAATCAAGGCCATGGGCATTAACATCGCCATTGACGACTTTGGAACGGGGTATTCGTCCTTGAGCTACTTGAAAGAGCTCCCGGTTGACGAGCTAAAGATCGACCAGAGTTTTGTGCGCAACATCCAGTCGGACATGGACAGTGCCGCCATTGTGCAGGCGGTTGTTCGCATGGGGCAAGCCCTGAAGCTGCGTGTCATTGCCGAGGGCGTCGAGAGTCAAGAGGCACTGGATTTCCTTGCCCAAAATGAATGTGAAGGTGCTCAGGGCTATTACTTCAGTGAACCGATACCTCCGGCCGAGTTCGAGCAGCAGTTTCTGAGAGGTGGCGCTTGACCGGTTGCGTAACCAGGACCGCCAAATTGATGGGAGAGATTCATGATTAAGCTGACCATAAACGGACAGGAGCACGAGCTGGACATTCCCGATAACATGCCATTGCTTTGGGCTATTCGCGATGTCGTCGGGATGAAAGGCACCAAATTCGGCTGCGGTATCGCCCAATGCGGCGCCTGTACCGTTCACATGGATGGGGTGGCGACCCGCTCCTGTGTAACACCGGTTTCGGCCGCGAAGGGCGACATCAGGACCATTGAGGCCATGGCCGACGACCCGGTTGGCAGCAAGGTCCAGCAGGCCTGGCTGGACCTGGGTGTCGCTCAGTGCGGTTATTGCCAGGGCGGCCAGATCATGAACGCCACGGCTCTACTCAAGAAAACTCCGGAGCCGGAAACCGGGGAAATCGTCGACGCCATGGCCGGCAACCTGTGTCGGTGCGGCACTTACAATCGCATCCTGGCAGCTATAGAACGGGCGTCAGGCAAGGAGGCCAGTTCATGAGCCGGTCAGACAGTAACTTATTGCTTGCCAACGTCAGCCGCCGCGGGTTTCTTCGGGGAATGGCCGGTGCCTCTGCTTTACTGCTGGCCGCCCGCTGGACTCCGGGGCTGGCCAATGAAAAGGCGCAGTTTGGCGCCGGCGCCATGCCCGGTGGATGGGTCGATAACCCCAACGTGTTTATTCAGATCGAGACCGATGGTGTGGTGACTATTATCAACAACCGTGCGGAAATGGGTCAGGGGATTCGCACGAGTCTGGTCATGGTTGCGGCCGATGAACTGGGTGCCGATTGGGACCAGGTCAGGGCAGAACAGGCGAACGCGGACCAGGACAAGTACGGTAACCAGAACACCGATGGCTCCCGCAGCATGCGTCATTGGTACGACCCGATGCGGCGTGCGGCTGCGGCGGCAAGACTGATGCTTGAACAGGCTGCGGCCGATCAGTGGAAGGTCCCGCTGCATGAGGTGCGGACCGGAGTTCACAAAGTGACGCATCCGGCCTCGGGCCGGGAACTCGGTTTCGGGGAACTGGCAAAAGCAGCCAGGGAACTGGATGTTCCGGGTCGGGATGCCCTGGTTCTGAAGTCCGACAGCGAGCTACGCTTCGTCGGCAAGGAATCCGGGCTGATTAACGGGGAACTGAAGTCCGCCCATCCACGAGCGATTGACGGCGAAGACATTGTCACCGGGAAAGCGGTTTTTGGTGCGGATGTGGATCTGGAAGACACCCTGTATGCGGTCATTGCCCGCCCACCTGTCTACGGTGCCAAAGTAAAAAGCGTCGATGACAAGGACGCGCTGAACATCGCTGGTGTGAAGAAGATTGTTCGTATTGAGAGCACAGGCCAGCCCGCCGCATTCAGTCCACTCGGTGGCGTTGCCGTGGTTGCGACCAATACCTGGTCCGCCATGGAAGGCCGCAGGGCTCTGAAGATCGAGTGGGACACGGCACCGGCCGGAGACAATGCCGATTACACCTCCGATGCTTACCGGGAGTCCCTGGAAAAAGCGGCGCAGTCGCCCGGCAAGGTTATCCGCCAGTCAGGCGATGTCGAGGCCGCTCTGAACGAGGCAGACAAGCGGGTTTCGGCAACTTATTATATGCCCCACATGGCTCAGGCAACCATGGAACCGCCGGTAGCGGTGGTAAAGATCAAGGACGGCAAGGCGGAAGCCTGGGCGCCGATCCAGCACCCAAGGGCAACCCGGGAAGGCATCGCGGGACTGCTGGAGATGGATCTGGAAGACGTCATCGTTCATCAAACGCTGCTGGGCGGGGGCTTCGGGCGTAAGTCCAAGCCGGATTTCGTGATCGAGGCGGCCCGGGTGGCGAAGGAATTCGAGGGTCAGCCGATCAAATTGCAGTGGTCCCGGGAAGATGATATCCAGCATGCCTACTTCCACGCGGTATCCGTTGATCATCTGGAGGCGGGCCTGGACAGTGGGGGCAAGGCAACCAGTTGGCGGCACCGGACGCTTTCTCCCAGCATCATGTCCCTGTTTGCCCCGGACCCCCGGCACAAGCAGGAATTCGAGCTGGGAATGGGTTTCAATACCATGCCATTCAGCATTCCCGCCATCCGGCTGGAAAATCCGCCAGCGCCCGCCCATGTCCGCATTGGTTGGTTTCGCTCGGTCTACAACCTGCCCCACGCCTGGGCAATCCAGAGCTTTGCCCATGAAATGGCTGTGGCGGCTGGAAAAGATCATCGGGACTATGTCCTGGATCTGCTTGGGCCAGGGCGCGAAGTGCACAATCTGACCCTTGGCGATGGCTGGAACTACGGCGAAGATCCGGACCTGCACCCGATCAACGTGGCCCGGATGCGCAGGGTAATCGAGCGTGCCACCGAAGAAGCCGGCTGGGGACGCGAGACCGGCAAAGGGC
>JAGXLV010000016.1 GCA_018334495.1 Oleiphilaceae bacterium
GGCGATGATGTGGAATTGGCGGAGCGCCCGGTTTCGGCGGGCTCTAATGATGGCGATAGAGCTTTTCCTGAAGACCGTGAGCGCACAGCCAGCCTGGCGAACTTGCGAAAACTGGTAAGCAGCCCATCTCAGGAGCCGGTTGAGCCCAAGCCGTTGGCCACACCAGACAAGGTGAAGCCGCGACCCGTTACGCCAAGGGCCGAGGCCACCGATGTCCGGGCAGAGAGATCGCACGCGCCGGCAGCATCGTTGGAGAGCGACCTGTCGGCCGCGCCGGAAGCCGTGCCGGCGCGGGTTTTGGTTGAGGCTTACTGGGGGCTCTGGCGCACGGATCATTACCTGCTCGTCAGTGCGTTGTCGTTGGATGCCAGTGATCAGCTGCAGCAAAGCCTGGCGAAGAATATCCTGGGGGCTATGGCTTCGGAGATAAAATCGACACAAGTCGTCAATTGGCCTGTATTCAACAACCCTGCCATCCCCGGAAATGATGAGGAAGGGTTTCGTGGCCTGCTGCGCGCCCTGCGCATTGACTGCCCACAACTGGAGTTCATTGCCCTGGGGCTTTGCCAGGGCGATGAATGGGCGGACCGGGACGAATGGTTGAAAGACGCGCTGGGCGACCCGGTCATTGATTTCGAGCACAGCCTGGCAGCGCTCGCAGCCGACCCTGTCCGGAAAAAGGCCCTATGGGAGAAACTCAGACTTCTAAACAGACCTGCCAATGTCTGAGCCGATTCACGCGGTCTCTGGCAAATCCAGGCAGGTGCGGGCTTTGCACCTCGATGACTTGGACGCTGTTCTGGATATTGAGCGCCAGGGTTATTCCCATCCCTGGACTCCCGGCGTTTTCCGGGACTGTTTTCACGCTAACTACCGGACCTGGGCACTGACAGAAGACAAAGAGGTCATAGGCTATGCTGTCGTCGCCTATATGGTCGATGAGGCCCATTTGCTGAATCTCTGCGTCGCTCGGCGCCATCACAGAAGTGGCGGGGCCCGCTACCTGCTTCGACATCTGATCGCTCAGGCCAGGCAGGAAAATATGAGTCGTGTTCTGTTGGAGGTGCGCCTCAGTAATGAGCCCGCGGTTACTCTCTACAACAGTGAAGGCTTTGAACAGATCGGCATCCGGCCCCAATATTACCCCGCGGTCAGAGGTCGTGAAAGTGCCAGGGTAATGGCTTTGGTTATTGCATAACTCGCGTGCCGCCACCACAAAATCTATAATGGCGGTTTGCCAAATTTTTTCAGTCCAGGCCCTTTAAGACTATGACGACCCTTTCCCAGGAAGTTGCCAAACGCCGTACGTTTGCCATTATTTCTCACCCCGACGCTGGTAAGACCACCATTACAGAAAAGGTGCTCTTGTTCGGCCATGCCATTCAGAAAGCCGGCACAGTCAAGGGTAAAAAATCCGGCCAGCATGCCAAATCGGACTGGATGGACATGGAAAAGGAGCGTGGCATTTCCGTGACTACCTCGGTAATGCAGTTCCCTTACGCCGATCGCCTGATCAATCTGCTCGACACCCCAGGTCACGCGGATTTTTCGGAAGACACCTACCGTACTCTCACCGCCGTGGATTCGTGCCTGATGGTAATCGACAGCGCCAAGGGTGTTGAGGAGCGCACGATAAAGCTGATGGACGTTACCCGTCTCCGGGATACGCCGATCCTGACGTTCATGAACAAGCTGGACCGTGAGGTGCGGGACCCGGTGGAACTTATGGACGAAGTGGAGGAAGTCCTCGACATCGCCTGTGCGCCTGTGACCTGGCCTATTGGTATGGGCAAGAACTTCAAGGGTGTTTACCATCTGCTTAGGGATGAGGTTATCCTGTATCAGAGCGGCCAGGGCCATGCCATCCAGGAGGAACGCATAATCAGCGGCATTGCCAGCCCGCAACTCGATGAGATTCTTGGTGAATACGCCGCTGAGCTTCGCGATGAAATTGAACTGGTTAAAGGTGCCTCACACGATTTCGACCAGGCGGCGTTTCTGGCAGGCAAGTTGACGCCCGTTTTCTTCGGTACGGCTTTAGGTAACTTTGGCGTCGATCATATGCTTGACGGCCTGGTGGAGTGGGCGCCGACACCGCAGCCGCGTGATACCGACACGCGCACCGTCAAACCCACAGACGAAGGTTTTTCCGGTTTTATTTTCAAGATCCAGGCCAATATGGACCCGCAGCACCGTGATCGGGTGGCCTTCATGCGGATTGTCTCCGGTCAGTACGCCCAAGGCATGAAGGCGCGTCACGTCCGGATCGGCAAGGAAGTGCGGTTTTCCGATGCCCTGACCTTTATGGCGGGCGACCGCGAACACGCCGATGAAGCCTTTGCCGGCGATATCATCGGCCTGCATAACCACGGCACTATTCAGTTGGGCGACACCTTCACCTCCGGTGAAAACATGAAGTTCACCGGCATTCCCAACTTCGCTCCAGAGCTGTTCCGGCGCATTCGTCTGAAAGATCCACTGAAGGCCAAGCAATTGCAGAAAGGTTTGGTACAGCTGTCGGAAGAGGGCGCGGTGCAAGTATTCCGGCCGGTGAGTAACAACGACCTTATCGTCGGCGCGGTTGGCGTGCTTCAGTTCGATGTGGTGGTGAGCCGTCTTAAAACAGAATACAAGGTGGACGCCGTCTACGAGCCCATCAATGTCGCAACGGCTCGCTGGGTTAGCAGCGAGGACGAGCGCAAACTGGATGAGTTCAAGCGCAAGGCCAACGATAACATCGCATTGGATGGCAGCAACCAGCTGACATACATTGCGCCTACCATGGTCAATCTGCAGCTTGCGCAAGAACGTTATCCGGATATCGAATTTCACAAAACCCGGGAACACTGATCAGATCGGGGGTAAACAAATGGATCTTGTCGACGCCCATTGCCATTTTGATTTTTCCGCCTTTGATGGCCAGCGCGGAACCATCATGTCGGCGTTGCATGCCACCGGCATTGACCGGCTCGTGATTCCCGCTGTGCGTGAGCCCGACTGGGGGCGCATTGCCGCACTGGCTGCATCTGATGAGGGTTTGTATTACTGTCTGGGTGTCCACCCCTGGTTTGTGAAAGAGCATCAAACCGATGTCCTGGATGATCTGCAGGCACGACTGTCAGCCACTCCTGAAAACTGCGTTGGTCTGGGCGAATGCGGCCTGGATCGCCTGCATGGCGACCTCGAGTCGCAGCAATGGTGGTTTGAGGCGCAGGTTGAAATGGCCCGGGATCTTGACTGGCCCCTGGTGATTCATTCCGTTAAAACCCACGACGAAGTCCTGGCAACACTCAAACGTCTCCGGTTTGACGGGTCCGTGCTGATTCACGGCTTCTCCGGCAGCGAGCAACAGGCCAGAAAACTCGCCGATTTTGGCGCTTGCCTCGGAGTCGGCGGGGTAATCACTTATGACCGCGCCCGTAAGACACGGCGGGCGATCGCCCGCGCACCGCTTGGCGCGCTGGTCCTGGAGACGGACGCGCCAGACATGCCGCCGGCCGGGGTTGCCAAGGGCGATAATTCCCCTGTCTATCTGCCCCGGATTCTTGAAGCCTTGCAGGAGCTTCGGTCAGAGCCCAGGGATGAGCTTGTAGAAGCGTTAAGGGCGAACGTTAATCGGGTATACCGCTGGTGAATCGCTTTTACACCACGTGAAAGAGGGTGCTTGGGGGGTTGGCATTTGACTATGGCTTTCGGTATACTTCGCGCCCTGGCTTTTCAAGGCGTTGACATCAACATCAGCCCCGATTGTTGTCAGTGCTGACAAACTTAATAGGTCAAAAGCTTCCACTGGGCGTATACTAGCCCCACGGTGGTGGTTTTTAACGTTTCTTTTATAGCGTTCAAGGCGGAATCAATGAAGACTCTGAGTGCGAAACCAGAAACCGTAAAACGTGACTGGTACGTTGTAGACGCAGCCGGCAAGACGCTCGGTCGTCTGTCAACCGAGATCGCCCTTCGTCTGCGGGGCAAACACAAGCCTGAGTATACCCCGCATGTCGATACTGGCGATTACATTGTAGTGGTGAATGCCAGCCAGATCCGGGTTACGGGCAAGAAAGCATTTTCAAAAATGTACTACAGTCACACCGGCTTTCCAGGTGGTATCAAATCCATCAACTTCGAGAAGCTGGTCGACAAGGCGCCTGAGCAGGTTATTGAACACTCGGTGAAAGGCATGCTGCCGAAAGGCCCCTTGGGTCGCGCCATGTTCAAGAAGCTGAAAATCTATGCTGGCACTGAGCATCCTCATGCAGCCCAGCAGCCCAAAGAACTCGATATTTAACGGAAGGCGGATATGTCTGTAGCACAAAATTACGGTACGGGTCGCCGCAAGACATCCACGGCTCGAGTTTTCATCAAGCCTGGTAGCGGCAACATTTCTATCAATGGTCGCACCATTGAAGATTTTTTTGGTCGCGAGACCTTGCGCATGATCGTGCGTCAGCCATTGGTTCTCGCCGAGTCCAGTGATCGTTTCGACATCAACATTACAGTTGAGGGTGGAGGCATCAGTGGTCAGGCCGGTGCCATTCGTCACGGTCTGACGCGCGCTCTGTTGGACTATGACGAAACTCTGCGCCCGGCGCTGCGCAAAGCGGGTTATGTGACTCGCGACGCTCGGCAGGTTGAGCGGAAGAAAGTTGGCTTGCGCAAGGCGCGTAAGCGTCCTCAGTACTCCAAGCGTTAATTGGCGTTTGGCAAAAGTCCGAAAGCCCGGCTTCATACCGGGCTTTTTTTATGCCTGAAGTTGTTTAATGTGACACTGTTATTGCCTGTCTTGAGGCGCTCGTGGGACCTTTCTCACTTGTAAGCAGAGGGTAATTTCATTACCATTTGGCTCGTTTAACTTTTTGGGTCGTGATGTCCTTTCAATGCGTGTCTGGTCGCAAAAAACCGGGAGCGTGTTGCCTGATGGGAGAAAACCATAATGAATAATGGCGACGTGAGCCGGCGCAGGTTCCTGGTCGGCGCAACATCGGTCGTGGGCGGGGTCGGCGTTGTCGGTGCGGCTGTTCCTTTTGTGGCGTCCTGGAATCCCAGTGCCAAGGCAGAGGCAGCAGGTGCACCGGTGAGTGCCAACATAAACAAAATCGAACCGGGTCAGCAGATAACCGTCGAATGGCGCGGTAAGCCGGTGTGGGTTGTTCGTCGTACGGAAACCATGCTGGAAAATCTGGAGAAATTTGAGGAGGGCACACTCAGGGACCCCGACTCCTCGGGTGCCGATCAACCCCCGTACATCGAAGGAATTTATCGTGCTCTGAAAGACGAGTACCTGGTTGTGGTCGGCATTTGTACTCACCTTGGCTGTTCCCCCAAGTATCGTCCGGAAGTGGCGCCGGCCGATTTGGGTGAAGACTGGCTTGGCGGTTTTTACTGTGCCTGTCACGGCTCCAAGTATGATCTGTCCGGTCGGGTTTACGATGCCCAGCCTGCGCCAACGAACCTTCAGGTGCCCCCCTATCGATACGATGATGATGATATCCTCACCATCGGGCTGGATCCGGAGACAGCATAATGTCAAAGCTTATTAACTGGATAGACGAACGGCTTCCCATTGTTGAGGCCTACAATAAGCACCTGGGCCAGTATTACGCGCCCAAAAATTTCAACTTCTGGTACTTCTTCGGCTTTCTCGCGATGATAGTGCTGGTCAACCAGTTGGTTACCGGTATCTGGCTGACCATGAGTTATAACCCGACAGGCGAGGGCGCCTTCGCATCGGTCGAGTACATCATGCGGGATGTCCAGTGGGGCTGGCTGCTACGTTACCTGCATTCCACAGGGGCCTCAGCGTTCTTTGTGGTTATTTACTTGCACATGTTCCGCGGCATCATGTATGGCTCCTATCAGAAGCCCCGTGAGCTGATCTGGATCTTTGGTATGACCATCTATCTGGTTTTGATGGCTGAGGCCTTCATGGGTTATTTGTTGCCCTGGGGTCAGATGTCCTATTGGGGTGCCCAGGTGATCGTTAACCTGTTCGGCGCGATTCCCGTGATTGGCGAAGACCTGTCGCTGTGGATTCGTGGCGATTACCTGATTTCCGGCATTACCCTGAACCGGTTCTTTGCATTGCATGTGGTGGCCTTACCGATTGTTCTGCTGGGTCTTGTGGTGCTGCATATCCTGGCGCTGCACGAAGTGGGGTCGAATAATCCGGATGGTATCGATATCAAGAAAAACAAGGATGAAAACGGCAAGCCCAAAGACGGCATACCCTTCCATCCGTATTATACCGTCCACGACCTGATGGGCCTCGGGGTGTTCCTCTTTGTATTCTGCATTGTGGTCTTCTTCTTCCCGGAAATGGGTGGCCTTTTCCTTGAACAACCCAACTTTGAGCCTGCGAATCCGCTCAAGACCCCTGATCACATTGCGCCGGTCTGGTATTTCACACCGTTCTACGCGATGTTGAGAGCGGTCACCGTGGATCTCTTCGGGTTGGACGCGAAATTCTGGGGCGTAGTGGTCATGGGTGGCGCCATCGCCATATTGTTTGTTCTGCCCTGGCTTGATCGCAGTCCGGTTCGCTCGATTCGTTATAAGGGCGTTCTCAGCAAAATTGCACTCGCGACTCTGGTGGTGAGCTTTGTTGTGCTTGGTTACCTTGGTATCGTACCCGCTACTGAGGGTCGAACCCTGGTCGCGCAGGTATTGACCTTCCTGTACTTCGCATACTTCATTCTGATGCCGTTCTACACGCGAATGGAGAAAACCAAGCCAGTGCCAGAAAGGGTGACAGGATGATGAAGAAGTTGATGCTGATTCTTATGATCGCCGTGTTGCCGGGGTTTGCCCTGGCCGCAGGGGAAGCAGTTCAGCTCGATCACATGGAGCCGGACCATGCCAACAAGGCGTCACTGCAGCGCGGTGCAGCTACCTTCACCAACTACTGCATGGGGTGTCACTCTCTTGAGTACGCGCGCTATAAGCGTATCGCTGATGACTTGGGCATCCCGCAGGACATGTATGTCGAAAACCTGATTTTCACCGGCGCCAAAATCGGTGAGCTGATCAAGATTGGCATGGACAAGGAGCAGTCTGCGAGCTGGTTTGGTAACGCGCCGCCGGACCTCACTCTCGAGTCACGTTTGCGTGGCGAAGATTGGATCTACTCCTATCTTCGCGGTTTTTACAAGGACGATGCCCGGCCTCTCGGTGTGAACAACGTTGTGTTCGAGAACGTTGGTATGCCTCATGTCATGGTCAGCCTTCAGGGCCTGTGCGCAGTTGAACCGCAGATAGGCGGCAAGGCGAGCGTTGATCCGCTCAGCGGCAATGTTCAGAACGGCGAAATTTGTTCTGACTGGGAAACCGAAGGATCAATGAATTCGGCGGAGTTTAACGCGGCCATGTACGATCTAACGAACTTTCTTTCGTATATGGGCGATCCGGTCAAGCTTGAGCGGGAACGCCTGGGTATGTTTGTACTGATTTTCATTGCGATCTTCTTTATATTCGCTTATCTGATGAATCGCGAATTCTGGAAAGACGTGCACTGAAGATTGAAACATCGTTGGTGACGCAAGAATGCCCAGCGGATCTTATCCAGGTCCGCTGGACTTTTACGTTATGCAATCTTATTTTTTTGTGTCTAATCGTGGGGTAGTTCTATGGGCGTTGTGACCAAACGGTCATCAATGACGTTTTTTTCGGATCCGGCCAGTCATTACAGCCATCGCGTCCGCATTGTACTCGCAGAAAAGGGCGTTACCGTGGATATCGTGGATGTCGATCCGGACCACCCACCCGGGGAATTGGCTGACCTCAATCCCTATAATGCGCTGCCGACCCTGGTCGATCGTGATCTTGTGCTGTACGAGCCCAATATCATGATGGAGTACCTTGATGAGCGTTTTCCGCATCCGCCCTTGCTGCCGGTTTATCCGGTTGCACGTGCCAATAGCCGTCTCATGATCCATCGTATCCAGAAAGACTGGTGCGGTCTGGTGGATCAGATTCTGGCACAACCCAATCACAAGGCGTCGGAGACGGCTCGAAAAGAGCTCCGTGAAAGCCTGTTGGCGGCGGCACCGCTTTTTGGCGAAATGCCGTTCTTCCTGTCGGAAGAGTTCACCATTGTAGACTGCTGCATCGCGCCGATTTTGTGGCGTTTGCCGGCGCTTGGCATTGAGTACACGGAGAAGCAGGCGAAGCCTCTGCTGAAATATATGGAAAGGATTTTCAGCCGCGAAGGCTTCAAGGCCAGCTTGTCCGACCTTGAAGAAGACATCCGTAATTGAGAAGCCTGGCAATCGGGAGAGGGTCTGCCGACAGGCTCCCGGCTCGGGTAGGGGGAAGACTGAGTGTCTGAAAAAACAGCGACTATGACATCCAGCAGGCCGTACCTCGTGCGAGCGTTCAACGAGTGGATACTGGACAACGATTGCACACCCTATATCGTAGTTGATGCGGGTGTACAGGGTGTTCAGGTGCCGACCGAGCACGTGGCAGACGGCCAAATCGTTCTTAATATCAGCCAGGGGGCGGTCAAGGGGCTCGTTATCGGTAACGGCGCGCTGGAATTCAGCGCCCGCTTCGGGGGTGTGCCGATGCAGGTATTTATTCCATTACAGGCGGTCATGGCCATTTATGCCCGGGAAAATGGTGAAGGTATGGTGTTCGGCAGTGAGCCGGGCTCTCCGGATCCGGAAGATAATGCGGATGGCGCCTCGGGCCAGGCAAACGGCCAGAGACCATCGGGTAAGCCCAGCCTTAAGGTGGTGAAGTAGTTAGTTGCCGCTCTGTTTGAATTCGGCGGCCCGACAAAAGGGCCGTCGGTTTCACCCACCAAACAGTTTCTGTTCGATCAGACCGCACAGTGTATTGACGATTACCAGCATCAAAGGCGCCGCGTCGTTGGGCCCGAGATTGTGCATGGAGATCTCGTGATCGTCGCCCTGCAACAACGAGGTAATGTCGGTTTTTTCCTTTGCGCTCAGCACCACGACTTTCATTTCCCGGTCATGGGCAGCCTGGATCGCCTGGATCAGGTTGGCTTTGTGGCCGTCATCAACGATTACCAGAAGAAGATCGCCAGGTTTGCCGATGGCCCGGACCTGTCGTGAAAAGGTGTCGTTGAAACGGTTGTCCCGGCATATCGCGGAATAGGTAGTGGCATCGGCGCCCAGGTTGATGGCTGGCAGTGCCGGTCGGTCGTGTTCGTAGCGGTTCAGCAGAGAGGTGCAAAAGTACTGGGCCAGAGTATTGGCGTTGCCGTTTGCGCAGGCGATGATTTTACCGTCTGTGAGCAAGGCCGCCACCAAAACGTCAGCGGCTTTGCTGATCGCCGAGGCATTGGTACTGGCCACTTCTGCTGTATGTTCCATATGACTGGCAAACGCCTGATTCACATAATCGTCACTGTCGGTCATGGTCACGCCTGAATTGCATTTTTGATCCACTGAACCCGATACTGTTTGATGGTCCCCGGGGCGAGCGCGACAACATCGATTCGGCTCGGGTGATTCCAGAGTCCGTGTCGATGAAGATAAAAAGACGCGGCTTTCACGAGGCGTTGCTGCTTCCGGTAACCGATGGATTCGGCACCAGAGGTGTAGCTGGTGCGACCACGATAGCGCACTTCAAAAAAAACGAGGACGTCGTTCTCGACACCTATCAGGTCTATTTCCCCACCGCGGCTGTATACGTTTCGTTCAAGTATTCGAACTCCGTGGCTTTCCAGGTATCGGGCGGCCACACCCTCTGCGCGGTTGCCCGATACCTTTCTGCCTTCCTTGGCTTTCATATCCCGACTCTTTTCTTATGTTGTCAAATGGAGGGCGCGGCGCTTTCAACCGGCGGCTCACGCGCTTCCTCGTCCGTCACTGGGTCTGGCAAGAGAACCGGTTCGCCTTTCTTGAATGCAGCCCAGACCTGCTCTCGCTTGATCCGGCCATCCCGGGACATGGTTAAGGTGCCGGTCAGGCCATCCACTGAGCTACCTGAGACTCTCTGTAGCAGGGCCAGGCGCGAACTGAGGTTGTAAGCGTCCGCCCCCATGGCGAACAGTCGGCCAAGTTGGCCGCCCATGTCGGGGAAGGCCTCACGAGAGACTTCTCGGAACTCGTTAGTGTCTTCAAGGGTCCAGGGCATATCGGTAAAGCGAACGCCATTCAGGTCTTGGTCTCGTCCCGGATCAGGCCGGCCCTCGTAAACGGTGGATGGAGAATAAACCGGTAATGCGCCGGCAAAGTAAAATCCAAACAAGGGTTTCAGCTGGCGTGCAACGTTGGGTTGAGCCACCAATACAATGGCATCAACATCCTGTCGCCGCCGTGGTTCAAACTCGATATTTGTCCCAGCAGTGCGTTCCACGTCGATCGCCCGCTGGCGGCTGGCGTTGATGCCCAGTAAATTTGCGGTTACCTCTCTTAAATTGTCCGAGCGGAAAAACCGTTCTATCCTGAGCGCGTCGATCTCATTGGCGTCAAGCGCCTGAAGCAACGCATTTTCCACACGATTGCCCCAGTCGCCTTCGGGAATCATAACCAGAACTTGCTGGCGGTCTTCCTGTTGTAATCGTTCCGCGATCTGTCTTGCTTCGTCCTCGGGAGACAAACCAAACTGATACAGCTGGTCTGGCAAAGATTTTGGCCCATCGTAATAATTCAGTGCCAGTAATGGCACAGGCATGGCGGTCTTATCCGTGACTGACGCCAAGGCGTCTTTTTCCAGCGGGCCCACAATCAAATCGGGTTTGTCCTTTTGCATTTCAGCATAAAGGTTGCCAAAGATTTTTTCGTGGGTGTCTGTGACAGTGATTTCCATGTCTTCTTTCGGCGCTGTCTGATCAGCGTAGAAAGCCGCCAGAAACCCGTTGCGGATTGCCGCGCCAGCGCTGGCGAGGGGGCCGGTCACAGGCAGAGCCAAGGCGATCTTCATGGGACGTTCCCGGGAAAGGGTGGTAATCAGCGCCAGCTCGCTGGGTAACGCCCGGGCTGCCGGGTGCTCAGGCCAGTTTGCCTGCCAGGATCGTATGGCGCGGCCTTGAGCCTCAAGAGTCATGTCCGGCTCCCGCAGGATTAATGCCAGCTCCGTCCAGCCCTGAACATCAAATCCAATCGCTTTCCGGCTCTGGTCTTCAATGGCGCTTTCGGAGGTTTGTTTCAGTAACTGCCAAATCCGGTCGTTGCGGTTGTCGTTGTCGAGGATCAGCCCTGCCGGGGCTTCGATGAGGGTTAAGGCGGCCGGGAGTGGCTTTTGCGCTAGTATGAAAGTCTCGAATTGGAGGGTTGCCGCCCGTGGTTGCAAATCCTCGCGGTATTCCAGGAATTGATTTGGGCGCAGGGCTTGCGCCAGCTGTTCCGCCCAGGCGCCGTCCTCCAGAGCCACTGCGCCGGCCATGGCCAGCAGCAGGTATTGCGCTTTGAGTTCGTCCTCAGGCGGGGTCAATAGCTCGCTTTGCAGTAGCAGCCGGGCATCACGATGCTTGCCGTCGCCTTGCAGTTGATCGGCAGTCTCAAGGAGGTAGCGCTGTGCGTCAGCGGAAGCCCTCATATTGGACGCCGCTTTCAACATTTCGCTGGGTGTTGTCGCCTGATCAGGGGTTAAGCCAACACCAGCGCAGCCTGCCACTGTGATGATAAGGACCATTGCCGCCAGGGCTCCGCTCAGGCGATGGCAACAGGCAGAACAAAAATAACGCGCGTTCCAAAATCGGTTTATCATCTCTGGCACACAGCTCCCCGGGTTTACGCTTGTGGCGGCGGTTAAAGGCCGGCATCATGTTTTCGTCGGAAGTTTAACAGCTCCCGGCCCATTTCTCATGACGTTGCTGTCATCCAGACTAATAAAAGAGAGTATTGAGTGACTGCCGACCCTATTTATGCCGCCTCGAAACAGGGCGTGCTCTACATTCTCGCCACACCGATCGGAAATTTGGGCGATTTGTCGCCGCGAGCCGTGGAGACTCTGGGTCGGGTTGATCTGGTCGCCGCTGAGGATACGCGCCATAGCGGGCGATTACTGCAGCATCTGGGGCTGCAAAAGTCGATGATTTCCCTGCATGACTACAATGAACGGGAGCGGATTGATTCGGTGCTTGAACGACTGGCTAACGGCGCTCATGTCGCGTTGATTTCCGATGCCGGGACACCGCTGATCTCTGACCCCGGCTATGTGCTTGTCCGCGAGGCGCGTGAACGCGGATTGCGGGTTTCGCCAATTCCGGGTCCCTGCGCGCTGGTGGCGGCTTTGAGCGCCGCCGGTCTGCCCACAGACTGTTTCCGTTTTGAAGGTTTCCTGCCCAGCAAGCGTGGCGCCCGTAAAGCGGCCCTGGAGGCACTGGCCCGGGAAACTGCAACACTCGTATTCTACGAGTCGCCACACCGGGTTCGCGAAACTGCCGCGGCCCTGGCTGACGTGATGGGGGCGGACAGGCCGGTGGTGTTGGCGCGCGAGTTAACCAAGGCGTTTGAAACTTTTTACACCGGGACCGCCTTTGATGTTTGCGAGCAATTGAAGGAGGACCCCTACGGGGCCAGGGGCGAATTCGTGGTCATGGTGCAGGGGGCAAGTTTAAAGCCGGAAGCCGAGCCTGGCCTGGACGTGGATAAATTCCTGCGCTTAATGCTGGCGGAGTTGCCTGTCAAAACCGTGGCGAAACTGGGTGCCGAGCTGACCGGCCGCTCCCGGAATGAGCTTTATCAGCGGGCGCTGACATTAAAGAACGATAGTTAACCAGGACGTCACAGCAGATGTACGTATTTTGCTTGCGCCGGGCCAAAGGCGCCGGTATTGTTTCGCCTGAGTTCGCCAGACAGTCGCCGCCAGTTTCACTGGGGGAGGAAAGTCCGGGCTCCATAGGGCAAGGTGCCAGGTAATGCCTGGGCGGCGTGAGCCGATGGAAAGTGCAGCAGAAAGTATACCGCCTACGTGCCCTCGGGCGCCGGTAAGGTTGAAATGGTGCGGTAAGAGCGCACCGCGTGACTGGCAACAGTTCACGGCGATGGAAAACCCCACCTGGAGCAAGACCAAATAGGAGTCCGTTGGCGTGGCCCGCGCTGGACTCGGGTAGGTTGCTTGAGGCCTGTGGTGACGCAGGCCCTAGACGAATGACTGTCCACGACAGAACCCGGCTTATCGGCGAACTCGCCAATTTTAAAGGCTTCCCCTGCACCGGCGGGGGAAGTGTATTCGACCGCTACGGACTTACCCCCATCTTTTTATAGCCAAATATTCTTAAGCCTCGTTTGATATCTTCAGTGTCAGCTCCAGGTAATTGATTTACAGGTTTTTATCCTGTCGCGTATTGTCTTTAGCTTAACGAGTCACACGTAACTCATTGTCAATAAAGAAACTTTATACGCCCACTGGCTTCACCGCTGCTTGCATTGTTTTCGGGGTGTTTCTATAGTGTGCCGGTGGGTAAAAGTGGTTTTTAGTGGGTTTAAGTGGTTTCGAGGGGCGGCAAGTGGGAAGCATGGGCGATTTGGAATCGGTTTTAAATGCCAGTGCATGCCTCTTTTCCTGCAGTCACGCACCCGAGCCATGTAGCCACGCAATCAAGAGACAGCGCGGATGAGCAATTTTCTTGGCAGTCATGCCATCAACATGGACGCGAAAGGCCGCCTGGCGATCCCGTCCCGTGTGCGGGAGCAGCTGGCGCAAGCCTGTGGCGGTCGCATCGTGTTGACGGCCAATGCCGATGAAGAGCGCTGTTTGTGGGTATACCCCGAGCCACAGTGGGAGGTAATACAGCCTCAAATAGAGGCCTTGCCCAACATGAACAGAAACGTCCGCCGTCTGCAGCGGCTGGTGCTTGGTTATGCCACACCGCTGGAGCTTGACCCGGCTGGCCGGATACTGATTCCGCCGACACTGCGAAGCTACGCCAGCCTCGACAAAAAATTGATGTTGATCGGGCAAGGTAAAAAGCTGGAACTGTGGAGTGAGGAGAGCTGGTTTAGCTGGCTTGACGAATCGTCAGGCAGTGATGACATGCCGCCAGAGATGGAGGCACTTTCGCTATGACAAGCACTGCTTCTTCAGGTGACCGGCATCGCTCAGTGTTGCTCGACTCCGCTATTGATTATCTCATTGGCCCGACTGGCGGACGTTATATTGACGGCACCTTTGGCCGTGGCGGTCATAGCCACCTGATTTTGTCCCGGCTGTCTGCAAACGGCCGACTGCTGGGCATTGATAAAGACCCTGCGGCAGTTGCGGTTGGCGCCGAGCTGGCTCTGAAGGATGAACGCTTTGCCATGGCGCACGCGTCTTTTGCCGATCTTGCGGCGGAGGCCGATTCCGCGGGCTGGGACGAGGTTGACGGTGTGCTCCTGGATCTTGGCGTGTCTTCGCCCCAATTGGACGATGCCAGCCGCGGCTTCAGTTTCATGCGGGAGGGCCCTCTGGACATGCGGATGAATCCGCAACAATCGCCCAGCGCCGCTGAATGGCTGAACACCGCTGAGGAAAAGGATATTGCCCAGGTGATCTGGCAGTACGGGGAGGAGCGCTTTTCCCGTCGTATCGCCCGTTCCGTGGTGGCGAAACGGCGGGAATCGCCTATCGAGACAACCAGGCACCTGGCCGAGCTGGTTGCTGCTGCGGTTCCGCGGAAGGAGAAGCACAAGCATCCGGCGACGCGGAGTTTTCAGGCAATCAGGATTCACATCAATCGCGAGCTTGAGGATCTGGAGGCCGGGCTCGAGGCGGCCGTGCATCGGTTGGCGCCAGGCGGGCGGCTTGTGGTGATCAGTTTCCACTCCCTGGAAGACCGCATCGTGAAGCGGTTTATGCGGGATCTGGCAAAAGGCCCGCAATTGCCCAAGGGGCTTCCGGTCAGGGCCGAAGAGACGGAATCCGGCTTTCGCCTGGCCAGTAAGGCCCTGAAGGCGGAAAGCGAAGAGATCAGTGACAACGTTCGAGCACGCAGCGCAGTGATGCGCGTCCTTGAGAGGAAGCCAGAGGAGTCAGGCATGGAGCACTATTCATGAGTGCCGTTACGATCGAACGTCCGCCCAAAGAAGCGGTTTTTAACAAGCAGAAGGTTCGCCGTGGCCTGACCACCACAGTGGGAATCTCAAGACGGATTTTCACCGAGCTGTGCCGCAAGGATATCGCGATTTCGCTGGTGTTGGTGGTGGCACTTATTGCATCGGCCCTGGGCGTGGTCATCAGCGCCCATGAGAACAGGGTGTTGTTCAATGACTTGTCTGAGTTGCACGCACAGCGCGATGACTACGAGCGCGAGTGGAGTCAATTATTGCTCGAAGAGAGCGCTTTGAGCGCTCACAGCGGTATCGAACAGCGTGCATCTGATCGGTGGAGGATGGTCTTGCCGGACAGAAACAGCATCGTGCTGGTACCAGCACGGCGTTGAGCGTCCGCAGTACTGTAATAATTTCCAATAAAGGCTGTTGTTCAGCCAACGAGACGGGTGGCAATCGTGCCAGAGAAGGGACAAACAAAGACCGGCCTTCAGCGTCTGGTCGTCAGCCTGGAGGCTTGGCGATTCGGTTTCGTGCTGATAGTGTTTCTGGCGGTGATTGTTGTGCTGGCTGGTCGTCTCGTTCAGCTGCACGTGGTGGATCAGGCTTTCCTGAGCCAGCAAGGCGATGTCCGCACGATACGCGTTGAGCCTGTTAACGCCCACAGAGGCACGGTCAGTGATCGTTTTGGTGAACCCCTTGCCGTCAGTACTCCGGTGCACACGCTTTGGGCCAATCCCGCGCAAATGAGTCCGGAGGACCCGGGCCTGGCCAATCTTGGCCACCTGGCGGGATTGAGCGAGGATGATCTCAGGGCGCGTCTGCAAAAGTACAAAGACCACGAATTCATGTATGTCCAGCGCAAGGTCCAGCCTTCCGTGGCCAATGCCGCCATGGCGCTTAATATTCCAGGCCTTTATCAGCGACGCGAATACCGCCGTTATTATCCTGCCGGCGAAGTCACGTCGCATATTCTGGGCTTTACCGATATTGACGAGCATGGCCAGGAAGGCATCGAGCTTTCGTTCAATGACTGGCTGAGCGGCCGGGCCGGCAGCAAGCGTGTGCTCAAAGACAACCGTGGCCGCGTCATCAAGGACCTGTCGCTGATTCGTGATGCCGATCCGGGCCGTGATATAGCGCTTAGTATTGATTTGCGGCTGCAATACCTCGCTTACCGCGAGCTCAAGGCCGTGGTGCAGGCGCATGATGCGCAGGGCGGTGCGCTCGTGATGCTGGACGTGGATACCGGCGAAGTTCTGGCGATGGTTAACCAGGAGTCCTACAACCCAAATGACCGAAGCCAGATCCAGTCCGACAAGCTGCGCAATAAAGTGCTTACCGATCTGTTTGAGCCCGGCTCAACCATGAAGCCTTTCACTGTAGCCGCCGCGCTCGAAAGCGGCCGTTACAACAAAAACACCCAAATCGATACCGCACCTGGGTACCGTCGCTTTGGCCGCTTCACGATTCGTGACTCCCACAATTATAAGGTGCTTGACCTCACGGACATTGTGGCAAAATCCAGCAACGTGGGTGTCAGCCGTATTGCCACGGAATTGGGCGGCGATGTGATCCGTGAGCTGTATTACCGTGTCGGTCTTGGTCAAGCCACCGGCGTTGGCTTCCCTGGTGAGGCGGTAGGCGTTCTGCCCAGCCCCCCGCGGTGGCGACCGGTAGAAGAGGCCACCTTGTCCTACGGCTACGGCATCAGCGTCAATGCCTTGCAATTGGCGCAGGCTTACATGGTTTTGGCCAATGGCGGGGTGCGCTATCCTTTGAGTCTGATTCGCCTGGAATCCCCGGCACAAGGCCAGCGGGTGTTGCCGGAGCGGGTGACGGCTGATGTCCGTGAGATGCTTCGGGTCGCGGTGGAAGATGGGACGGGCAAGCGCGCGCAGCCTGATTTTTATTCCGCTGGCGGCAAGACCGGAACCGTCCATCTCGTCGGGAGCTCGGGCTACGAAAAAAGCCGTTACAAGGCCATTTTTGCCGGTATGGCCCCCATCGACAACCCGAGGATTGTGACGGTGGTCGCGGTCGATGCACCCCAAAGCGGCGCCTATTACGGCGGTGAGGTGGCTGCGCCGGTTTTCGCCCGAGTGATGAGTGATGCTCTGCGCCTGCTCAATGTCAAGCCTGAGCTTGAGGGCGAGTTGCGCACGGCGTCAGCCCGCCGCGCCGCGGAAGGTGAGGGAAGCTTATGAACGTCGCATCTCTGAGCACATTGCTTCGTGGCATCGTTGCTGTGCCCTCGGTGTTCGATGTGACTCTTCACGGCATCACGACTGACAGCCGGGATGTGGCGCCCGGCGACGCTTTCATTGCCTTGTCGGGCTCAAGGACGCCGGCCGGGTACTATCTGAATGCCGCAATCCGGGCCGGAGCGACGGTTGTTATTCTGGAGTCCGAGCGCAGCGGTCAATGTGAAGAACATCAGGGCGCGTTGATTGTTTCGGTTGAGGGCCTCAAATCACATATCGGAACAATCGCAGCGCGGTTCTTCGACCACCCCTCTCAGCAATTCCCTATCGTGGGGGTTACCGGCACCAACGGTAAAACATCCGTGAGTCATTACATCGCCCAGATGCTTAATGAAACAGGTACGCCTTGTGGGGTGTTGGGGACGCTGGGCTATGGGATGCCAGGTCGGCTGCGGCCGGCCAGCCATACGACGCCGGATGTGGTCCGGATAAATCAAAACCTCGCTCAGATCGGCAAGCAGGGCGCGCGCGCCGCCGTGATGGAGGTGTCTTCCCACGCGCTCGCACAGGGCAGAGTCGATGGTCTTGTATTCGCGGGTGCGGTTTTTACCAACCTGAGCCGTGATCACCTGGATTATCACGGGTCTATGGAAGCCTACGGGGCCGCTAAAGCCAAACTGTTTCAGGTCGAGGGCCTGCGCTTCGCTGTCTTGAACCTGGATGATGCCTTCGGTCTTGAGCTGTATGAAGCCTTGAGTGAGCGCTGCAATCGGGTTGGTTACAGTTTGCATGCCACCGAGTCCGACCTCCGGTTGGTTGGGTTAACAACGAAAGAGGATGGCTTTACCGCCTCGGTCGATGGCCTCTGGGGTGCTTTTACTCTGTCAGCCCCGTTACTGGGAACCTTTAATGTCAGCAACCTGCTTGCGGCGACGGCGGCGGTGCTGAGCCTCGGCGTGCCGGTTGAGCGGGTTATCCGGTCCGCCAGTCGGCTGTCACCACCACCGGGTCGTCTGGAGTCTTATCGGGGCGCCGACGGCGTTCAAGTCGTGGTGGACTACGCCCATACGCCAGATGCACTGCGCAATGCGCTGGCTGCTCTGCGCCCCCACACCAGGGGCGAACTGGTTTGTGTTTTTGGTTGCGGCGGTGACCGGGATGCGGGGAAGCGTCCGGAAATGGCCAGGGAGGCGGAGTCGGCCGCGGATCAGGTTATCGTTACCGATGACAATCCCCGCAGCGAAAGTCCCGATGCCATAGCGGCGGACATACTGACCGGTTTTGCTCATCCTGATCAGGTTCGGGTTATTCATGACCGTGCCGGGGCCATCCATTCAGCGGTCAGGCAAGCTGGGGCCGGCGATGTCATTCTGGTGGCCGGAAAAGGTCACGAGACCTGGCAAGAGAGAAACGGCCACAAGTATGCCTTTAGTGACGCCGAGCAGGTCCGCTCGGCATTGGCGCTGACGGGAGGCGTGGCATGATCCGATCTTTCTCACTGGCAGAAGCCGCAATCTGGCTGGGCCTTCCTCCGCTCAACTCTGACCGGACATTTTCCGCGGTTTCGACCGACACCCGGTCGCTTAGCCCTGGCGCCCTTTTCGTGGCGGTTCGCGGCGAGAACTTCGATGGCCACCGGTTTATCGAGGCCGCCGAGGCCGCGGGTGCCGTTGCCGCAGTGGTTGATCACCCGGTTGCCGGCCTTGCAATGCCGCAACTCGTCGTGCCGGATACGGTCGCGGCGCTGGCCAGACTGGCGCTGGCCAATCGCCGTGAAAGTACGGCGAAGATCGTCGCAGTTACCGGCAGCAACGGTAAGACAACGGTCAAGGAAATGCTGGCGGCAATGTTGTCCTGCTCAGGCCCAACGTTGGCCACAATGGGCAATTTGAACAACCACATCGGCGTACCCCAAACGCTATTCAATCTGCGTCCGGAGCATGGTTTCGGTGTGATCGAACTGGGAGCCAGCGCTGTGGGTGAAATCGCTCACACCGTCGCGGCCACCGAGCCTGAGGTTGGCATCATCACCAACGCTGGAGACGCCCATCTTGAAGGCTTTGGCAGTTACGAAAATATCGTTCTGACCAAGGGTGAAATCATTGATGGTGTGGCACCAGGCGGCACGGTCGTTCTGAACGCGGACGATCCGGCCTGCGAGAGCTGGCGGCTAAGGGCGGGCAACCGCAGGGTTCGCACGGTTAGCCGGCATTCGAATGGTTCTGCCGATTACACTGCCCGCCTGCAACCCACAGAAACCGGGAGCCAGCACCTGAGTATCCACGGACCGGAGGGTTGGTCTTGCGACGTCATTCTGGGGCTTGCAGGCCAGCACAATATTACCAACGCACTGCTCGCGATTGCCGCGGTTCGCGCTGTCGGGCTTCCCGATTCCGAGATCCGGGCCGGGCTTGCCAAACTGGCCCCGGTCAAGGGCCGGCTGCAGCCGTTTTCCCTGGGCCCCGCAATCGATTTGATCGATGACAGCTACAACGCCAACCCCAGTTCAATGAAGGTGGCCCTGGAAGTGCTGGCGACGCGTCCCGGCAAGCGCATTGCCGTTTTGGGGCGAATGGCGGAACTGGGCCCCGGCTCGCACCTCAAGCACAAAGAGATCGGCGTCTTTGCTCAGCAGTTGGGCATAGATCTGCTGATCGCTGTGGGCCCGGGGTGTGAAGGCTACGCCGAAGGGTTCGGCGACGGCGCGGTCATCTGTAAAGACCACGGCGATGCCGTGGCGCAACTATTAAATCAGCTTGAGGCACCGGTTACGGTGCTTATCAAGGGTTCTCGCAGTTCTGCCATGGATCGCGTGGCAGATGGAGTAAAAGGATAAAAACCAAATGCTGCTCTGGTTAACCGGCATTCTTGCCGAGTATTTCTCGGCGCTAACAGTGTTTCAGTACCTGACCCTTCGAGGTATTTTCGGGGTGCTGACCGCTTTGCTCATTTCGCTGATGATCGGCCCGGTGATGATCCGCAAACTGGGCCAGTACCAGATCGGCCAGTCGGTGCGTGACGACGGGCCCCAGACCCATCTGAGCAAAGCGGGTACCCCCACGATGGGAGGCGCGCTGATTCTGGTGGCCATAGCGGTGAGCACACTTTTGTGGGCGGATCTTGCGAACCGTTATGTCTGGGTAACGCTGTTGGTTACCTTGGCCTTTGGCGCCATTGGCTGGGTTGACGACTACCGCAAAGTCGTGGAGCGCAACCCTCGGGGTCTGCCCGGAAGATGGAAGTACTTCTGGCAGTCCGTTATCGGCGCAGCGGCGGCGGTGGCGCTGTTTTATACGTCATCGCTGCCACAGGAAGTGTCGTTATTCGTGCCCTTCTTCAAGGAAGTGTCGCTCACACTCGGCCCGGTGCTGTTTATCCTGCTGAGTTATTTCGTGATCGTGGGCAGCAGTAATGCGGTCAATCTGACCGATGGCCTGGACGGTTTGGCGATCATGCCAACCGTCATGGTGGCCGGAGCGCTGGGGCTGTTTGCCTATCTGTCAGGGCACGCAGAGTTTTCCAGTTATCTGCTGATCCCGCAGTTGCCGGGGACCGGGGAGTTGATCGTTTTCTGTGGCTCGGTGGTCGGGGCCGGCCTTGGCTTCCTTTGGTTCAATACTTATCCGGCCCAGGTTTTTATGGGCGACGTGGGCGCTCTGGCGCTTGGCGCCGCTTTAGGTGTGGTGGCGGTGATTGTGCGCCAGGAAATCGTCCTGTTCATTATGGGCGGCATCTTTGTCATGGAGACGGTGTCGGTCATTCTCCAGGTTGCATCATTCAAGCTGACTGGCCGGCGCATTTTTCGAATGGCGCCTCTGCACCATCATTTTGAGCTGAAAGGCTGGCCAGAACCGCGGGTCATCGTGCGCTTCTGGGTCATTACCGTTGTGCTGGTCCTGGTGGGTCTGGCTTCACTGAAACTTCGTTAGATAATCGTGGAATCGTTATGAGTGTCATAGTGTCGGATCGTCGCACATTGGTAGTGGGGCTCGGTAAAACCGGGCTCTCCTGCGTGCGTTACCTGTGCAAACAGGGGCGGGACGTTGCTGTGGCCGATAACCGCATGAATCCGCCCGGCCTCGATGAGCTCAAACATTCATGGCCTGACGTGCCCCTGCATCTGGGGGATTTTGATGCGGATTTGTTTATCGGTTTCAATGAGTTAATCGTAAGTCCGGGGCTCGACATCAATGAGCCCGTTTTTCAGGCTGCGGCCGAACGCGGTGTCCGGATCTCCGGGGATATCGACCTGTTCAGTCTTGCGGCCAAGGCGCCCATCGTTGCCATCACCGGCTCCAATGGCAAAACCACCGTGACCAGCCTGGTGGGCGACATGGCAAAAGCCGCCGGCAAGCGTGTGGCCGTCGGCGGCAATATCGGCACACCGGCACTGGATTTGCTGGCGGATGATGTTGAGCTTTACGTGCTGGAATTGTCCAGCTTCCAGCTCGAAACCACGGAGGAGCTGGGTGCAGAGGCGGCGACGATTCTTAATGTCAGTGACGATCATATGGATCGTTATCCCTCGAAAATGGCTTATTTTCAGGCCAAACAACGAATCTTCAATGGCGGCAAACAGGCCATTGTGAACCTGGATGACCCTCTCAGTACGCCGATGATTCGGGATAATCTGCGTTTTCTGTGCTTTGGCTGGCATCGGATCAACCCCGAAACCTTCAGTACACGGGAAGATGAGGACGGTACCTGGATCACTTTCGGCTTTGACAATCTTGTCCGTGTCGAAGACCTGGGACTGATGGGCGCTCACAATGTCAGCAACGTCATGGCGGCCCTGACTCTCGGCCACGCCGTTGGCCTCCCCATGAATGCCATGCTGGATGCCACGCGTGCCTTCCGGGGTTTGCCCCACCGGTGTGAGTATGTGCGCAGGCTGGCGCAGGTGGATTACATCAACGACTCCAAGGGCACCAACGTTGGCGCCACGGTTGCCGCCATCAAAAGCCTTGCGCCGGCCCAGGGGAAAATCCTCCTGATTGCAGGTGGTGACGGCAAAGGCGCCAATTTCGGCCCGATGGCGCGACCAGTGAGAGAGCATTGCCGCAATGTGGTCCTGATCGGTAAAGATGCTGACCGCATGGCTGAGGTTCTCAAGGATCTTTGCCAGGTTCATCGCGCTGCAAGCCTGGATGAGGCGGTTCGACAGGCCGCTGATCTGGCCCAGCCCGGCGATCGGGTATTGCTGTCCCCGGCCTGTGCCAGCCTGGATATGTTCCACGATTATCAGCACCGGGGTGCCCGCTTTGTCGAACTGGTGGAGGCGTTACTGTGATGCCGAAGCTGCCACTGGATATCTTGACCCCGAACGCTGGCCTGAATCTGTTGCCGGTTCTGTTGATTACGGCACTGGCATTGCTGGTGACAGGGGTCGTCATGATCGCTTCGGCCTCGATGGATATAGCCACAGAACTGACCGGCGACAGCTATTATTTTGCGGTTCGCCAACTTATGTTCAGCGGCCTTGGATGCGTCCTGGGGCTGGTCGCGGCGAATGTGCCGGTGGCCTGGTGGGAGCGCAGTGGTTGGCTGCTGCTCGGTGTGGGGCTCTTTGTGCTGGCGCTGGTGCTGACGCCCCTGGGCACCACCGTTAATGGCTCGACCCGCTGGATTTCATTGGGACTTTTCAATGTCCAGGTTTCCGAGATTGCCAAGTTGTGCCTCATTGCCTATCTGGCTGGTTATGTGGTCCGGCGTCGATATGAACTGGTCAACACCTGGATCGGGTTTTTGAAGCCCCTGGGCGTGTTGGGCGTGGCCTCGGTTCTCTTGGTTGTTGAACCGGATTTCGGTGCCACCGTGGTGCTGATGACCGCGGCCATGGGCATGATTTTTCTCAGTGGGGTTCGGCTCAGCCGCTTTATGCCCTTGATCGCCGGCTGTCTGCTCATCGGCACTCTGTTGATCATGATGCAGCCCTACCGGCTCAAGCGCGTGGTCAGTTATCTCGACCCCTGGAAAGATCAGTTCGATACCGGCTATCAGCTCACCCAGTCACTCATCGCCTTTGGCCGGGGTGACTGGGCGGGCGTGGGCCTGGGTAATTCGGTCCAGAAGCTGTTTTATCTGCCCGAGGCTCATACCGACTTTATCTTTGCGATTATTGCCGAAGAGTTTGGGCTGATCGGCTCGTTGCTGGTGCTGAGTCTGTTCACTTTGTTGGTTGTTGCCGGTTTTATCATTGCGCGCCGGGCAGAAAAGGAAGGCAAACCATTTGCCGCCTGTTTTTGCTATGGAATTACCCTGCTCATCGGGTTGCAGGCCTGCATCAATATGGCGGTTGCCACCGGCCTTCTGCCGACCAAAGGGCTGACACTGCCATTGATCAGTTACGGCGGCAGCAGCTTGCTGATGACCTGCATTTCCATCGGTATTCTGGCTCGGGTCGAGATCGAGCGAATGGTCGCCGCCGGGGGTGAACAACCCCAGGGCATTTTCAGGGGAGGCGCGGCTTATGAGTAGCAAACGCTTCCTGATTATGGCGGGTGGCACCGGTGGTCATGTGTTTCCGGCTCTTGCCACGGCCCGACTGCTGGAGTCGCACGGGCACACTGTTTATTGGCTGGGCTCCGTTGGTGGTATGGAAGCGAAGCTGATCGGTGAGACTGACATTCCCTTGTCATTGATTTCAATTTCGGGACTGAGGGGCAAAAGCCCGCTGACGCTTCTGACCGCACCCTTTCGTTTGGTGCGGGGTCTTTGGCAGGCCCTGGCCGTGCTGCGATCCACTCATCCGGACTGCGTTCTCGGCATGGGCGGCTTTGTCACCGGTCCGGGCGGTCTCGCCGCCTGGCTGACCCGCAAACCCCTGGTCGTCCATGAACAGAATGCCGTGGCAGGCCTGACCAACCGTCTTCTGGCCCGGTTCGCCGATACGGTATTGGAGGCGTTTCCGAACAGTTTCGGTGCTGATACGGTCACCCGTTGCACCGGCAACCCGGTCCGCAGTGATGTGGCTGCGCTGGCACCGCCGGACGAGCGACTCGCCGGGCGCACAGGACCGGCGCGGTTGCTGGTGATTGGCGGGAGCCTGGGTGCGCTCGCCATCAACCAGTGCCTGCCCGAAGCCTTGGCCAAATTGACCACCGATGTCAGGCCGGAGGTGCGCCATCAGTGTGGTGAGCGTCATCTTCAGATCACGCGTGAGACCTATGAGGCCAATAATGTGGAGGCTCAAATCGAGCCTTTTATCAGCGACATGGCCCAAGCCTATGCCTGGGCTGATCTGGTGATTTGCCGGGCGGGCGCCCTGACCATTGCCGAGCTGTGTGCGGCCGGCCTGGGGGCGATTCTGGTGCCCTTTCCCCATGCTGTGGATGACCACCAGACGCATAACGCAGCTTATATGGTGCAGGCCAAAGCCGCTGTGCTCATGCCTCAGAACAGGCTGACGGCCGAAGTTCTGGCCGACACTCTCAACACCCTGGTGACTGACCGAGCCCGGGTTCTCGAAATGGCGCGGGCGGCTCGCACGCTGGCGCGCCCCGATGCGACGGAGCGAGTAGTGAATTATTGTCTGGAGGCCGCTCATGCCTGAATTAACAAATCCCCCCCTGGCATTTGAGGTGCCGGAAATGCGCCGTATTCGCCATATCCATTTCATCGGTATTGGCGGTGCGGGCATGAGTGGTATTGCGGAGGTTCTCAGTAACCAGGGTTATGAAGTGTCCGGTTCGGACCTGCGCGAGAGCCCGGTCACCGAGCGTCTTCGAGGTCTTGGTATTACGGTTTATATTGGCCATACCGAACGGAACAGTGAACAGGCCGATGTGGTGGTGGTGTCATCTGCCGTCGCTGAGGACAATCCTGAGGTGGCTGCTGCGCGCCGGCGCCGGGTGCCGATTGTGCCCCGGGCTGAAATGCTGGCGGAAATCATGCGCTATCGGCATGGCATCGCGGTTGCCGGCACCCATGGCAAAACCACGACCACCAGCCTGATTGCTTCCATTCTTGGCGAAGCCGGCCTGGACCCGACCTTTGTCATCGGCGGCAAGCTCAATAGCGCCGGCACCAATGCCCAGTTGGGCGGTTCCCGTTATCTGGTTGCCGAAGCCGATGAGAGTGACGCGTCTTTTTTGCACCTGACGCCGGTTATTTCCGTGGTCACCAACATCGAAGCCGACCACATGGATACTTACGGTGGCGACCTGGGCAAGCTCAAGCAGACATTTTTGGATTTCCTGCACAATTTGCCGTTTTATGGTCTCGCGGTCATGTGCGTCGATGACCGGTTTGTCCAGGAAATCATGCCCCGTATCTCCCGCGCCATTATCACCTACGGCATTGACAATCCGGAGGCGGATTACCGCGCCGAGGGGATTGTCTCCGCGGGTCTCAAAACTCATTTCGTGGTGCGCAGGCCGGGCAATCGTGCCGATCTGGAAGTCGAGCTTCGGATGCCGGGCCGCCATAACGTCCTGAACGCCCTGGCCGCCATTGCCGTGGCCACCGACGAGGGTGTCGAGGATGCCGCTATCTGCCGCGGTCTGGCAGGCTTTGCCGGCGTGGGCCGTCGCTTTCAGGTTTACGGTGATTATCAGACGCCCAATGGCAAGGTCACTCTGGTGGATGATTACGGCCACCACCCGACTGAAATTGCCGCGGTTATTCGAGCTGCCCGTGATGCCTGGCCTGGCCGCCGCCTGGTCATGTTAAGCCAGCCCCATCGTTACAGCCGTACCCGGGATCTTTACGAAGATTTTGTCAAAGTACTGTCGGATGTCGATGCCCTGTTGCTCATGGAAGTCTATAGCGCCGGGGAGCCCCATGTGTCCGGCGCCGACAGTCGCGCACTGTGTCGCAGTATCCGTCAGCGTGGAAAGCTTGAGCCGTTTTACGTAGAGAACAATGACGAAATCGGGCAACTGCTTGCCAATATTCTGCAAGACGGCGACTTACTGATAACCCAGGGGGCCGGAGATATTGGGGGTGTGGCGGCCCGTCTGGCGGCAGCGGGGGTGATGACCGGTGAATGAAATAAACGCGCAAGGGCATCAGGTCGATGGCTTCCAGGTGGATGTGTCAACCCGCAAGGCGCTTGGCCGGGTGGCTGTGTTCATGGGTGGCGACTCGGCTGAGCGCGAAGTCTCCCTCAAGAGCGGGCGGGCGATACTGAACGCCTTGTTGGCCGTCGGTATTGACGCCTTTGGCCTGGACGCCCGGGGCAACCTGCTCGAGGTTGTGGCTGAATCCGGCTTTGACCGTGTCTTCATCGCTCTTCACGGTCGCGGCGGTGAAGACGGCACGCTTCAGGCGATTCTGTCACAGGCCGGTATTCCGTTTACCGGCAGCGAGACTTTGGCGTCAGCCCTGGCCATGGACAAACTTCGCAGCAAGTACGTTTTCGCAGGTTGCGGCCTGCCAACGCCTCGCTTCCGCGCCATGGCTTCAGTCGCAGAGGCGGACGCCGTTCTTGCTGAGCTGGCCGTGCCGCTGAGCGTCAAGCCCTCCCGGGAAGGCTCCAGCATTGGCATCTTCAAGGTCAGGACCCGCGAGGAGCTGGTGGATGCCTATGAGGCGGCCAGTGAGCTTGATCCGCTGGTGCTGGTGGAGGAGTGGATTGAAGGCCCCGAATATACCGTGAGCGTTTTGCAGGATCGCGCCCTGCCGGCCATCGGGTTGAGCACGGATCACGCTTTTTACGATTACGACGCGAAATATGTCAGCAACGATACCCGTTACCAGATTCCGTGCGGCCTGTCGCCGGAGCTTGAGCTCAAGCTTCACGAGTTGGCTGTTGACTCAATGCGGGTATTGGGATGCCGCTCCTGGGGGCGGGTAGACATCATGCAGGATCAGGATGGAGCCTTCTGGATTCTGGAAGTGAACACCGTGCCCGGGATGACCGATCACAGCCTGGTGCCCATGTCGGCGAAAGCGGCTGGTATCAGCTTTGAAGAACTGGTCGTTCGCATCCTCAAAGACACGCTGGAGTCTGATCATGCTTGATCGTCTGTTGCTGCGCAGCCGCCAGACTCCCGCTGAGCAGCCAAAGCGTCGCGGCGCCACATCGGCAGGGCCGGAGAGGGATCCGTTCGCACTGTTTAAATCGGTGTTCGCGACCATGCCCTGGCTTCAGCTCGGGCTGGGTGCCGGTGTTCTGGTTGTCGCCGCACTGGTGCCATGGGCGGCCGGCCAAGTGCTGTTTGCCATGGACCGCCAGATCACCAACATCGAGCTGGACGGGCCGTTGGCGTATGAAAAGCGTGACTCAATCCTGGATCTGGCCAAACCCTGGGTGGGCCGGAGCTTTTTTGCCACGGATCTGGCAGACATCAAGGCTGACATTGAAGCCCGGCCCTGGGTGAGTTCTGCCGCAATAAAGCGAGTATGGCCCGATGCGGTGACGATCGAAATTCGCGAGCAGAAACCCCTGGCATATTGGAACCAGGAACAGCTGATCAGCCGGTCGGGACAGCTTTTTGCGCCCAGTGACCGGGACGTCGCCGGACCTCTGCCAAGACTGGCCGGCCCGGATGAGCGGTTAAAGGACGTGGTGACGCAGGCACGATCAATGATCGCCGGGCTGACCGAACAGGGCCTTGTGCTTTCCGGGTTGCGTCTTGAACAGCGCGGCGCCTGGACCCTGGAGCTTGATAACGGTATCGAAGTGGCTTTGGGGCGCGGCCAGGTGGACGATCGTTTCAAGCGCTTTTTGACGGTTTACGGCGGTCAGCTCGTGGATCGGGCGGACCAGGTAATACGAGTTGACGCCCGTTACACCAACGGTGTGGCGGTTGAGTGGAAGCCGCTGGATATGGCTTCCAGAAACAATACATAGATTCATTTATGAATTCAGGGTTTGGTGAAACGCATGTCATCGGTTGAAACGGAAAACATGATTGTTGGCCTCGACATAGGAACCTCCAAGGTGGTTGCTATCGTTGGCAAGCGCAAGGTGGATGGAACCATCGAAGTGGTGGGCATCGGCTCACACCCATCCAAAGGCTTGAAGCGTGGGGTGGTCGTTAATATCGAAACCACTGTGCAGGCAATCCAGCGTGCGGTTGAAGAAGCCGAGCTGATGGCGGGTTGCCGGATCCATTCCGTATACGCGGGCATTGCCGGCAGTCACATCAAAAGTCTCAACTCTCACGGCATCGTCGCTATCCGGGACCGGGAAGTGACCCAGGCCGATATTGACCGGGTCATTGATGCGGCCCAGGCAGTGGCCATACCCGCAGACCAGAAAATACTTCACATACTTCCACAGGAGTTCGTGATTGACAGCCAGGAGGGCATCAAAGAACCCATGGGGATGTCCGGGGTCCGTCTGGAGGCAAAGGTTCATCTGGTCACCTGTGCCGTTAACGCCGCCCAGAATATCGAGAAATGCGTCAAGCGCTGTGGTCTGGAGGTGGACGACATCATTCTTGAGCAGTTGGCGTCGAGCTACGCAGTGCTGACAGAAGACGAAAAAGAGCTGGGTGTCTGTGTTGTGGATATCGGCGGCGGTACCTCGGACATTGCCGTGTTCACTGGTGGTGCGATTCGGCACACGGCCGTCATTCCCATCGCCGGCGATCAGGTCACCAACGACATTGCCATGGCTCTGCGCACACCGACTCAGAACGCCGAAGAGATCAAAATCAAGTATGCCTGCGCGCTGACCCAGCTGGCGGGAGCCGATGAAACCATCAAGGTGCCAAGCGTCGGCGACCGGCCGCCGCGGGACTTGTCACGGCAGGCGCTGGCGGAAGTGGTTGAGCCTCGCTATGAAGAACTTTTCTCATTGATTCAGTCTGAGCTGCGCCGCTCCGGGTTCGAGGACCTGGTGCCGGCCGGCATCGTTATTACCGGCGGTTCCTCAACCATGGAAGGGGTGGTGGAGCTGGCCGAAGAGATCTTCCACATGCCGGTCCGGCTTGCGTCGCCGCAAGCTGTTGCCGGCATGACGGAGGTGGTCAACAACCCCATATACGCCACGGGCGTGGGGTTGCTGATTTATGGCTTTCGCCAGATGGATACTGGCCGGGGGCCTGCGCTCAAAGTCGACGTAGCACCGTCACTGCTTGCGCGCATGAAGAACTGGTTTGCTGGGCAATTCTGACGGTAAGCCGGCGCAGTAAAGAGGTCGTTGGCCGGTTTTGCCGGTCAAAAAACGAAGGTGTCTCGAAAAAAATTGGCCGACAAAAGGTCAACAACTGCATGAAGGAGTAGGGGAATGTTTGAACTAGTCGATAATGTCCAGCAGAACGCTGTGATAAAAGTAATTGGTGTTGGCGGCGGCGGTGGTAATGCTGTCCGGCACATGTTGAACAGTGACATCGAAGGCGTGGACTTCATTTGCGCCAATACCGATGCCCAGGCATTGGCCGATATGGGCGCCAAGCAGGTTATTCAGCTGGGCGGCAGCATCACCAAAGGTCTTGGCGCCGGCGCCAATCCGGAAGTGGGCCGCCAGTCTGCCATGGAGGACCGAGAGCGTGTCGCCGAGTCTCTGCGCGGCGCCGATATGGTGTTTATTACTGCAGGCATGGGCGGCGGTACCGGCACGGGCGCCGCACCTGTCGTTGCTGAAGTTGCTCGCGAAATGGGTATTTTGACCGTGGCCGTGGTCACCAAACCCTTCCAGTTCGAGGGCGGCAAGCGCATGAGTGTGGCCGAGGCCGGGCTCAAGGAGCTGGAGGAGACGGTTGACTCGCTGATTACGATTCCAAACGAAAAGCTGCTATCGGTCATGGGCAAGAAAACCAGCCTGCTGGACGCTTTTGCCGAGGCTAACAATGTACTCCTGGGCGCGGTCCAGGGTATTGCTGATCTTATTACCCGCAACGGCATGATCAACGTCGACTTCGCCGACGTGAAAACCGTGATGTCGGAAATGGGCATGGCCATGATGGGCACGGCGCGCGCCACCGGTGAAAACCGCGCACGTGAAGCGGCAGAAGCCGCCATTCGCAGTCCGCTGCTGGAAGATATCAACCTTCAGGGCGCGAAAGGCATTCTGGTCAACATTACTGCCGGTATGGACCTGAATCTGGGCGAGTTCTCGGAAGTAGGCGACATTGTGCGCGAATTCGCGTCCGACTCGGCGACCGTTGTTGTCGGTACCGTTATCGATCCGGATATGACGGACGAGTTGAAAGTGACTGTGGTTGCGACAGGCTTGGGCGGCGACCGGCCAGCCAAAGTTGTGGACAACACTCGCACTCTGGATGGCAAAACGGATTATAACCAGCTGGACCGGCCGGCGGTTTTGCGTCGTCGCGCGATTTCCAACGGCAATGCGGCAGTGGATCAGCGTAAAGAAGCCGAGGAGCAGGGCGTCGACTACCTCGACATTCCGGCATTCCTCCGGCGCCAGGCGGACTGATAATCCGTTTGCTGATTTGTTCGTAGTTAAGGGCGGAACCTGCATCAATTTGCAGGCTGGTCCCGGCGGGCTGACAATAATTTTGTGACGAAAAGTCGCCGAAATAGTATTCAGTCCGGTTTCTTGGTATCGTGACGGGCACACGTGTGCTTCGACCATACCTAATCTTTGTGACGGATTTGTGAACTGATGATCAGACAACGGACGCTTAAAAATACCATTCGCGCGACGGGCGTGGGCCTACACTCTGGGGAAAAGGTTTACCTGACCCTTAAGCCTGCACCTGTCGACAATGGTATTGTGTTTCGCCGGACCGATCTTGACCCGGTGGTTGAAATCAAAGCCTGTGCTGAAAATGTCGGCGAGACTATGCTTTCGACCACTTTGGTTCAGGATTCGGTCCGCGTCGCGACGATCGAGCATCTTCTCTCCGCTATGGCGGGCCTTGGCATCGATAATTGTCTTGTTGAACTCAGTGCCGCCGAAGTGCCGATAATGGACGGCAGCGCCGGGCCCTTTGTGTTTCTTCTTCAGTCAGCGGGCATTGCGGAACAGAACGCCGCCAAACGTTTTATCCGGATCAAGCGCGAAGTATCCATTGAAGAGGATGACAAAAAAGCGACGTTTTTGCCGTTTGAGGGCTTCAAGGTCAGCTTTAGTATCGACTTCGATCACCCCGCCTTTAAAGGGCGTGCCCAGTCGGCAACGGTTGATTTCTCAAGCACTTCTTTTGTGAAAGAAGTCAGCCGGGCCCGAACATTCGGTTTTATGCGGGACATTGAAAAGCTGCGTGCCATGAACCTGGCGCTCGGTGGCAGTGTCGACAACGCCATTGTGGTGGACGATTATAAAATCCTTAACGAAGACGGTCTTCGTTACGAGGACGAATTCGTCAAGCATAAAGTTTTGGACGCCATTGGTGATCTTTACCTTCTGGGCAACAGCCTGATTGGTGAATTCCGCGGCGTGAAGTCCGGACATGACCTCAATAATAAGCTGCTTCGCAAGCTCAGGGCGGAACAGGACGCCTGGGAAGTTGTTACCTTTGACGACGAAGCCACAGCGCCTATCTCGTACATGAAACCTGTGCTGGCGGTTCCGGGCTGAGGCAGGGATACCTCAGTCACGGACGTGGCTAGCGAGTTTTTCGAGAACCTCTCGTAGTTGTTTATCCTTCGTGTGCCCGGCCTCTTCCTTGAGGAGTCGGGCATTTTCGCGACTCAAGGGCGCTTTTTCGGCGAGGGCTCGGCTTTTGTGACGGGCCGGCGCGACTTTGACCTTAAGGCGCCAGACAAATTCAAACAATGAATCCTGACGTAGTCTTGCCATAATCTCATGTTGGCGAAAACGCAGTTGGCTGGCACCAGTCGATGATTGCGAACTGATGACCATGTCGCCCTCATGAACGCTGACAAACCGTGTTCCCGCGACAAGCTCTGCGGGCAGCGCCGCTAAAACACGCCGTTCTGCGTCGCCGTGTGTCTCCGCTTTTGCGAGCAAAGCCCTGAGCGAAGAATCCTTGGTGTGATTCCGGGGGTTGAGGTCCAGGCCTGTTTTTTTCTTCATTGCTTTGGAATAACTCGACGGGTTTGGTTACACTTTCCTACGAAGTATTGTAAATACCTATATTACACTTCTTTTACAGTCAGGGGGAACGTCTCCATGCCGTTGAAGGTGTAGCGGCGATGTGCCCGGGACGGTTCAGATCAAGAGATACGCAGTATGTCAAAGGATGACCTTGCGGCTCGTTATGAATAGACCAAAAACTATGGATATTATCTTTGTTGGCAAAGGCCACTCGACTTCTCGTTCTGTTTCATTCGGATTTATGGCGGCGTTCGGGCTTTTTGCTCTAGTTGCTCTGATGGCGGCGGGGTTTTCCTGGCTGGGGTACTCCCTGGCGTCAACGCAACCCGAAAGCCGCAAGGCCCCGATGAGCGCCCCGACCTTGCAGCAGTGGCAGGAACGGCTGGAGTCCCAGCAGGATGAGATTCGCAGCATTGGCGAAAAAAGCCGTCAACAAATGGATGCGTTGACACTCCGCCTCGGTGAGATACAAGGCCGTCTGCTGCGACTTGATGCTCTGGGCCAGCGTTTTGTCGATTCCAAGCTGGTCAGTGGCGAGGAATTCGATTTTGACCAGAGGACCGCGGTTGGTGGCCCGGAGGCGGATTTGGGCGCGGATTCGTTCTCAGTACCGGATCTGGCAGGAATGGTGACTCAGCTGGAGGCTCAACTGAACGATCGCGAACAGCAACTGCGAGTGCTGGACACCCTGATGTCCCGCCAGAAGCTGGAAGAAGACCGGTTTGTTGCAGGTCGCCCGATTACCTGGGGTTGGCTGTCGTCCCGCTACGGTTACCGGTCGGATCCCTTTACCGGCCGAAAAACCTGGCATGATGGTGTTGATCTGGCCGGTAAGGAAGACAGCGATATTATTGCTGTCGCAGCTGGCGTGGTGACTCACGCCGGCGAGCGCTCCGGTTACGGCAACCTCGTTGAGATTGATCATGGCGACGGCCTGGTCACGCGTTATGGTCACAGCAAAACCGTTACGGTGCAGTTGGGGGATGTCGTACAAAAAGCTCAGGTTATCGCCTTAATGGGCAGCACCGGACGCTCCACTGGCCCCCATGTGCATTTTGAAGTGCTGCGCAATGGCAAAAGCCGTAATCCGGAAGATTACATCCAGCGGGCGAACCCTTAACTCCTGGCGCTGGCCCTTGCTATTTAGCGCTGACGCCTTACTCTGCCTTTTGTCCTGCCGATAAATAAGGTTAGAATGCCTTGTTTATTAATGTGGGTCGAATAAGTGCCAGTCGGCAGGCTCCTGCCCTGTCTGACGCAGATCTATCAATAAAAGTCTGACTCGCGTACCTGTCTGTGATGGTGTGCTCAGCATGTGCCTGAGCGCTCTCCGAATAACCAACGAAGCAGTTGTCTATGTTTACGAAGCTTGCAACCAAGATGTTTGGCAGTAAAAATGCCCGCGAAATCAAGCGTATGCGGAAGATTGTCACGCGTATTAACGAGCTTGAAGAGCCGCTGGGTGAGCTATCGGATTCTGAATTACAGGGCAAAACACCGGAATTTCGCCGCCGTTTCGATGAGGGCGAGAGTCTGGAGCAACTGTTGCCCGAGGCTTTTGCGGTGGTACGCGAGGGTAGCCGCCGCGCGATGGGCATGCGTCACTTTGACGTTCAGCTTATCGGTGGCATCACTTTGCATGAAGGCCATATCGCCGAAATGAAGACCGGTGAGGGTAAAACGCTGGTGGCAACCGCCGCGGTTTATCTCAATGCCCTGACCGGAAAAGGCGTCCATCTGGTTACTGTTAACGATTATCTGGCGCGCCGGGATGCGGAGTGGATGGGCAAGCTCTACCGCTTTCTGGGGCTGCAGGTGGGCGTGATCGTTGCGGGACAAAACGCGGACGACAAACGTAAAGCCTATGCGGCGGATATTACCTACGGCACCAATAACGAGTTTGGCTTTGATTATCTGCGGGACAATATGGCGTTTAGCCCTGCGGAAAAAGTCCAGCGAGGCATGCACTTTGCCATCGTGGATGAGGTTGACTCCATCCTGATCGACGAAGCTCGCACACCGTTGATTATCTCTGGCGCCGCCGAAGACAGCTCCCGCATGTATCGGGAAGTCAACGCGATGGTTCCGAGCCTTGTGCAAGGTGAGGTTCCGGAAGAGGGCGAGCCCGAAGGCGATTTCACCATTGACGAGAAAACGCGACAGGTCGATCTGACCGAGGCCGGCCATGAAAAAGTCGAAGAGTTGTTGTCAGAGCGAGGGCTGCTTCAGCAAGGCGAAAGTCTCTACTCCGCCAATAACCTGAGCCTTTTGCATCATGTTCATTCGGCGCTGCGGGCGCATCATCTGTTCCAGAAAGATGTGGATTACATTGTTCAGGGTGAACAGGTTGTCATCGTCGACGAGCACACCGGCCGGACCATGCCTGGCCGACGCTGGAGTGAGGGACTTCACCAGGCGATAGAGGCAAAGGAAGGCGTCAAAATTCAGGCCGAAAGCCAGACCCTGGCCTCGACCACTTTCCAGAACTATTTCCGGCTTTATGAAAAGCTGGCCGGCATGACCGGTACAGCGGACACGGAAGCCTTTGAATTCCGGCAGATTTATGGCCTGGATGTTGTGGTTATTCCGCCTAACAAGGCGATCCAGCGCACCGATTACAACGATCTGATCTATCTAACGCAGGATGAGAAATTCCATGCGATTATTGACGAGATCAAGGATGTGAGAGAAGAGAACCGTCCGATCCTCGTGGGTACGGCCTCAATCGAAGCCTCCGAAATGCTGTCCATGCTGCTCAATAAAGCGAAAATCGACCACAAGATACTTAACGCCAAGCAGCATGAAAGCGAGGCCCAGATTATTGCTCAGGCCGGGCGACCCGGCGCCGTAACCATTGCCACGAACATGGCGGGACGGGGTACGGACATCGTGCTCGGGGGTAACTGGGAGCACGAAGTCGCGGGGCTTGATAACCCCACGGAAGAAGAAGTCGGCAAGCTCAAGGCAGCCTGGAACGAGCGCCATAACCGAGTGCTTGAAGCGGGAGGCCTTCACATTATCGGTACCGAGCGCCATGAATCCCGGCGTATCGACAATCAGTTGCGTGGTCGTGCCGGTCGTCAGGGCGACCCGGGTTCTTCGCGCTTCTTTTTATCGCTGGAAGACAACCTGATGCGCATTTTTGCGCCGGACCGGGTCAAGAACATCATGCAGGCGATGGGCATGAAAAAAGGCGAAGCCATCGAACACCGCATGGTGAGCAACGCGATAGAAAAATCCCAGCGCAAAGTGGAAGGCCGCAACTTCGACATGCGAAAAACGCTGCTCGAATACGACGATGTTGCTAACGACCAGCGCACGGTGATTTACGACCAACGCAACGCCGTGATGTCGTCGGATGACATCTCCGATATGGTCGACACCATTCGTGAAGATGTCATTGATGCGGTGATCACCGAATTCATTCCACCCCAGAGCATGCCCGAACAATGGGATGTGGCAGGGCTGGAATCGCAACTGCAATCGGAAATGGCCATAGATCTTCCGATCCAGACATGGTTGGACGAAGACAGTAAATTGTTCGAGGACACCCTGCGCCAGCGGATTCTTGACGAGGTGGTCACGGCCTACAAGGAAAAAGAGGAAGTCGTGGGCGCCGAACCCATGCGCAACTTCGAAAAACAGGCATTTCTTCAGGTCATGGACACGCTCTGGAAAGAGCATCTGTCCAACATGGATCACTTGCGCCGGGGTATTCATCTGCGCGGTTACGCCCAGAAGAATCCCAAGCAAGAATATAAGCGCGAGGCCTTTAACCTTTTCGAAACCATGCTGGATGCCATGAAGCGGGATGTTACCCGTGTGCTCTGTCATGTCCGGGTTCAGTCCAAGGAAGAGATGGAAGAGGTGGAGCGTCGGCGTCGGGAAGAACTGGAACAGCAGCTGGCTGCCGCCAAGTTGCGCCATGATGAAACCAGTGCCGCCGCTGACCAGAAGTCCGCAGACGGCGACAGCGGTGCCGACCATGGCGAGGCGCAGGCAGGGCCGGAAACCTTTGTGCGCCAGGAACGCAAAGTGGGTCGTAACGAACCCTGTCCCTGCGGGTCGGGCAAAAAGTACAAGCAATGCCATGGCAGGATCAGTTAGAGCGCGACCTGCCAGGGTAAGCCGTCGCGTTGCAGCAACCCGCACCCTGAGCGTTTCAGGCTGCGGGTTTTTATTTGAAGGTGTAACTACCACTCGAAAGGAGAGATCAGATGGCTGTCGGTTTGGGAGCCTTACCCGCATTCTTCCCCGTTGCCGGTATACGGCTGGGCGTGGTTAGCGCAGGCATCAAGAAAACCGGGCGCAAGGATCTGGTTTTGATCGAGGCGGCCCCGGGCAGTCGTGTGGCCGGCATCTTTACGCGCAACCAGTTTTGTGCCGCGCCCGTGATGGTCACCCGCGAGCATCTGGCGCGAAGCCCAGCGCGATACCTTCTGATCAATACCGGTAATGCCAATGCCGGTACCGGTGAGCGCGGCCTCGCCGACGCCAGGGCCTGTTGTGAAGCGGTCGCTGATGGCGCCGGCGTTGAGGCTTCCGAGGTTCTGCCTTTTTCCACCGGGGTTATTGGCGAGCCGTTACCGCTTGAGCGTATCCTCTCCGCACTGCCGTCGGCCCTGACGGCGCTCGATGAAAACGGCTGGGCCGATGCGGCCGAAGGCATTATGACGACAGACACGCTGCCTAAAGGCGTTACCCGCCAGGTCAAGTTGGGTGATGAGACCATCACCATCTCGGGCATCAGTAAGGGGGCCGGCATGATAAGGCCCAATATGGCCACTATGCTGGGGTTCATCACCACCGATGCCTGTATTGAACCCCGGTTGCTGCAATCCCTCGCCTCCGAGCTGGGGGAGGCCTCCTTCAACCGCATTACCATCGACGGTGACACCTCCACCAACGACGCCTGCATGCTGATCGCCACCGGCCAGGCCAATCGTTTGGAAATTACCCGGGAAAGTCCTTTTCTGGCAGGTCTGAAAGAGGCCCTGCGGGAGGTTTACCTGACCCTTGCTCATGCCATCGTCCGGGACGGCGAAGGCGCGACCAAGTTCGTAACCATCGATGTCCGTGCTGCGAAATCCCAGGAGGAGGCACTGGAAGTGGCTTACACGCTGGCCCATTCACCGCTGGTCAAGACGGCGCTTTACGCCTGCGACCCGAATTGGGGACGTATTCTGGCCGCGGTGGGCAGGGCCCAGGTTGCCAATCTCGACATCAACGCCTTAACCATTCATCTGAATGACGTCTGTCTGGTGGCCAGGGGCGGTCGTGCTGACAGCTATCGCGAAGAGCAGGGCCAGGCCGCCATGAATCAGGAAGAAATCACCATTACCGTGGATCTTAAACGCGGGGACATCGGGGAGCGGGTCTGGACCTGCGATTTTTCGCACGACTATGTCACCATCAATGCGGAATACCGGACCTGAGCTCATGAGGGAAGTCCACGTTGCAGTGGCCGTGGTTCGACGTGGTGGCAAGGTCCTGATCGCGCGCCGGCCGGATTTTGTGCACCAGGGCGGATTGCTGGAGTTTCCCGGCGGTAAAGTCGAAGCCAGTGAAACCGTCCAGCAGGCGCTGGTGCGGGAGCTTAAAGAAGAGACCGGACTGCTCATTCCCGAGGTGTCTTTGACGCCCCTGATCGGCATTCGTCACGACTATGGTGACAAGCGGGTGTTTCTGGATGTTTGGGCAACGGATGCGGCGGTCGGTGAGCCGGAGGGCCTTGAAGGCCAGGCGCTTGGCTGGCGTGAGGCGGACTCTTTGCGGGACGAGGATTTCCCGGCCGCGAACCGGGCCATTATCCGCGCTGTGAAATTGCCTGGTCACTATGCCATAACCGGCGCGTTCGGCGGGGTCCCTGACGGCCTCAGGCGCCTTGATCAGAGTCTGGCAGCCCACTCCCCCGCTTTGGTGGTCTTGCGGGCGCCATGGCTCGGTAAGGCTGAGTACAGGGCGATGGCGCAAGAGGGTCGAGCCATTTGCGCGCGGCATCAGTCCCGGCTCGTCCTTCATGGCGAGAATGCAAGCGCTGAGCTGGCAGAGGCTTTTGCTGGCTGGCATCTGACCTGGGCGCAGGCTGTCCGGATGAAATCCCGGCCCATTGCAAAAAACCGCTGGCTGGCGGTTTCCTGTCACGATGAGCCGCAAATGGCCCATGCCCTGCGTCTGGACGCCGATTTTGTGACCCTGGGCCCAGTACAGGCCACCGCCAGTCATCCCGGCGCGCCCGCTCTGGGTTGGGCCGGCTTCCGCGCCCTGGCCTGGCACGCCACGCTGCCGGTCTATGCTCTCGGTGGGCTTGGCTTCAACGACCTGGATTATGCGAGAGAATGCGGTGCCCAGGGCATCGCTGGTATTGGAAACTGGTGGTAAGCGCATTTTCTGATATGGTGGTTCCTATCTTTTCACTGGGAAATCATCAGGAGCGGCTGTGAGCGAACTGACTCATCTGGATGACACAGGTGCCGCCCGAATGGTAGATGTGTCGGACAAAACGACCACCACGCGGGAGGCGCGGGCAGAGGCCTTCATATGCATGGCGCCGGAAACCCTGGACATGATCATCGAAGGCGAACACCCGAAAGGCGATGTACTGGCCGTGGCTCGGGTGGCAGGCATTATGGCCGCCAAGAAAACCCACGATCTCATCCCCTTGTGCCACGCCTTGAACTTGAGTTCAGTGACGGTCACTATGACACCGTGTCGGGATCCGGTATCCATCCACATCGAAACCCGATGCAAGCTTGCCGGCCAGACCGGTGTCGAGATGGAAGCCCTGACGGCCGCCTCGATAGCCGCCCTGACTCTGTACGATATGTGTAAAGCGGTCGATCGCGGAATGGCTATCGAGCATGTGCGTTTGTTGGAAAAGAAAGGGGGTCGCAGTGGGCATTGGCAAGCATCCTGATGATAGCCTGGAGGTGATGAACCCGCAGCCTCTGATCGATAATTTTGGGCGGGAAATTAATTATGTCCGGATATCGGTGACTGACCGCTGCGATTTTCGTTGTGTCTACTGTATGTCGGAAGAGATGACTTTCCTGCCCAAGGCCCAGACCCTGTCGTTGGAGGAAATTCTCGTTCTGGCCCGGAATCTGGTGGCCTGCGGTGTGACTAAAATCCGGCTTACGGGGGGCGAGCCTCTGGTTCGCTCGGGTGTGGTCGGCCTGGTCAAATCGATCCGTGAGCTTCCAGGTCTGAAAGAGCTGTGCATGACCACCAACGGCAGTCGGTTACAGGATTTGGCGGCGCCGCTGAAAAACGCGGGGCTGGACAGGCTTAATATCAGCCTCGACAGCCTGGACGCCGATCGCTTTCGCGAGCTTACCCGAACGGGTCGGCTGGGGCAGGTTTTGGCGGGTATTAGCGCAGCGCGCGCGGCGGGATTTGAGCACACCAAGCTTAATGCCGTCATTCTTCGTGGTCGCAATGACGACGAGGTACTGCCGCTGGTCGACTATGCCCTGGAAAATCAGCTGGATCTCAGTTTTATTGAAGAAATGCCGCTGGGTGTTATTACCGAACACAGTCGCGCCGAGGCTTTCATTGCCAGTGAAGAGCTCCGGACGATCATAGGCTCGCGCTACCCGTTGCAGCCTGCCGCCGACGTAACCGGCGGGCCTTCCCGCTATTACCGGATTCCCGGCCACAACAACCGCATTGGTTTTATTTCCCCTCACAGTCATAACTTCTGCGGTGACTGCAACCGGGTAAGGGTCACGACGGAAGGGCGGCTTCTTCTCTGTCTGGGTAATGAACACTCATTGGATTTACGTTCCGTGCTGCGCGAGGGCGATCAGAGCGAGGCTGCAGTGGATGCAAGAGTGCAGGTTGCGCTGCATCAAGCCATGACGATAAAACCGGAAAAGCATCACTTCAACCTGGATGAAGAGCCTCAGGTTTTGCGTTTCATGAGCGCGACAGGCGGCTAGGGCTCTCTAAAAACCACTGCTACGGCCTGATTCTTCTCCTGGCCGATCCGCATTCCATTGGTTTTCGTACCCTGTGCTGCTGAGGTAATGATCCGCGCAAGGCTCGACGACCGAATGAAATTACGTCCGGGCGTCGGGTTCTGTTAAAATGCGCGGCCCGCTAATTTGACACGAGGGAATGCTGTGGTCGTCCGTTACATCCAGACCTGTCGATTGCCCACACCTTTTGGTGTGTTCGACATGCACGGATTCGAGGAAATAGAATCCGGCAAGGAACATATCGCATTGACGCTGGGTGCTCTGGAAGATCCCGAACCCATGTTGGCCAGGACCCATTCGGAGTGCCTGACTGGCGACGCGCTTTACAGCATGCGCTGTGACTGCGGTTATCAGCTTGAAGAGGCCTTGCGTTTGATCGCGCGCGAAGGGCGCGGGATCCTTCTGTACCTTCGTCAGGAAGGCCGTGGTATCGGCTTGCTCAACAAGATCCGGGCCTATAATCTGCAGGATCAGGGCGCCGACACGGTGGAAGCCAATGAACGGCTGGGCTTTGCTGCGGATCTTCGCGATTATGCCATGTGCCGCGATATGCTCGACCATCTGGGCATCAAGGGCCTGCGTTTGATGACCAACAACCCGCGCAAGGTTAGCGCCCTGACGGAGCTGGGTATAAACATTGCCGAGCGGGTGGCGATCCATGTCGGTCGTAATCCCCATAACGAATCTTATCTGGCCACCAAGCAAGCCAAGTTGGGTCATATGATGGAAACCCACCAGGACGACGATCCAGCCATGTAATGCCGGCACTGGCGTGCTTCCCGGAAATCGCGAATTCGTTCAGGGCAGTGCTTTGAGGGATTCGTGTTTCCGCATCCGTTCAGTTCGCTGGCGGATGCTGGCAAGCATGCCGGCGCTATCAAGACCGCAATCCGCCAGCAACTCCGCATGTTTGCCGTGATCGATGAACCGGTCCGGCAGTCCCAGGTTCAGAATCGGGATCACCACCCCCTGACTGTTCAGAAATTCTGAAACCGCGCTCCCTGCGCCGCCGGCAATGGCATTCTCCTCCAGCGTCACCAGCAGTTCATGTTTGTTCGCCAATTCCAGAATCAGGGCCTGGTCAAGAGGCTTCGCAAAGCGCATATCGGCGACCGTAGCGCCCAGTGATTCGGCTGCCTCCAGCGCCGGGGCGAGCAGGGTGCCGAAGTTAAGAATCGCTACCCCGGTGCCATCGCGAATTTTCCGCCCCTTGCCGATAGTCATGGCTGTCAGACGCTGCTCGACGATGGCGCCCGGGCCCGTGCCGCGAGGATAGCGCACGGCGGCCGGGCCCTCGTAAAGCAAGCCGGTCTGCAGCAGCTGTCGGGTCTCGTTTTCATCTGACGGGCACATGACCACCAGATTGGGAATGCAGCGCAGGTAACTCAGGTCAAAGGCGCCAGCATGGGTGGGGCCGTCTTCGCCGACCAGGCCTGCGCGATCAATTGCGAAAAGCACATCCAGGTTCTGTATCGCAACGTCGTGGATCAGTTGATCATACGCCCGTTGCAGGAAGGTGGAGTAGATCGCCACCACCGGTTTGGCACCATCGCAGGCGAGGCCGGCGGCCAGGGTTACAGAGTGCTGTTCGGCGATGGCAACATCAAAATAACGGTCCGGAAAGCGTTGACTGAAAGCCATCAGGTCTGAACCCTCGGACATGGCCGGGGTGATGCCGACAACCCGTTCGTCCTGTTCCGCAATGTCGCAAAGCCACTGGCCGAAAATATTGGCGTACTTCGGTTTTTTGGGTTTGGCGGCTTCCGGTGCTGGCTTGACCGGCGGTACCGGCTCAATTTTATTGATGGCGTGGTAACCGACAGGATCCGCTTCCGCCTGGGCAAAGCCCTTGCCTTTCTTGGTCACCACATGAAGAAATTGCGGGCCGTCCAACTCGCGGATGTTTTCCAGCGTTTCCACCAGCAGGGGCAGGTCGTGACCATCAATGGGACCGATGTAATTAAAGCCCAGTTCCTCAAAAAGCGTACCGGGGGAAATCATGCCCTTGAAGTGCTCTTCGGTTTTTCGGGCGAAGGCCATCAGGTTGGGGGCCGCTTGCAGCACGCGTTTACTGCCATCGCGCACCTGGTTATAGGTGCGGCTGGCCAGTAGTTTGGCAAAATAGTTGGAGAGTCCGCCCACATTATGGGAGATGGACATGTCGTTGTCGTTGAGGATGACCAACAGGTCGGCCCGGATGTGCCCCGCGTGGTTCAAGGCTTCGAAGGCCATGCCAGCGGTCATGGCGCCGTCGCCGATGACGGCGATGCTCTTGCGGGCCGCCTGCTGCATACGTGAGGCGATTGCCATGCCTAAAGCGGCACTGATGGATGTGCTTGAGTGGCCCACCCCAAAAGTGTCGTAATGACTCTCTGCCCGTTTCGGGAAACCGGCGAGGCCGCCTTGCTTGCGTATGCTGCTCATGCGATCGCGGCGTCCGGTGAGGATCTTGTGGGGGTAGGCCTGGTGGCCCACATCCCAGACCAGGCGGTCCTCCGGGGTATTGAAGACGTAATGCAGAGCCACCGTCAGTTCAAGGACACCCAGGCCGGCACCAAAATGGCCACCGGTCTGCCCGACTGACCAGAGCAGATAGGCACGGAGTTCGCGGGCCAATTGCGGAAGCCGGTCGTTGGACAGCAGGCGAAGTTCGGCCGGGCTGTTGACCTGGTCCAACAGTGGGGTGTTGGGCTGCTGCACCGGGATTTCCTTGAAAATATATGTGTCCTGCATCAGCTCACGGTCTTTTCCAGCGGGTTCATGGTGGATTTGACGTCACTCAGAACCGTATTATAAGGGATTGAGTCTGCCACTTTCACACTCAATGCGGCCGGTTTTCAATGGGTGCGGGCTGCGACAAAATCAGCTATTTCTCTCAGGGCGTCCGCTTCCGGACCAAAATCGGCCAGGCTGCCCCGGGCATCCTGCAAGAGCCGGGTCAGGTGATGCCGGGCGCCATCAACTCCCAGCAAAGAGGGATAGGTCGGTTTCGCGCGGGCCGCATCGGATCCCCTGGGTTTGCCGATAACGACCGTTTCGCCTTCAACATCCAACAGGTCGTCCTGAACCTGGAAGGCCAGGCCCAGTGCCCTGGCGTAATCACTCAGGGCCTCCAGCCGCTCTTGTGCTACGTGCTGTGATGTCAGAGCGCCAAGCATCACGCTGGCTTCAATCAGCGCGCCCGTTTTACGCCGGTGCATGGTTTCCAGCTCCGCAATGGCCAGGTCCTGGCCGACAGCAGCCAGATCAATCGCCTGGCCGCCGACCATGCCACTATGACCGCTGGCACGGCTCAGGGTCCGGATCATGCGTAAAAGCACATTGTCGGACAGGCCCGGCGACTCACTAAGCCACTCGAAGGCCAATGCCTGCAGGGCGTCCCCGGCCAAAACCGCGATGGCCTCCCCGTAGGCAATGTGAGTTGTGGCGCGGCCGCGTCGCAGGTCATCGTCATCCATGGCCGGAAGATCGTCATGAATCAGCGAATAAGCGTGAATCAATTCGACGGCACAGGCGGGGACCAAGGCTTTGTCTTTGTCTTGGCCGACGGCCAGCGCGGCGCCCAGGCACAGCGCTGGCCGTATCCGCTTGCCGCCGCCAAGAACACTGTAAGCCATGGCTTCGGACAGGGTGTCGCCGGCCCTGGAGGTTGTCAGCCGCGACCTCAGTTCCGCTTCAATGCGAACCCGACAGGCTTCAAGAAAATCCGTTTCGGTGGCGGTCACGGTTGTTGTCATTCCGGTTTGTCGGGGCTGAAAGGTTGTGTCTGAAGACTGCCGTCGCCGCTCTGAATCAGCTGTTCTACCCTTTGTTCTGCTGTTTTGAGTGACTGCTGACATTCACGGGTGAGTTTGACGCCCCGTTCAAAAGCCCCCAGAGACTGCTCCAGTGACAATTCGCCCTGTTCCAGATCTCGTACCAGAGTCTCCAGTTCATTGAGGGATTTTTCAAAGTCCGCAATGGACGTTGTGCTGGTCTGCTCGGCCATGATGGCGGGCCTCCGACGATGCAACGGATTTATCGACCAGTATATCAGAGCGGGGGTGTTAAACAGACCAAAGACCGGCCGGCAGTAAACACTTCTTTCAAAAGCCGGGGTGAAGCGCAGTAAAAGCATCGCTCACCAAAATACAGGCCTCACAGGTTCGGCAGACGTCTCAAGCCCTTGCACGCCACTGAAAACTGATTTGTGCCCCCGGTTGTCCCCACGGGCCCCAGGCCTGTTCCGTCACCCGCACCCAGCCGTCTTTGTGGACAGTGACAATGGTGGTGGCGCGAGTGCCGTAATCCTGGCTGCGAATAAATGCCGGCGACAGGAAACGCTCGGTTTCCAGTCCAACACCGGTATCCGGTAGTAGGTGATCCGGTGCGGGGGTGTCATCCCGCAATGTGTCGATAAGGGCCTGGTGCAGGGGCTCGGCACCCCGGGTACCTTCCTGCGAAATTACCTGGTGGCAGGATTGGCGAAGTTTTATCAGCTTGGGCCAGGGGCTCTGGAGTAAATGATTGCTGACGCCATACAAGCCGCGATGGAGGTGACGGCCCGGGTGGGTGTCCCGGTTACTGAAATGCCAGCCACTACTGACGTTCATATCAAGGAGGTTAAAACCGCCAAATCGATGGCGTTCTTCGCGTAGTTCGGCGTCCAGTCTGTTCCGGTCGGTGGACAGGGCGCGCAAAGGCAGTTCGCCACGGCTTTTCCAGCCCGGTTCTTCGATGCCGTCCCGGACGTTGGTAACCGCTGTCACTTCACCCGCCGGATTAACAGCCAGCCAGGTGCCACCCGAGCGGTCGTCCTTTCCGGCGAGAACCTCCGGGTTTTGCCACCAGTGCATCGGCGAGGTGGGGCGCTGGTAAAACTCGTCGCGGTTGGCGGCCACCACGAGAGGGTAATCCGAATGTTGACCCAGGGCTGCAAGGATAAGGCACATGATGGAATCCGTTAGTGAGCGGTTAGTGGAGGTGCTATTAGCCTGCTTGCATGTGTATCATAACAGCCTTCGTTTTTAACCCGGTCGCCTGGTGCCATGTCGATAGCCCTGATGTTTGCCGTGTATCTCGCTCTTGGCTCTGTTGCCGGCGTGCTCGCTGGGCTATTCGGCATCGGCGGTGGCCTGGTGATCGTACCGATTCTGATCCTGGCTTTTGATTTTCAGGGTATCAGCCCGGCCATTGCCACGCATCTGGCGGTCGGGACCTCGCTGGCAACCATCGTTTTCACCTCAATCAGCTCGATACGTTCTCATCACGTCAGGCAGGGGGTGCGCTGGGAAATCTTCCGACCCATGGTCACCGGCATTGTCATTGGTGCCGCGCTCGGGGCCTGGACCGCCTCCCTGATGGCTGGAGAGTTTTTGCAAACGGTGATTGGCGTGTTTGTGATGCTCGTGGCCTTGAAGATGTTTTTAGAGCTGAATCCCAAACCCGGGCGGGCGGTGCCCGGTAAAATCGGCCTTGGGGCGGCAGGTACGGGCATTGGCTGGGCGTCCGCTATTTTCGGCATCGGCGGAGGCACACTGACCGTGCCGTTTCTCAATTGGTGCAATGTCCGCATGCAGCAGGCCGTCGGCACGTCGGCGGCCTGCGGTTTGCCAATCGCTTTGGCGGGCGCGACGGTCAATGGTCTCACCGGCTGGCAAAATCCGGCCTTGCCGGATTACAGTCTGGGTTTCATCTACCTGCCCGCGCTTTTGGGCATTGTGCTGACCAGCGTGGTGATGGCCCGTTACGGGGCCGAACTGGCCCACCGCCTTGACGCCCGGTGGCTCAAACGCTTTTTCGCCCTGCTACTGCTGGTCGTGGGTATCCGTTTTCTCATTTGATCATTGAAGAGCCTTCTTGATGCTTAAACATCCCGAGTTTGATCCGGTTGCCATTTCCCTGGGACCCATAAAAATCCACTGGTACGGCCTGACCTATCTGGTGGGGTTCCTAGTGGGCTGGTGGCTCGGCCGCCTGCGCACCCGCAAGCCCTGGTCGCCCCTGACCGAGGAACAGATGGGTGATCTGCTGTTTTATATTGCCATCGGTGTCATTCTCGGTGGCCGTTTTGGCTATGTCGTCTTCTACAACTTCGATCAGTTTCTGGCGGACCCGCTCTGGCTCTTGCGGGTGTGGGAAGGCGGCATGGCTTTTCATGGCGGTCTGATTGGCGTGTTACTGGCCATGTGGTGGTTCGGCCGCAAGATCGACCGGACCTTTTTCCAGATTGCCGACTTCGTGGCGCCCCTGGTGCCGGTTGGGCTGGGTGCCGGTCGCATCGGTAACTTTATCAATGGCGAACTCTGGGGCAAGCCCACGGATGTGCCCTGGGGTATGGTTTTCCCCCAGGCGCCGGACGCACTGGCGCGGCACCCTTCCCAGTTGTACCAGTTCGCCCTGGAAGGCGTTTTGCTCTTCGTCCTGCTGTGGTGGTTCTCCGCCAAACCGAGACCCCGCATGGCGGTCAGCGGGCTCTTCCTGACCCTTTACGGTGTTTTCCGGTTTGTCGTTGAATTTTTCCGGCAACCCGACCCGCAACTGGGTTACCTGGCGTTCGACTGGCTGACCATGGGGCAGGTACTGTCGTTCCCCATGATTGTCATTGGCGCCGGAATGATTGCGTACGCCTACAGGAGAAACCCGCAGTGAAAACCTATCTGGACTTAATGAAAGACGTGGTGGAAAACGGCAAAGACCGGGGCGACCGGACCGGTGTGGGTACCCGTTCCGTTTTCGGTCGTCAGGTACGGTTTGATCTGGCCGACGGCTTTCCCCTGGTAACCACCAAAAAAATCCACTTGCGCAGCATCATTTATGAGTTGCTCTGGTTTTTGAAGGGCTCGACGGATAACCGTTGGCTCCAGGAGCGCAAGGTCAAAATCTGGAACGAATGGGCGCTGGAAAATGGCGACCTTGGTCCGATCTATGGCAAGCAGTGGCGCAGCTGGCAATGCCCTGACGGCAGCACGGTGGATCAGATCCGCGAGGTGATTCAGCAGATCCGCACCAAGCCCATGTCCCGGCGCCTGATCGTGTCCGCCTGGAATCCGGCTGAGCTTCCGGACGAGTCGCTCGGTCCCCAGGCCAACGTGGAGGCCGGGCGCATGGCTTTGGCGCCTTGTCATTGTCTGTTTCAGTTCTATGTGGCGGACGGGCGGTTGTCCTGCCAGCTGTATCAGCGCAGCGCCGATCTGTTTCTGGGTGTGCCTTTCAATATCGCCTCCTACGCGCTGTTGACCCACATGATTGCCCAGCAGTGCGATCTGGAGGCAGGGGAATTTGTTCACACCTTCGGCGACTGTCACCTTTACCAGAACCATCTGACCGACGATATCGTCTTCGAACAGCTAAAGCGTGAACCCGGACCGCTGCCGAAGCTGGTGATCAAGCGAAAGCCTGAGTCGATCTTCGAGTATGAACTGGAAGACTTCGAGTTCGAGGGTTATGAGCCGCATCCTGTGATTAGAGCGCCTATCGCGATTTGACCGAGAGCTTTCGAGAGGCGGACCGGCGGGTAGGGCTTTCCGAAAAACGCTGTAAATACGTCCCTGTACGCTTGGGCTCCGCCATCCCTGGCTCCGCACATTTCCGGAAAGCCCTACCCGCCGGTCCACATCAGGCTGCAGTGTCTGCGAATGAGGTCTGCAATACTGTCAGGTCGCGGGGGATGGGGGTGCTTGTTCAGAAATGTGCGGAGCCAGGGATGGCGGAGCCCAAGCCGCACAGGACGTCTTGAGGCGTTTTCTGAACAAGCATCCCCATCCTCGCGCAGCCCGGAGTTCACAATCCCACCACCCAAGTTCAGGATGCCCTAACCAAGAGGTCAAACAATGAGGAAAGCGTTAATAGTCGCCATGTCCCAAAACCGGGTCATCGGCCGCAACAACAAACTGCCCTGGCACCTGCCGGGTGACCTGCGCTACTTCAAGCAGGCCACCATGGGCAAGCCCATCATCATGGGTCGCAAAACCTGGGACTCCATCGGGCGGCCATTGCCGGGCCGGATGAACCTGGTGATATCCCGAGATCCGGACTGGCAGGCGCCAGTTGGGACAACCAAAGCATCATCGCTTC
>JAGXLV010000081.1 GCA_018334495.1 Oleiphilaceae bacterium
AATGCCTCGTTTCTCGAACCAGGGTCTCAGGCCTTGCGGAATGCAGAAACACAGGGCGTTACCAAAGCGCTTGTACAGTTTGCGAATCGTGGTTTCGTCCAGATGATCGTAATGATTATGGGAAATCAGCACGCGATGAATCGCCGGCAACTCCGCCACCTCCAGGGCGGCGGCGGTGTAGCGCCGGGGGCCGACAAAGGGCAGGGGGCTGGCGCGCTCAGACAGCACCGGGTCGGTCAGCAGATTAACGCCCTGGTATTGAAACAGGAAGGAGGCGTGGCCCAGCCAGGTTAACTGAGGCACCGCTGGTGGATGTCTCAAGGCATCACCCTCGGGTTGCAGCACGTCATAGCGCTTACCCCGGGGAAAGCGCCTGCCGGGCGCCAGTTGCCAGCGCAGAACTTCCCTCAAGCCTCGGGCGGGTATGGGTTCCAGGTTCCGGAAGTGTCTTTTGGGGTGCCTGGTTTTGGCCGCCAGGGCTGCCAGGCGATCACGGTTAAGGGTCATGATTCGGGCTCCCAATTGGTGGTTCCCATTAGCCGAAGGCCAGCCAGGCGCCCACCAGGATCATCAATGAGCCGGCCACCCGGTTCAGCGTGCGCACGCCGGCACCATCGCGCATGGCTTCGCTCAGTTTCCGGCCGCCGTGGGCGTATAGCTGAAGGCTCAGGAATTCCAGCGCCAGAATGATGAGTATCAATGCCGTCAGTTGCGGTGCCACGGGCAGGTCGCTGTCAATGAAGGGTGGCAGTAGCGCTATGAAAAACGCCCAGCCTTTGGGGTTGGCAATGGCGGTCACAAAACCCTGGGTGGCCAACTGCAGGCGCGAAATATTCCGTGGCGCGGTGGCATTTTCCGGCATGGCCATGTTGCCCCGAGAACGCCACATCTGTAAGCCCAGCCAGGCCAGATACGCGCCACCGGCATACTTGAAGAGGGTGAAAGCGGTGGGATAGTTGAGCATGAAGGCAGCCACGCCGACGGCGGCAGCTGCCGCGACCAGTGCCACGCCGAGCAGTTCTCCCGCCATCATCCACATGGCGCGCCGGACGCCGATAGTAATACCCAGTGACAACGCCAGGGTCATGCACATGCCCGGCGTGATTGAGACCACGAAAAAGGTCGGAATGAAGGCAGACAGTAGCTGAAAGTTCAGTGATAACAAGGAGCGCACTCATGATTAAATGATGAATATAGCGTGCCGAGTTATTGTCTATTATTTCAGGACTTTATTCACTGGAATATCCGCTTTCGACAGCATTTTCGCCTGAGCTAGGCTTCTACCGGATCCCGCGCGAATGCGCCCATGACCTGGCCATATTTTTAATAAGCGCACCGGAGCTAAGCCGTGTCCGATCCTTCTGGCTGATGTCCCTGGCGCTTTGACAGTGCAGGTTCTTAATACCTTTGAGGGCCCGCTCCTCTGGAGTGGGCCGACGCCTGAGGGGTCAGTCGGAGGCTGAGCCTCCGTCGTTTATTTCAGCGTAATGGTGGTGTTCACCGGTCCGCCCACCTCGTCCTCATCGAACCAGCGTGCGGTGATGGTTTTGGTCTGGGTATAGAACTGAACAACCTGCTTGCCGTAAGGGCCCAGATCGCCGAGTTTTGAGCCGCGTGAGCCGGTGAAGGAAAACAGGGGCACCGGCACTGGAATCGGCACGTTGATGCCGACCTGGCCCACGTCGATCTCTTCCTGGAAGTGACGGGCGGCCGCACCGGAACGGGTGAATACGGCGGTGCCGTTGCCCAGTGTATTGGTGTTGATGATGTCGATGGCGTCATCCATGGATTTTGCGGTCAGAACACAGAGTACCGGCCCGAAAATTTCCTCCCGATAAATGCTCATGTCAGTGGTCACTTGCGAGAACAGCGTCGGGCCGATGAAGTTGCCTTTGTCGTAACCGGACACCTTGGGGTTGCGGCCGTCCAGTTCGAGCCTGGCGCCCTCGCTCACGCCGGCTTCGACGAAGCCGTAGACGCGGGCTTTGGCCGCCGTGGATATCAGCGGCCCGACATCGGTGCCTTTCTCGTGACCGGCATTGACCTTCAGTGTCTTGGCCTTGGCGACCAGCTCCGGGATCCATTCCGCGGATTCGCCCACCAGTATCACCACCGATAGCGCCATACAGCGCTGGCCGGCCGCCCCGAACGCGGAGCCGGCAATGGCGTTGAGGGTCTGTTCCTTGTTGGCGTCGGGCATGACAATGGCGTGATTCTTCGCACCCATCATGCACTGGGCGCGCTTGCCTGCCTGGGTCGCCCGGTTATAGACGTGGGTGCCCACGGGAGTGGATCCCACGAAGGAAACGGCTTTGATGTCCTTGTGGTCGCAAATGGCATTCACTGCGTCTTTGCCGCCGTGGATGACGTTGAGTACGCCTGCCGGTATGCCGGCCTCAACAGCCAGTTCCACCAGGCGCATGGTGACCATGGGGTCCTGCTCGGAAGGCTTGAGCACAAAGGTATTGCCAGTGGCGATGGCCATGGGGAACATCCACAAAGGAATCATCGCCGGAAAGTTGAAGGGGGTAATGCCGGCACAGACGCCCAAGGGCTGCAGCAGGGTGTAGGTGTCCACGCCTCCGGCCACGTTGTTGGCCATTTCGCCAAGCTGGAGGTTGCCGATGGCGGAGGCGTGTTCCACCACCTCCAGGCCACGGAAGACGTCGCCTTCGGCATCCGCCAGAGTCTTGCCCTGCTCGGCCGTGAGGATGGCCGCCAGCTCGCTCATGTTTTCCCGGATCAGTTGCTGATACTTGAGAAAGATCCGCGAGCGCACGCCGATGGAGGTTTTGCGCCAGGTCTTGAACGCTTCACGGGCACTGCTTACGGCCGCGTTTATTTCATCCTGGGTAGCGAAAGGAACCCGGCCAAGAACTTCCTGGGTCGCCGGATTGATGATGTCTTTCCATTCGGTGGCGGCGGACTCAACAAACTCGCCATTGATCAGCAGTTTAACGGTTGGAATATTTGCCGCGGGTGTGGTCATACGTATTCGCCTGTTCAGGTCAGCAGTAGTCGTGCCCGCGGCCATCCACCGGCGGGTTAATATAAAATTGATAGTATCAGTGCGTTTGTACATTCAACACCGGGTATAGTGCACATGGCATCTGCATTTTTGCACAGTAAGGGCTCCGGCATGGATTGGAACAACTTAAGGTACTTTCTGGAGTTGAGTCGGGCGGGGCGGCTGACAACGGCTGCGCGCAGGCTCGGTGTTGACCACACAACCGTGTCACGACGTATTCAGATGCTGGAGAAGAATCTGGGGGTTCAGTTGTTCCTGCGGGAAAACTCCGGTTATACCCTCACCGAGGCCGGGCGCAGCCTTGTGCCCCAGGTTGAGTTGATGGAAAGCGCCAGCGTGGGTATTGAGCAGACCCTGCCGGATCCCTTTGACAAGCTTTCCGGCCATGTCCGCATCGGCGTCACCGAAGGCTACGGCACCACCTTGCTGGCGCCGCAACTGACGGAGTTCTGCCGGCGTTATCCCAACCTGCATATTGATTTGCTGGCCCTGCCACGGGCGCTCAGGCTCTCCCGCCACGAAGCTGACATCGCCATTACCCTTGAGCGCCCCGAGCGGGGGCCTTATATCATTACCAAGCTCACCGACTACGTGTTGCAGCTCTACGCCGGCCGGGAGTACCTGAGCCAGCATCCGGAAATCAGGAGCCGGGCCGATTTGAAGGAGCACAGGTTCGTGAGTTACGTGGACGACCTGGTGTATAGCAAGGAATTGCTCTTTCTCGACGAACTGGCCGGTTCGGAGGATGTCAGTCTGCGCAGTACCAGTATTCTGGCCCAGCAGGAAGCCGTGGCGGCCGGCGCCGGCCTCGCCATACTGCCGGCCTTTGCGGCGGATAGGGACCCGCGTCTGGTGCCGGTCCTACAGGACCAGGTCCGCTTCGTCCGGACTTTCTGGATGCTGATGCCGATCGAGCTGAAAAACATTGCCCGGGTTCGCCTGACCTGGGACTTCCTGAGGACAATGGCGAAAAACTCCCAGGCGCGCTTGTCTCCGCAAACCTGAGTGGTCCCGTCCGGGTCCGCATTCAATGGCGCCGGGTGTGGCGGTAATCGGTGGGCGACTGACCCATGACTTTCTTGAACAGCCGTGAGAAATAGTAATTGTCGTCGTAACCCAGGATGCCGCTGATCTGGGTAAACGGAAGTTCGCTGGTGTCCAGCATCTGACAGGCTTGCTCAACCTTAAGGTGCAGAAAGTGCTGGATGGGAGAGACGCCGGTGAGTTCCCGGTAGCGCGTGGCAAAATGGGCCGGCGACAGTCCCGTAAGATCGGCCAGTTGAGTCAATGTGATGCGCTGTTCCAGATTTTCCCGCATGAATCGGTGGATGATCTCCAGATCCGGCTGCTGAGTCGGGTCGGCCTGGTCGCTGCTCAAGGGCACCGCCGCCAACAACTGGCGCAATCGGTTGGCGACATGAACCAGCCCCGGCGCACGGAAACCGGTCTGCTGCACTGACAGGAAACCGTTAAAGTCCACCAGTAAACGTGCCTGGCGCCCCAGGTGAAGGATGTTCACGTCGTCGCTGAAGCCCATGTGGAATCGAAAGGTGTCCGCCAGTGGGCCGGTGTAGTGCACCCAATGGATCGTCCAGGGATTGCCGGGCACCGCCGTATAACGGTGAGCAGCGCCGGCGGGAAGCAGAACCAGATCTCCCGCGCTGATCACGAAGGGCTGGTCCTCAATGTTCAGATAGGCTTGTCCTTCCGTGCAGTAAATCAAAAGATGATCGTTATGATGTTCCCTGTACATGTGATGGCCGGCGGCTCGGCGATAATGTCCGAAGGCCAGGGGGTAGAGGTCGCGGGTGAGGGGATGCTTTGACAGAGCCTTGATGACGGGCTTGGGAATGACATATCGCACACTGTCTGGTGGAACGGGCCAGCGGGAAGTCTTGGTCATGGTCTGCCTTGGTCTTATTCGAAATGTCGAAAAATAATCCATCATGGGCGAAATTTAGTCAATCATCGATGTCTGAGGCCTGTGCTAGCATCGAAGAAAATGCAGGGCAGAAGATCGCTCCTGAATCCGTACAGAGCGAATGACATTGATAAAAAGAGAGTGGCCCCATGAATTTTGATCTGACCGAAGATCAGCTGGCGTTTCGCGATGCCGCCAGGGCTTTTGCGGAAAAGTCCATGGCTCCCCATGCCGCGACCTGGGACAAGGAACATGTGTTTCCGGTCGATGTCATTCGCGAGGCGGGTGAGATGGGTTTTTGCGGAATCTACACCCCGGAAGCCCAGGGCGGCATGGCGCTGTCACGCCTCGACACCACCGTCATCGTGGAAGAACTGGCGGCGGCCTGCCCCTCAACCGCCGCTTATATCACCATCCACAATATGACCAGCTGGATGGTGGCGAAGTTTGGTAGCGCGCATCTCCAGGACACGATTGCGCCGCGGATGGCCACCGGCGAGCTGCTGGGCTCCTATTGTCTGACCGAACCCGGCTCAGGCTCGGATGCAGGCAGTCTGCGTACCCGTGCCGTGCGGGAGGGCGACGACTACCTGTTGAATGGCAGCAAGGTGTTCATCTCCGGTGCCGGCAGCACCCAGATACTCGTGGTGATGGCCCGTACCGGCGCACCGGATAGCGGTGCCAGGGGCGTCAGCGCCTTTGCCGTGCCTGCCGACAGCGACGGCATCCATTACGGCAAGGCCGAGGAAAAGATGGGCTGGAACAGCCAGCCTACCCGCCAGATCACCTTTGAAGGGGTCCGCGTACCCGCCCAAAACCGTCTGGGCCAGGAGGGCGAGGGCTTCAGGATCGCGATGAAGGGGCTCGACGGTGGCCGTCTCAATATCGCCAGTTGCTCTCTCGGCGGCGCTCAGGCGGCCCTGCTGCGGGCCCGCAACTACATGCATGAACGTAAACAGTTCGGCCAGAGCCTGGCCGGTTTTCAGGCCCTGCAATTCAAACTCGCGGACATGGCCACCCAGCTCGTCGCATCCCGCCAGATGGTCCGCCTTGGCGCCTACCGGCTGGATCAGGGCCACTCCGAGGCCACCGCGCTCTGCGCCATGGCCAAGCGTTTTGCCACCGACGCCTGCTTTGATGTCTGCAACGACGCCCTGCAACTCCACGGCGGCTATGGCTACATCCGGGAATACCCGCTGGAACGCTACGTCCGGGATCTGCGGGTCCACCAGATCCTTGAGGGCACCAATGAAATCATGCGGCTGATTATCGCCCGTCGCCTGCTTGAGCCGGGGGTGGCCGAAGCTATTCAGTAGCCGGTGGCAAACACATTGAACAACGAGAGAATCCTGATGAGCTCATTGATCCAGCTGGAAAAACGCGACCATATCGCGATTATTACTATTAACAATCCGCCGGCCAATACCTGGACCCGCGATTCGCTGACGGCCCTCACGGAGACCATCGAGGCGCTTAATGCCGATCAGGAGATCTACGCGCTGGTGGTTACGGGGCAGGGCGAAAAATTCTTCTCTGCCGGAGCTGACCTCAAGACCTTCGCCGATGGCGATCCGGCCAAAGCAAACGACATGGCTCAGGTCTTTGGCAAGGCATTTGATACGCTGGGTAATTTCCACGGCGTTTCTGTCGCCGCCATTAATGGTTATGCCATGGGCGGCGGCCTTGAATGCGCCCTGGCCTGTGACATCCGCATTGCCGAAGACCATGCCCAGATGGCCCTGCCGGAGGCCAGCGTGGGCCTGCTGCCCTGCGCCGGCGGCACCCAGAACCTGCCCTGGCTGGTGGGCGAAGGCTGGGCCAAGCGCATGATCCTGTGTGGCGAGAGGGTAAAAGCGGACCGCGCCCTGAGCATTGGCCTGGTGGAGGAAGTGGTTGCCACTGGTGCCGGCCTGGACAAGGCCCTGGAGCTGGCCGGCATGGCCTGCAAACAGAGCCCGTCATCCGTTGCCCGCTGCAAGACCCTGGTGATGAGTGCCCGTCACGGTCGCAGCCACACAGACGGCTGGCGCATGGAAAGAGAGTTTTTCGTCGATCTGTTCAGCACCGACGACCAGCGCGAAGGGGTTAACGCCTTCCTGGAAAAACGTGCGCCAGAATGGAAAAACCAATAGGAATCCGGGCCTGTCTATGACCAATCAAACTGTAGTTTTTGACGAACTGACTGTCGCGGATGGTGGCCGGATTGGGGTGGCGAGGTTGAATGCGCCCCGGTCCCTGAATGCGTTGTCCCTCGATATGATTCACGCCTTGAAGTCCCGCCTGGATGACTGGTCGCAGGACGACGGCGTCAAGGCGGTGTGGCTGGAAGGCGAGGGAGACAAGGCTTTCTGCGCCGGCGGGGATATCGTGGCGCTGTACCGGGCCATGACCGAACCCCGCCAGGATAATCGCGGTAAAGGCGCGGGCGAGCAGTTTTTTACCGACGAATACGATCTGGACTATCGCATTCATACCTACCCAAAACCGATCATCGTCTGGGGTAACGGCGTCGTTATGGGCGGTGGCGTGGGTCTGATGGCGGGTGGTTCGCACCGGGTGGTGACCGAAAACTCCAAGCTTGCCATGCCGGAGGTGTCCATCGGCATGTATCCGGATGTGGGCGCGGGCTGGTTCTTCAACCGGATGCCCGGTCGCACCGGCCTGTTTCTTGGCCTGACCGGCGCGCGAATGAATGCGGCGGACGCGCTTTTTGTGGGTCTGGCGGACCGTTTCATCCGTCATGAATACAAAGCCGAGATTATGGCGGCTCTGCAGAAAAGCGATCTGGGCGAATCAGCCTCCGGAGCCATCAATAAGGTGTTGCGGCATTTTGAGCACGAATCCCGGGCCGCACTGCCCGCTTCACCGGTCCAGGACAATTTTGAGCTGATCCAGAAGCTGACCGATGCTGACTCGCTGGATGAAACGGTCGATAACCTGCACCGCCTGGGCGAATCCGATCCCTGGCTTGCCAAATCCGCCCAGACGGTCGCGGCGGCATCGCCCACGGCTATGGCCATCCAGTGGCGGCATTTTCACGACACCGCGCGGGACAGTCTCGCTGAGGTCTTTGACAAGGAACTGGTGATTTCCCTGCGGTGCCTGGAAAGGGGCGAGTTTGCCGAGGGCGTCAGGGCGCTTCTGATCGACAAGGATCAGCAACCCCGCTGGCACTACTCCAGCCTGACCGGTCTCGATCCGGCCTGGGTGGAGAGCTTTTTTGGCAACCCTGAACTCACAGATAAGGAAAAAGAATAATGGATATCGCATTTATCGGTCTGGGCAATATGGGTAGCCCAATGGCGTCCAATCTGGTTAAAGCAGGGCACAATCTGACGGTGTTTGACCTGTCTGAACCGGCTATCAGCGATCTGGTGGCGCAGGGCGCCAAATCAGCGGAGTCGGCCCGACAAGCCGCGGCGTCCGCGGACTGCGTGATCACCATGCTACCGGCGGGCCACCATGTGGAAGCCGTTTACCTGGGAGACAGCGGTCTGCTGGCAAGCCTGTCATCCGAAACCCTGGTGATTGATTCCTCCACCATCGCGCCCGAGGTTGCCCGTAAGGTAGCTGAAGCGGCAGTCGCCAAAGGCATCACGTTCATGGATGCGCCGGTTTCCGGGGGTGTCGGCGGCGCTAAAGCGGGCACGCTCACCTTCATCTGTGGCGGCGAACAGAAAGCTTTTGATCGAAGCAGGCCGATCCTGGAAGGCATGGGCAAGAACATCTTCCACGCCGGTCCTCACGGCGCCGGTCAGGTTGCCAAGATCTGCAACAACATGCTGCTGGCCATCCTGATGAGCGGCACCAGCGAAGCTCTGGCTCTTGGCGTCAAAAACGGCCTTGATCCGGCGGTGCTGTCCGAAATCATGAAGCAGAGCTCGGGCGGTAATTGGGCGTTGAACGTCTATAACCCCTGGCCCGGTGTCATGGAGGGAGTCCCTGCCTCCAAGGGCTATCAGGGCGGTTTCCTGGTGGATCTGATGAATAAGGATCTTGGCCTGGCCATGGAGAACGCAGTGACAAACAAAGCACCGGTGCCCATGGGCGCGCTGGCGCGCAACCTGTTTGCCCTGCACGGGGCCCAGGGTAGCGGCGGCCTGGATTTCTCCAGCATCCAGCGTTTTTATTACCAGGAATAGCAAAAAAACTTGGATTTACCTCCCCGAGGGGAGGTTATTTTTTGCTTAATGGTTTACCTTTACGTAAACATACGTCTGTGCTAAATCTGACACCCAGGTGTCCAACGAAGATAACAGGAGCTGATGATGGCCCTTCCGGAATACGCATCCGTCTATAACGAGTTTGATTCTGACCGCCTCGCTAAGGAGATTCTGGAGGGTGATCTGGAATCGGGCCTTAACGTCTGCGTCGAAATCTGTGACAAATGGGCGAAAGACCCTGAGCGTGTCGCCCTGTTTTATGAAACCCAGGATGGCGGCGACGGTAGGATGACCTTTGCCGAGTTGAAGGCCGCTTCCGCGCGTTTTGCCAACTATCTGGCTTCCCGGGGCATTGGCAAGGGTCATCGGGTCGCGGGTCTCTTGCCCCGAAGCCCGGAGCTCCTGATCGTCATTGCCGGTACCCTGCGCGCGGGCGCCGTTTACCAGCCTCTGTTTACCGCTTTTGGTTCGGGAGCCATTGAATATCGCGTGGAGCGAGCCGACACCCGTCTGGTGGTGACCGATGCGGTCAACTATCCCAAATTAACCGAAGTAAAGGATTGCCCGCCGGTTCTGTGTTCCCAGGCCGCCGATGCGGGACCGGACATTGCGGATTTCCATGAGGTTTTAAACGCCCAGTCCGATGAATTCGAACCGGTGATGATCAAGGGCTCAGACCCCTTCCTGCAGATGTTCACCTCCGGCACGGTCGGTAAGTCCAAGGGCGTGGCGGTGCCTGCCAAGGCCTTGTTATCTTTCTATGTGTACATGAAATACGCCATCGACCTGCGTGATGACGATGCCTTCTGGAACGTCGCTGATCCCGGCTGGGCCTATGGCCTTTACTATGCCGTCATTGGTCCTCTGCTGATGGGCCACGCCACGCATTTCAATCCCCAGCCGTTCACGCCGGAAACCACTTACGACATGATCCGTAAATACCGGATCACCAATCTGGCGGCCGCGCCCACGGCTTACCGCCTGCTCAAGGCCAATGATGAAGTCCTGCCCGAAGGTGAGCTGCTTGGCCTGCGGGTCGCCAGCAGCGCCGGTGAGCCCCTGAACCCCGAGGTCACCAACTGGATAGAGCGCCGCCATCAGTGCGTTGTGCTGGATCATTACGGTCAGACTGAAACCGGTATGACCTGCTGTAATTTCCACGCTCTGTCCCATGCAAAAGAAGCGGGCGCCATGGGTTATTCCTCTCCGGGTCACCGTGTGGTGGCGCTCAATGCCAACAACGAGGAAGTGGGGGCCGGCGAGGTGGGACAGCTGGCGGTGGATGTGGCGGCTTCGCCCCTGTTCTGTTTCGAGGGCTACACCTGGGCCGAGAAAGACCCCTTTACCGGAGGCTATTACCTGACCGGTGACATGGCGATCGCCCATGGCGATGGCAGTTTTTCTTTCAGTGGTCGGGATGACGACATTATCACGACAGCGGGCTACCGGGTCGGGCCGGCTGATGTGGAAAGCACGTTGCTTGAACATCCGGCGGTTGCGGAATCCGGCGTGGTGGCCAAGCCCGATGAAAAGCGGGGCTCCATCATCAAGGCCTATGTCGTGATTCGGTCTGGCCAGGAACCTGACTATGAGGATGAGCTCAAGACCGAGCTCCAGGATCTGGTCAGGCGGCGCCTGTCGACCCATGCTTATCCTCGGGAAATCGAATTTGTCCCGGAGTTGCCCAAGACGCCCAGCGGCAAGATCCAGCGTTTTATTCTTCGCGGCCAGGCCAGGGAAGAACTCAACCAATGACAGTCCCAGCCGAACAGTTACAGGAATTCTTGTTGCAGCAATTTCCCCAGGGCGACCGCTTCGGCACCTTGTTGCGCTCCGGGGACGGCTGGGCGGAAATGAGCCTTGAGGTGGGTGACGAGCATTTGAGGCCGGGGGGCACGGTTTCTGGGCCGACCTTGATGGCGCTGGCCGATGTGGCGCTCTATGCCGCGTTGCTCAGCCGGATTGGACTGGTGCCCCTGGCGGTGACCAATAACCTGAATATCAATTTCTTGAGCAAGCCCGTGGCCGGCCAGCCGATTATTGCCTATGCCCGCATGTTGCGGGTGGGCAGGACGCTGGGCGTGGGCGAGGTTTACCTGCATTCCAGTGGCAAGGAAGACCCGGTCGCCCACGCCACCATGACTTACTCCATTCCTTCCAGGTAGAGACCGGCACCATGCGCATGACTGAGCAACAGGTGAAGCTGGAGGCCGGCGTTACAATGCGGGTCCGGCGCTGGCAACAGCAGCCGGCCGCCGGTTGCAGCCTGGTTCTTCTCCATGAAGCTCTGGGCAGCCTTGACCTGTGGAAAGGTTTTCCCGAGCAGCTTGCCCTGGCTACCGGGCTGGATGTGGTCGCTTATGAACGTCGGGGTTACGGTGAGTCTACACCGGCGGAAATGCCGCGACCGATGGATTACCTTGAGCGCGAAGGCGACGTCTGGCTGCCGCGCCTGCTGGATGCGCTGCAGTTGCAAAAGGTCGTTCTTCTGGGTCACAGCGATGGCGGCTCTATCGCTCTGGTGGGCGCTGGCGCCATGCCGGAGAGGGTTGCGGGCCTCATCACCATGGCGGCCCATGTCAGCGTGGACGCCCTGACCATCAAGGGCATCCACGAGGCTCGCGAGCGTTATCAAACCACGGACCTGGCGCAGCGCCTGGCCCGTCGTCACGGTGAGCGCGGCAAGCAGCTCTTCGATGCCTGGCAGGATACCTGGCTCGACGAAACATTCCAGCAGCGCATGAATTTTGAGCCCTGGCTGGCGAATATTGGCTGTCCGGCCCTGGTCATGCAGGGCGATAAAGACGAATACGGCCTTCCCGACCAGGTCTATGCCATTGTCGAGCGCATTGGCGCCCGGGCACAGCCTGTTCTGATCCCGGAGGCAGGGCATTTCCCGCATGTTGAGCAGCCGGAGTTTGTCTTGACGGCTATCAGTGATTTTCTGGCGTCGCGAGTGGCCGAATCCATTGAGCGATATTAAAGCATGGTCTGTTAGATCAATTTATCAATTGACGTTTACGTTGGCGTCAATCAGGATTGCGGTATGGTTTTTAATCAAAACAAAAAAAGAGGTTGCATGGCGACATGAGTGACCAATTTGTTCTGGAAACCCAAAGTCTGGTGAAAGAGTTCAAGGGCTTTGTGGCGGTAGACGACGTCAACCTCAAAGT
>JAGXLV010000148.1 GCA_018334495.1 Oleiphilaceae bacterium
CCAGTGCAGCAACACCGGCTACAAAGGCCGGATCGGTGTCTATGAAATGCTGGTGCTGGACGAACGAATGCTGGACGCCCTGCGCCGCCAGGACGTTTCCGGCTTCGCCAGGGCCGCCCGTAAAAGTCCGCTTTACCGGCCGCTTGGCCAGGCCGCCATGGATTACGCTCTGGAAGGCGTAACCAGCCTTCACGAGGTCGCTCGTGTAACGGCCATGACCGAGGGCGGGTTTTCTTTTGAAGAGGACGACGGGCAAGACGGCCAGGAAAGCAATGCGCCACCCATCATGGAGTTGCCGGAATGATGGTACTGACCCCCGGAAGCGGTAGCTGATCATGGAATTCAGCTACCGCGGTAAAGACAACAAGGGCAGCCAGCAGCAGGGCGCCATCGAGGCCAACAATGCCGATGTGGCCGCCGCTGAGTTGATGCGCCGCGGCATCACGCCCCTGCAGATCATCGAGAAAAAAGCGACCACGGGCGAGGCTTTGAACCTGGCCGCCTTGCCGCTGTTTCGCCGCAAAATCACCCTCGACGAGCTGCTGGTGTTCTGCCGCCAGATGCATGCCCTGACCCGGGCCGGCATACCCCTGATTCGCACCATGCGCGGCCTGGCGGACACCACCCGGTCCGCTGTGATGGCCGAGGTGCTGGACGACATCACCGACCGCCTTGAAAGCGGTGTGACCATGGCGACGGCCATGCAGGCCCACCCGAAAGTGTTCTCGGAACTGTTCATCGCCATGATTCATGTGGGCGAGAACACCGGCCGGCTCGACGACGCCTTCCTGCGCCTGTCCAGCATCCTGCAACTGGAGCGGGACACCAAGCGGCGGGTCAAACAGGCGCTGCGTTACCCGACCTTTGTGGTGGTGGCGCTTCTGGGCGCCCTCATGCTGATCAATTTCCTGGTCATTCCGAAGTTCTCCGCCGTCTTCAACAAGCTGGGCGCGGACCTGCCATTCCTGACCCAGGTGCTGGTGGGCACCTCCAACTTCCTGATCAATTACTGGTATGTGCTTCTGTTGGCGATCGCGGGCACGGCGGTATTGGTGGGAAAATGGAAACGCACCCAGGCCGGTGAGCGAACCTGGGACCGCTACAAACTCAAAATGCCCGTGATCGGCCCTTTGCTTGAGTTGATCACCCTGAGCCGTTTCTCCCGCAACCTGGCCAGCATGCTCGCCGCCGGCATGCCCGTGACCAATGCCCTGACAGTTACAGCCGATGCCACCGACAACGCCTGGATTGCCCAGCACATCCACGAAATGCGAAGCGGCATCGAGCGCGGCGACAGCCTGCTGCGAACCGCCAGGGCCAGCGGAATGTTCACGCCGCTCATTTTGCAGATGATCGCCGTGGGCGAGGAAACCGGCGCCGTCGATGAAATGCTGGTCAACGTGGCCGATTTCTACGACGAAGACGTAGATTACGGCCTGAGCAAGTTGTCGGAGTCCATAGAGCCGATTCTCATTGTGGGCATGGGTGTCCTGGTACTGATCCTGGCGCTGGGCGTGTTTCTGCCCATCTGGGACCTGGGGTCGGCGGCCATGGGCCGAAACTGATATGGCCGCAGCGGCGAAGCCCGGCCGCCGTCCGGCGCCGGCAGGCAGGGAGGCGCAGGTGCTGATCTCGCTCTGTCTGCTGGGCGTATTCGTCTGGTTTCTGCTCAGCGCTCTGGAACAGACAGCAGAGCAGGCGGAGCGGGTCGGGTTGAAGCTTGTATTAAACCAGTTGCGGGCGGCGCTGGTCATAAAGGGTGCGGAAGTGCACCTCAGTCGTCGGGAGCGTTACCAGGACTGGCGTGGCAGCAACCCGATGATGTTGTTGCAGGAACCCGTGGCCGCCTACAGCGGCTTGTGCGGGGCAACCCGCCTCGCTGCGGGCCAATGGTGTTTTGCGGAGCTGAACGCAAAAAACGGCCGGGGAATACTGGTCTATCAGCCCGGCCAGCCGATAACCACGGAAGGGCAGGCAGGCAACAGAAAAAAGGCGTTGGCATGGTCCGTGGCCATCGACTATGCCGACAGCAACAGCAATGGACAGCTTGATAAAGAAGACCGAAAAACAGGCCTGAAACTCATGCCTGCGACAAAACGTAACAGAACTGCTATTGATCCAAACACAGGGGTAAGCGAAAAATGAAGAACACGAACGAACAAAACGAAAAACAAAAAGGTTTTACGCTGATTGAGCTGGTGGTGGTTATTGCTATCCTCGCCATTCTGGCGGCGTTTGCATTGCCAAGGTTTGCGCAGCTTTCCGAGCAGGCGCATCGGTCCAGTATACAGGGCACTTCAGGCGCGTTGAGTGCGGGTGTTGCTTTAGCAAAGGCGCAATGGATCGGAAACGGCGGCAACACATCTGAGGAGGAACGCGAAGAACTTACAGGCTTTGGTAATGGAGATATAAATGTTTCAGAAAAAGGCTGGCCTATCTCCACTGGAACCTATTTGGGAGAGGAGAATGGCGCGGTTGTGATGGTTGCAGAGCGCTGCAGACAGGTATGGGTCGCACTTTTGCAGTCCAATGCTCCTTCCGTCGGTGTCACGGCAACTGAAGATGATTATACAGCATCAGCATCTGACTCCGAATGTACGTATACGTACAACCTGGACGGTCAAGATAGCGTTATCGGCTATAATGCGGACACCGGCGAAGTTTCGACTACAATTAATTGATGACTCGGCACCAACCAAACAGTGAATAATGGAGTAGCATTATGAATAAAATAACAACGCAAAAGCAGAAAGGTTTCACCCTCATCGAACTGGTGATCGTGATCGTCATCTTGGGCATACTGTCGGCGTTTGCTTTGCCGCGGTTTGCAGATTTAAGTGGCGACGCTACTGAGGCTTCAGTTGAAGGGGCAAGAGGTGCCGTCAAATCAGCTTCAGCGATTGCTCATTCAGTTTGTTTGGCTAGATCAAGCTGCGACGCTAGCGACGACGGCACTGGCGATGAGACTGTATCTCTTGAAGGCCAAGAAGTGGATATGGTCTTCGGTTACATTGCTGCGACCCCAACTGCAATTGGGGCAGCAGCAGATATCGGCGATTTCAACGTGGAGGCGCCGAGTGGAGACGCAACTGTTCCCCCTTCGATGATTGTGTCGGACACTGATGGAAATTGTTCATTTACATATACAGAAGCGGCGGACACCTCGACTCCGGCCACGGTTGGTGACGTTACTTGTTCTTGATTAATCAGTACTTGATAACACCAATTACGGAGACTGTTGGGTAGCCATGATTGATCTTGTAGTGTCGGCATAGTCTGTTCGCAAACTGCTAGACATCAAGCGCGGCATAGGGACTTTTTTTTAGAGATAGAGAAAAGCTGCCCTGCCTAGCCACGAGGACTGAAGGCTCAGCGTCGGCCCCGGCCATCTTCGGGCTGACTATTGGGGAAAAGAATGAAGTTTTGTCTTTCCCGAAAAAATAGTGTTTCCGGCTTCACCTTGGTGGAGTTGGTGACAGTACTGGTTCTCATC
>JAGXLV010000082.1 GCA_018334495.1 Oleiphilaceae bacterium
AAGCCGTTGCGGGCCAAGAAAAAGCCCAAGGAAAAACGCCATGCTTTTGAAAGGCCGACGAAACCGATGGTAAGAGAAGTTGAAATTCCCGAAATTATCACGGTGGGCGACCTTGCCCAGCGCATGGCGGTGAAAGCAGGCGATGTCATCAAGACCCTGATGGGGATGGAAATCATGGCGACCATCAACCAGCCTCTGGACCAGGATACAGCTGTTCTGGTAACGGAAGAGCTGGGTCACGTGGCCAAGACGGTCAGTGATGACGCGCTGGAAGAATCCATGCTCAGCGAGATTTCGTTTGAAGGCGAAAGCGTCAAGCGCGCACCGGTGGTCAGCGTCATGGGACACGTCGACCATGGTAAGACCTCGTTGCTGGACTATATACGGCGGACCAAGGTGGCCGCAGGCGAATCGGGTGGTATCACCCAGCATATCGGCGCTTATCACGTTGAAACAGAGCAGGGCATGGTGTCGTTCCTGGACACGCCCGGCCACGCCGCCTTTACGGCCATGCGTGCCCGTGGTGCCCAGTGCACCGATATCGTTATCCTGGTCGTGGCGGCCGACGACGGCGTTATGCCACAGACCAAGGAAGCGGTTCAGCACGCCAAATCAGCGGGCGTTCCCCTGGTCGTGGCCATTAATAAAATGGATAAAGAGGGCGCCGACCCGGACCGCATCAAGACTGAGCTGGCCGGTATGGAAGTGATTCCGGAAGACTGGGGTGGAGATGTTCAGTTTGTACCGGTTTCAGCTCATACCGGTGACGGCATCGACGCGCTTCTGGAGGCGGTGCTTCTGCAATCTGAAGTTCTGGAACTGGCCGCCGTGCCCAAGGCGCCTGCCAAGGGGGTTGTGGTTGAGTCCAGTCTTGAGCGCGGTCGGGGCTCGGTGGCAACGGTTCTTGTTCAGAACGGCACCCTGCGGCAGGGCGAGATGGTCGTGGCGGGCGCTTTCTTTGGCAAGGTCCGGGCCATGACCGACGAAGCCGGCAAGCAGGTCAAGGAAGCCGGACCTTCGATTCCGGTCGAGATCCTCGGCCTGAACGGCACACCGGACGCGGGTGATGAATTCTTCGCGGTCGCAGACGAGCGCAAGGCCAAGGAACTGGCGGAACTGCGTCAGACCCGCGAGCGCGAAAGTCGTCTCCAGCGCCAGCAGGCGGCCAAGCTTGAGAACCTGTTTGAGAACATGGGCAAGGACGAGGTTAAAACCCTCAACGTTGTGCTCAAGACCGACGTGCGTGGCTCGCTGGAAGCCATCACCAAGGCACTTCAGGACCTTGGCAACGAAGAAGTCCAGGTCAAGATCGTGTCCTCCGGTGTGGGCGGTATCGCCGAGACTGACGTCAGCCTTGCGGTCGCGACCAATTCGGTATTGTTCGGCTTCAATGTCAGGGCGGACGCGGCCTCCAAGCGTCTGGTTGAACAGGAAGGCGTGGATCTGCGGTATTACAGCATAATCTACAACATGATCGATGACGTTCGTGGCGCCCTGACTGGCATGCTGGCGCCGGAGTTCCGGGAAGACATCATCGGTATTGCCGATGTACGCGATACCTTCCGTTCACCCAAGTTCGGGCAAGTGGCCGGCTGCATGGTGACTGAAGGTACGGTATACCGTAACAAGCCGATTCGCGTCCTGCGGGATAACGTCGTTATCTACGAAGGCGAGCTGGAATCCCTGCGCCGCTTCAAGGACGACGTTCCGCAGGTTCGTAACGGCATGGAGTGCGGTATCGGGGTCAAGGGCTACGACGTCAAGATTGGCGATCAGATCGAGGTGTTCGACCGTATTCGGGTTGAGCGTAAGCTCGAATCCACCGGTTAATCCGATTGTTTTGGGGCTGAAAGACGGCTCCTGACACTGGAATCGCGGGGCGCTTCTTCACGGAAACGCCCCGTATTTATAATGGATCTCATAGAAATGACAGGTCACCTCTATGCCCAAAGAATTTAGCCGTGTTGATCGGATTGCCGATCAGATGCAGCGCGAGTTGGCACAGCTGATCCAGCGTGACATCAAGGATCCGCGCCTTGGCATGGTCACCATTAACGCCGTCAAGGTCAGTCGCGACATGGGTTATGCCGATATTTACGTGTCCTTGCTGACCACCGAGGATCTTGATGAAGACTCTCCCGAGGTTCAGGAAAGCCTTATTGTTCTCCGCAAGGCGGCGGGTTACCTGCGGGGCCAGATCGGCCGTGCCATGAAGCTGCGGATGGTGCCCTTGCTGCGCTTTCATTTCGACAAGCTTCCGGGCAAGAGCCGTCACATGGACGCCCTGATCGATCAGGCGGTTGGCAAGACGCCACCGGTCGACAAGCCGGACGATACGGAGTCAGGTCATTGAGTCGACGTCGCAAGGGCCGCGAGGTCAACGGTATTCTGGTCATCGATAAACCGGCGGGGTTGACCTCCAATGGTATTCTGCAGCATGTGAAGTCCTTGTACGGCGCTGCCAAGGCGGGCCATACCGGTGCACTTGATCCTTTGGCCACGGGTGTTCTGCCTCTGTGTTTTGGCGAAGCGACCAAGTTTTCCCAGTCCATGCTGGAAAGTGACAAGGCCTATATCGCCACGGGCCGGCTTGGCGTGGTGACTGAAACCGGCGACAGCGAAGGCCGTGTGGTGGAAGAAAAGCCACTTCCCGCTGACTTGAGCATGGCCTCTGTTGAAGCGGTCCTGGGTGGGTTTCGCGGGGAGATTCAGCAGGTACCATCAATGTATTCGGCGTTAAAGCATAAAGGGCGGCCCCTTTATGAATATGCCCGTGAGGGTATCGACATTGAGCGTCCGGCCCGACCGGTCACCCTTTACGATCTGACCCTGCTGGCCGTACGCGAAAATGAGTTCGACATTGCCGTGACCTGTACCAAGGGCACCTATATTCGCTCGCTGGTTGAAGACATCGGCAAAGCTCTGGGCTGCGGGGCCCACGTGACGGCCTTGCGGCGCACCCTGGCCGCCGGGTTCGTGCTTGACGACGCCTGGCCGGTGAGCCGGTTGGAAGAAATGCGTGAACAGGGCGAATCCCTGGACGCCCTCCTGGTGGCGCCAGACGCCGCCCTGACCATGTTTCCCCGGCTAACGCTGGCGGCCGACAGGTTAAGGTCGATATTGAACGGACAACCCGTTAGACTGTCAAAGCCTGAAGCCGTGGGACTTATTCGCCTTTATGACGAGCACAGATTCATTGGTTTGGGTGAAAGTACAGACGAGGGCGAGCAGGTGTTGATCACCCCGCGCCGTCTGGTAAAAACAGCCGATTAAGGCGCATTGCGCCTGGTCGCTGGTTAGCCGAGCTATAGAGATGCATGGTTCGGCCGGACTCGAAAGCATCGCAAATAATGAAGGTGAGTTTATGGCACTCTCTGCCGCAGAGAAATCACAGATCGTTACTGATTATCAGCAAGCCGCGGGCGACACTGGTTCACCGGAAGTTCAGGTGGCCCTGTTAAGCGCGAATATCGACAAGCTGCAAGGCCATTTCAAGGCTAACAAGCAGGATCATCATTCCCGCCGTGGCCTTATCCGAATGGTAAACCAGCGTCGTAAATTGCTTGATTACCTGAAAAAGAAAAACGCTGATCGCTATCTTGAGCTGATCAAGCGTTTGGGTCTGCGTCGCTGAGCCCGTTGGTTCAGACTGGTTGGAAGGCGTCGCCGCGGCGGCGCCTTGCCAGATACGGCGGAGCATGTCTCCGCCGTACGCGCTTCCCGCCTGACAGTCCGCTCTGTGACTTCCTTCCAGCCAATCGGAGGGCTGCCTCAACGGCCGATTCGTGATTCTGCGTTGGCAGAAGCGATTCCGGCTCATACCGAAAAAAACGTTGTGTCCCGGTTTATCCGGTGGCTGTCAAAGGTACTTGCCGCAACCGAAAGTGAATCAAATAGCAGGTTGTTGAAAGGCCCGGTTCATGACCGGGGTTTTGCAACAGCCTGTTTGCTTTCAGGCAGGGTCAGACTCTGATCGCCCCTTTAAACCTGAGCATCGAATAGGGACGGTTTGTCATAGGGACAGGCCGTCAGACCGAACTGACGATATAATCAAGGAGTTACCGTGGATCCGGTAAAAAAGACTTTTGAACTCGGCGGCAAGACCGTCACCATCGAAACGGGCCGCATCGCCCGTCAGGCCACCGGCTCCGTGCTGGTCACCATCGACGACATTTCTGTTCTGGGTACTGTTGTGGCGGCCAAGGAGGCCAAGCCCGGTCAGCCGTTTTTTCCGCTGACGGTTAACTACTTCGAAAGAACCTACGCCACGGGCCGCATTCCCGGTGGTTTCTTCAAGCGCGAAGGGCGCCCTTCCGAAAAAGAGACTCTGACGTCGCGTCTGATCGACCGTCCGATTCGCCCGCTGTTCCCCAAGGGCTTCATGAACGAGACCCAGGTTATCCTGACCGTCATGTCCTCCAGCAAGGGCCAGGATCCGGATATTGCCGGCATGCTGGCGGCCTCCGCTGCGCTGTCCCTGTCGGGTGTGCCTTTCGAGGGCCCGGTGGGTGCCTCTCGCGTCGCCTTTACCAACGAGCGTGGCTACTTCCTCAATCCGACCTTCGAGGAAATGGAAACCTCGCTGTTGGACATGGTCGTGGCGGGTACCGAGCACGCCGTGCTGATGGTTGAATCCGAAGCCAAGGGTCTGACTGAAGACCAGATGCTGGGCGGCGTTCTGTTTGCCCACCAGGAAATGCAGACTGCGGTCCAGGCCATCAAGGAACTGACCGCGGAAGTGGGCAAGCCCAAGTGGGACTGGCAGCCAGAGCCGGAAAACACGCCTCTGCTGAACCTGATGACGGCTGAATTCGCCGGTGCCATCGAAGAAGCCTACGCGATTCGCGACAAGATGGAGCGTTACGCCCGCTTGAGTGTGGTCAAGGCCGAGGCCGTCGAGAAGCTGGCCGGCGAAGAAGAAGGCCAGGCCAGTGCCGAAGAAGTTAAAAAATACTTCGGCAAGGTCGAGCGCAGCACGGTTCGCAAACACGTTATCGAAGGCAAGCCGCGTATTGACGGCCGTGACAACAAGACCGTGCGTCCTATCGAGATCGAAGTCGGCGTTTTGCCAAGCACTCACGGCTCAGCGCTGTTCACCCGTGGTGAGACTCAGGCAATCGTGACCACGACTCTGGGCACCGCCCGGGACATGCAGATCATCGACGCCCTGGAAGGCGAGCGTAAAGAGCCCTTCCTGTTCCACTACAACTTCCCTCCTTATTCGGTGGGCGAAGCCGGTCGTGTGGGAACGCCCGGTCGTCGTGAGGTTGGCCACGGCCGTCTTGCCAAGCGCGGTATTGCGGCGGTCATGCCGACCATGGAGGAATTCCCGTACACCATCCGGGCAGTGTCGGAAATCACCGAATCCAACGGTTCCAGTTCCATGGCCTCGGTTTGTGGTTCCAGCCTCGCGCTAATGGATGCCGGCGTGCCGATCAAGGCGCCGGTTGCCGGTATCGCCATGGGTCTTGTGAAGGAAGGTGATGAGTTCGCTATCCTGACGGATATCCTCGGCGATGAAGACCATCTGGGCGACATGGACTTCAAGGTGGCTGGTACCTCTGAGGGTATTACCGCTTTGCAGATGGACATCAAGATTACCGGCATTACCGATGAGATCATGGAGCTTGCCCTTGAGCAGGCCAATGGGGCCCGTCTCCACATTCTTGGCGAGATGGCCAAGGTGATTGCCGTACCCCGAAGCGAGCTGTCTTCACGGGCGCCGAGCATTACCAGCATCAAGATCAATCCGGAAAAGATTCGTGATGTCATCGGCAAGGGCGGCGCGACTATTCGTGGCATCTGTGAAGAGACCGGCGCATCCATTGATCTGGACGACGATGGTATCGTCAAGATCTATGCGGACACTCAGGAAGCCGCCCAGGCCGCGATGAAGCGTGTGATGGAGATCACGGCGGAGATCGAGGTTGGCGCGATCTACAAAGGCCGTGTTGAGCGGGTTGTCGACTTTGGTGCCTTCGTTAACATCCTGCCGGGTAAAGACGGCCTGGTGCACATTTCCCAGATTTCCGACAAGCGTGTCGAGAACGTCAGTGACGAACTCAGCGAAGGTCAGGAAGTGTTGGTCAAGGTGCTGGATGTGGATGCCCGTGGCCGGGTCAAGCTGTCCATGAAGGAAGTCAAAGAGGGTGAGAAGCCGACGGATCTGTCTGCGCTCTAAACCTTGCACGGCTTGAAAAAGCCCGCCTCCGGTAACGGATGGCGGGCTTTTTTAGGTCTGCTAACCACCCAGATAGGCGTTCTGCACGTCCGGGTTGGCCAACAGGTTAGCGCCTGTGTCCTGCAAGCGGATACGCCCGGTTTCCAGCACGTAACCCCGGTCTGCCAGTTTCAGCGCCTGATGGGCGTTCTGCTCGACCAGAAAAACGGTAATGCCTTCTTCGCGGAGTTTTCCGATGATTTCGAAAATCTGCTTGATGATCAGCGGCGCCAGGCCCAGTGACGGCTCGTCCAGTATGATCAGGCGCGGTTTGCTCATGAGGGCGCGACCAATGGCCAGCATCTGCTGTTCGCCGCCGGACATGGTGCCCGCGCGCTGGTTTTCCCGCTCTTTCAGACGCGGGAAGAGTTCGTAGACGTGAGCCTGACTGGCGCGCACTTCCGCTTTGGTATTGAAAAAACCGCCCATTTGAAGGTTTTCCGCGACCGTCAAACCCGGGAAAACCCGGCGCCCCTCCGGCGCGATCGCTATGTCGGAACGCATGATTTCCGGTGTCGGCAGATGGGTGATGTCGCGGCCATCCAGCAGGATTCGACCGGAACTGGCCTGCGGGTTGCCGCAGACCGTCATGAGCAAGGTTGTCTTGCCGGCACCGTTGGCGCCGATCAGGGACACAATCTCGCCGCGGTTGACCTCAACCGAGACGCCGTGCAGCGCTTCGATTTTGCCGTAGTGGGTATGCACATCTTCGATTACTAGCATGGGATTTCCTCAGGCCTCACCCAGGTAGGCTTTGATCACGTCGTCGTTGTGGCGGATCTCGTCCGGTGTGCCGCTGGCCAGGGGGCGGCCCTGGTTGATGACATTGATGCGGTCCGAAATTTCCATTACCAGGCTCATGTCGTGTTCTATCAGCACAACGGAGACGTGGTAATCTTCCTTGAGGCTGATGATCAACTGGTTGAGTTCCCGCGTTTCGGCAGGGTTCAGGCCGGCGGCGGGCTCATCAAGCATCAGCAGCTTGGGTTCGGTGACCATGCAGCGGGCAATTTCCAGTCGGCGTTGTTGTCCGTAAGCCAGGTTGCCGGCATCGCGATTGGCCATGTCCAGCAAGCCTACCCGATTTAGCCAGTAGGCTGCCCGGTCCAGGGATTTCTGTTCCCTCAGGCGATAGTTTGGGGTTTTGATCAGGCCGGAGAAGAGGTTGGTGTTCAGGTGCCGGTGCTGGGCTACCAGCAGGTTTTCCACCACTGTCATACGACTGAAAAGCCGGACATGCTGGAAAGTCCTGACCAAACCCAGGCGGCTGATTTTGTAATCGGGGGTGCCCTGGATTTCCCGGTCTTCGAACAGTATTTTGCCGCCGCTGGGCCGGTAAAAACCGCTCATGCAATTAAAAACGGTGGTTTTGCCGGCCCCGTTGGGGCCGATGATGGACACAATCTCGTGTTCCTGAACGTCCAGCGAAACCCGGTCAACCGCAAGGAGGCCGCCAAAACGCATGGATAAATCGCGTACTTCAAGCATGCCTTACTCCTGCTTTTCCAGCTCGATGTGAATACGTCGCATCGGCATCAGGCCCTGGGGTCGCCACACCATCATCAACACCATGGCGGCGCCGAAGATCAGCATACGGTATTCCGAGAACTCCCGGGCCAGCTCGGGCAGAATGGTAACCGCGATGGCGGCCAGAATAACGCCGAACTGCGACCCCATGCCTCCCAGGACCACGATGGCCAGAATGATGGCCGACTCCAGGAATACGAAGGACTCGGGGCTGATGAAGCCCTGTTTTGAGGCAAACACAGTGCCGGCAAAGCCAGCAAAGAACGCCCCGATGGTGAAGGCGGAGAGCTTGACCCCGGTACGGCTGAGGCCCAGGGAGCGAGCGGCGATTTCGTCTTCCCGAAGGGCTTCCCAGGAACGGCCGACCGGCATCTGCATGAGCCGGCGCACGGCAAAAAAGGTAAGCGCCGCCAGCACCAGAGCAATCAGGTACAGAAAAATGACCTTGTGGGTGCTGTCGTAGGCAATGCCGAAGAATTCATGGAACGAAAGGTTGCCCTCTTCTTTTATGCGGCGGCCAAACTCAAGACCAAACAGGGTTGGGTCGGGAATGCCCCCGATACCGTTGGGGCCGCCAGTCAGCGATGTCCAGTTGTTGAGTAGAATCCGTATGATTTCGCCAAAGCCCAGGGTCACAATGGCCAGGTAATCCCCCCTCAGGCGAAGGACCGGGAAGCCCAGTGCCAGGCCGAAAAGGGCCGCCAGAAGGGCCCCCACGGGCAGTGCGAACCAGAAGGACACGCCAAAGTATTGGGACAAAAGCGCGAAGGTGTAAGCACCGACCGCATAAAAGGCGACATAGCCCAGGTCCAGCAGGCCGGCCAGGCCCACCACCACGTTCAGCCCCAGGGCCAGCATGATGTAGATCAGCACCAGCGTGGCCAGATCGATGGAGCCCCGGGAGGCGATGAACGGCCAGAGAGACGCCCCCAGAATGATCGTCAGGATCACGATGTTCTGAATTTTCAACCGGGTTTTCTCGGTCATGGGCGGGCGATTGGAGGTGAAATCGGGCCTTGGGAGCTGTCCCAGTTTTGCCATGGCGCTGTCGCGGCAGAGCTGGAATAAGAACACCACAGCCACGGCCATGAAAATGCCGATAATCGTGACGGTCGAGGCGCCTTCAAGGCCCATCGAGGTGCCGGCGGAAACCAGGTTGAGGCCCAGTATGGGGTAAGAGATGATCAGCGTAATGAAAGCGCAAAAGAGCGCGTGCTTGAAGTTGGCGGCGTTCATCAGATCTTTTCAACCTCCGGTTTGCCGAGCAGGCCGGTTGGTTTGAACAACAGAATCAGAATCAGTAGACCAAAGGACACCACATCCTTGTATTCGCCACTGAGGTAGCCGGAAGTCATGCTCTCCGAGACACCCAGGATAAGGCCGCCAAGCATGGCGCCCGGAATGCTGCCAATGCCGCCGAGCACGGCTGCGGTGAAGGCTTTGAGCCCCGCAATAAAGCCGAACAAGGGGTCGATGGAGCCGTAATACATGCCTAACAACAGGCCCGCCACGGCGGCCAGGGCGGCCCCGATAACGAAGGTGGTGGCGATGATGCGATTGGTGTTGATGCCCAGAAGGCTGGACATGCCCAGGTCCTGCGACACGGCGCGGCAGGCCCGGCCGGTTTTCGAGCGAGCGATAAACACCGACAGCGCGGCCATGCAGATCAGGGTGATCACGAAAATGGTGATCTGGATATAGGACAGTGAGGTCTGGAAGCTGCCCGCGTCACCGAAGGTGAAGCCGCCTTCCATTAATGTCGGGAACCCCATGTTTCTGGAGCCCTGGGCCAGGTGGACATAATTCTGCAGAAAGATCGACATGCCGATGGCGGAAATCAGCGGAATGAGCCGGTGCCGGCCGCGGACCGGTCGATAGGCCACCCGTTCCACCGCCCAGCCCATGGAGCTGGATACAATGACAGCGCCGAGCAGGGCGACGATAAGCACCACTGGCAGCCAGGCGATGCCCAGAGCGGCCAGGCCGCTGATAACAATGAGAGAGGTGTAGGCACCGATCATGTAGATTTCGCCGTGAGCGAAATTGATCATACCGATGATGCCGTAAACCATGGTGTAACCGATGGCAATCAAGGCGTAGGCGCTGCCGATTGTCAGGCCGTTGATCAGTTGCTGAAGGAAATAGGAGTCCAGCATGTATCTCGCTCCGGAAGACTGCTGTGCCCCCGCCACGCTTGAAACCGGTTACCGAGCCTTTCGGTCTTGCCGGGTGTGAGGCAGGGGGCTTAAAAAAACACCTTCCCCCGCAGAACGGTGGGAAGGTGTCTATCGCGGATGATCAGGGAGTTATTGCGAATCCCCAAGGATCGGCGGCTAGTCTACCGGAGTTTTGGTGCCATCTGAATGCCATTCGTAAACGATAAATTCAAACGATTCGAGGTCGCCCTTCTCGTCGTATTCCACGGTGCCGATGGGGGTTTCGAATTTACCCTCGCGCAGTGCCCCGGCGACTTCAATAGGATCAGTCGATTCGGCCTGTTCGATGCCGTTGGCGATCAGTTGCACGGCTGTGTAGGAGGTAAGCACGAAAGGACCGGAAGGGTCCTCACCTTTTTCTTCAAAGGCTTCAACCAGGTCCTGGTTCTCCGGCTTTTCCTCGAAGGCGGGCGGCAGGGTCACCAGCAGGCCTTCAGCGGCGTCGCCGGCGATGCTGTTAATGTCCTTGTTGCCAACGCCCTCGGGGCCCATGAAAGTGGCGTCCAGGCCAGCACGCTCGGCCTGTCGCAGAATCAGCCCCAGTTCCGGGTGATAGCCGCCGTAGTAGACATAATCCACGTCGGCCTGTTTGAGTTTGGTGACCAATGACGAGAAATCTTTGTTGCCGGCGGTGATGCCGTCAAAGATGGGCACTTCTACGCCAGCGTCGACAAGCGTATCCCGCACTTCTGTCGCGATGCCTTCGCCGTACTGCTGTTTATCGTGCACAACCGCAACCCGCTCCGGGTCCTGGTCGATCAGGTAGTTGGCCGCAACCGGGCCCTGCATGCTGTCCAGGCCGATGGTGCGGAACACCAGATCATAGCCGCGCTCGGTGATGCCCGGGCTGGTGGATGCCGGGGTGATCATCAGGACGCCTTCATCGTGGTAGATATCGGAAGCCGGCTGAGTCGAACTGGAGCACAGGTGGCCGACGACAAAGCGAACGCCCTCGTTGACCAGACGGTTGGCGACTGTAACTGCTTGTTTGGGGTCACAGACATCGTCATATTCAACGGCTGTCAACTCTTCGCCCATAACGCCGCCCTGGCGATTGATTTCTTCGATGGCCATGCGCGCGCCGGAAAATTGCATCTCTCCGTACTGGGCAACCGGCCCGGTCTGGGGGCCGGCAATACCGATTTTGATTTCACCGGATGCGTGGCCCGCACCCAGCAGGGCAGCTGAGGCCGTCACCGCTGTGGCAAGTTTTGCGACTGAAGTTTTCATGGGGGTGTTACCTGTTTTGGGTCATTGTTTATTCAGTATACACAGGTATCTAAAGAACATTAGCAACCTCTCGTTGTCAAGCCGGAGATGGTCAGTCCTTGCTATTTTGCCAGTAACTATTTCTAATGCTTAGTGGTGTAAGTAATAGCGGTGCTATTTATGCCTTGGCCGTCATCCCGTTGATTGCTCTGGCGGCGCCAGTTCAAGAGAGGTTTTCGTGTAATGTCGAATGAGAAAATGTGGTACTCAAGACAGCGCGGCAGCGAAGCCGCTGGTTCCGAAGAGAGTGCCGGAGGCAGTGAAGGTGTTAATAACTACGAGCAGGTTCTGGTCGCCCTGAGGCGGGTTATCCGGGCGACGGATCTGCATTCAAAGCAGTTAAGCAAGCATTCCGGGCTCACCGGTCCGCAATTGTTGATCATGCGCACGATCAGAGGCCTCGGGGAGGTCACCATCGGGACCATCGCTGACAAGGTGAGCCTGAGTCAGGCAACGGTGACCACGATTCTGGACCGGCTTGAGCATCGCAATCTGGTTTACCGCGTCCGCAACACCCGGGATAAACGAAAAGTGCATGCCCATCTGACAGATGAGGGCGGCGACAAGCTGAACCGCGCGCCGCAGCCCCTGCAGGAGGAATTCATTCAGCGATTTCATGGCCTGCACCAGTGGGAGCAGACCATGATTATTGCGTCGCTTCAGCGGGTCGCCAGCATGATGGATGCAGACGACATTGACGCCTCACCCGTTCTGGATGTGGGCCCGGTGTTACGGGAGGACGGCTGGAAAGGCGGCGCCAGAAAACCGTCGTCGGCTGACTCATAGGGCCGGCCTGGTTAACGGATGCATTAACCAGGCGCGCCCCTAGTGCATGCTGTTTTTCTGGCTGCCCGGCTTGTCGCCAAAACAAACCTGGAACACATCGGAATACTGGCGGGCAAAATGCACGTCCAGACCTTCCTTCAGGTAGTCCGGTAATTCTTCATAATCGCCCTTGTTGGCATCCGGAAGGATCAGCGTATTGATCTTCTGGCGCCTCGCGGCAA